>NZ_PSRR01000004.1 GCF_004296405.1 Bradyrhizobium sp. Leo170
GCGGCGAAGTGCGTAACGATGCTCACGACAGCCGGGCTTCCCGCGAGTTGAGACAACCGCAACACTCATCTCATCCGGTAGCCACGATACCGGCTTTGGCGCCGGCGCCTGATTTCGAACGTGATTTAGGATATCTCGTCGGCTCGGGCTTCATTCACGGCCCCCAACGCGCCCCCGAGGTCCTGATTGGCGCACTGGCTAGACGCGGCGTGCTGCCGCAGTCACCTCAGCAGTCGACAAATCTGATTATTGATGAACGGCCCTATACGGTGGCGTTCGAGTTAGGGCAAGCGACCCCCAACTATTCCTTGGGCGCGATCATGCTGCGGCCGCGGCCGTTTATAGACACATGTCGATCCACCGCTCAGCAGATCGGCAGCGCGGAGAGGTTCGCTTCCGGTGCGGGCGGGGTCGTGAGCGCGTGTTTGCCCAAAGCGTTCCGAGGGAGCCGTCGCGAAAAGTCGTCGGCCCAACTGGATCAGCCGGATGGACAGGCCTCCGGATCCGGCGTCCGAGTGCCGGCTCCGCCTTTGCCCCACAACGAGTGGCTAACTGACGCGCATATCACGGCGGATTACACGGGCCTGGAGCGGGAGCTGCAGAGGGATCATCCGGATCTGGCTGCTCGGATGCGGCTGCTGCGCCCGGCGGTAGCCCAAATGCTGCGCTTGACCGACAACGCGGTCGAATTGCTGTTAGCCGTGCAAGGAATCGTCTACGATGAGGATCAGAACGATACCGCCGACTTCCTGCTCGTGCCAGTGAACGATGGCAGAGGTGTCGAGGCCGACGACGGCGACCACTGGTCGCTACTGCTCGTTGATCGCCGCAATCGGGAGAACGTAGTTGCCTATCACTACGACTCCAGTCGGAATTTTAACCTCACTCGCGCAGAACAACTCGCGGAACGCCTTGGCGCCAACCTTCAGTCCGCCCGCATGGCCCAACAGCCGAACGATTATGATTGCGGCGTCTTTGTGGTGGACGCCACACGGACGCTGGCGAGACGATTGGCGGAAGGAGAGCGGCCTGATGACGAGCCGCTGCACCTCGACAACCTCGTCGCCGATCGGCGGGCACTCCAGGATCGACTGAGCGGTCGTGCGCATTTAACTCGGCGTTTGGGCTGATGGAGCTGGCTGGCGCGCCTCTTGCCGCCACCAGAGTGCCCGGGAGCCCGCCCCCGCCCGTCCCTGCTCGCAATTGATACGTCGGCGACACGGCCGCCGTGGTGATCGCCTGGTTGAGGATGGCGGCCATTAACTTACCCCTTCATCGGTGGAAATTTTGCTCGGCGTGGCCACCACGCCCCGCCGAGCAGCGCGTCGCCGCGCAGGAGCGCCCGGAGGCGGCCCAAGGATAAACCGAGGCCGGGCACGCCATTCTGATCATTCGACTCGCTCGGTCTTGCACAGCTCGGCGAGCTCACGGTTTTTCGGATCTATGAAGACTTTCGCAAACGCGCCGGCCTCAGTCAGCGAGGGATCAACGGACTGAAGGCCCTTCGCGATCTCCACCAATTTTGCGTAGGCGCTGTCGGCTTTGACGACCGGCGCCGGCTCCGTGGCGGGTGTCCAGTCAGGACCCGATGCGCTCTTGTAAGCGGCGAATACCGCGCGACCGCCGTCATCCTGGGTCACGAAGCGTGCGAAAGCCTGCTCCGTAGTTTCATCATCGCGGCGCTGGTCGGCGGCAAGCTTTGCGAGCGCAACATACCATTCCGATTTGCTGCGATAGTTTTTCATCTCGCCGGCGGCAATCTTTTTTGCCAGTTTCACAATTCCGATTGCGGGGTCCATTTCGGTGTCCTTCGCGGTGTTGGTACCGGCATCTCGTTTGAACAGCGTGATGTGTGCGTGCTGATTGGCGCCCTTATCAACGAGGCTGACTTCGCTAATGGCGAGGCGGCGAATTTTCGCGACCGGCTTTGTCCAGAAGCCCATCATGCCGCCTCCCTCTCTTTTTCGGTACCGAGAACGCCGGCAATCCAATTTCGGATCGACCGGCCCCACGGCGTGGTCAGCATTTGAACCGTGGTGCGCTCGTCTGGTGCCAGCACGACCGTGTGCAACGGCGAAAACATGTTTGCCGAAACGACTGCGCGGCACAAGTTGACTCGAACGCTCTCGGTCATCGGACCGCCACCGCTAAGGCGCCGAAGTTCGGCGAGCTTATTCTCGATGAGAACCGCGGCGTCTTTGGCTGCCGTCAGTGCCTTATCCATCTCGCACCCGAGGCCCTCGACTTCTGCGACGATCGTTTCGGCCTTGCGTGCATCATCGCGACGCCGCTTCGCACGCTCGGCCACCGCAGCTGCGGCTTCGCGCTTGGCAGCCTCCTTGAGGGCAGCCGAGATGGCGCCAATCTGGTTGGTCAGCCCGGAAAGCTCAGAATTGATGGCGGCGACGCGATCGGCTGCCTTCTTGTCGCGGTCAACCAGCGCCGCGAACGCCAGCTCGTCGCGCTCGGCGATCAACTCGACTTGTTTGTGCTCGACGTCGTTTAACTTCGCGCGCAAATCGAGGATAATTTTCGCTTCTTTTGTCATCGGCTTAATCCAGCCCGCCGATCGCGGCGAGAAGATTTTTGATGTCGTTGAGACGCTGATTGACGCTGGCAAGATCGGCGATCGCGGAGTCAAGCGTCGTGCGCAAATCGGCTATGTCGGATCTCCAGGAGGTCGAGCTGGTCGCGAGATTGACCAGCACAGTGCCGGGCAGGCCCGCTGCCATGTTGGCCTGAAGGGTCCGCGCGTTCGAAACGGCGGTCGCAAGCGCGGTGGTGATGGCGGTGGCTGGGGTGGTGATGTTGGTTGCAAAAGATGCCATGGTGGTCTCCTTAACTTGATCTGGTTGGTAAATATGGAACGTCGTTGGCGCCAGCGTAGTAGGGTCCGCGAGCGAGGTGCGGCGAGGTCGCACGCGCAATGTCGGCGCTCGTGATGACGACGGGCGCGACGAAGTTCATCGGAATCGGGCCCGAGACCATCAGCTCGGACAACGCCCAGACCAACGCGTCGACACGGTCGGGAGAGCCGTCTCCTGTGTAGCCGTCGCTGGTCATCGCGGCCATCTGGTCCTCCAGCTCGACGAAGGTCGCGGCGTGTCTGATCTTCGATTGTTCGTAGAGCGCGGCCACAGGTTCTGCGCGGGCAATCTTGCCGCGGGATGCAACAACTTCTTTGTAGGGAACGTTCGGATCTACGGTCTTAATAACGTGCGCTACCATCGCACCGCCGTAATTTCGTTCAGCAATGATGCGATCCGCGCGGAAATCATGATATGCCCGCACGGCCACGCGGCCCCAGCCGTCGGGGCTCAATTTACATGTACGATCGGCCAAAACATAACCGAAACCATCCGACCCTAGGCCGGCAACGACGATGCCGACGCTATCGCCGCTGTCCTCCTCGCCCTTCGTGCCGCTGGGATCGATCGCAACCACAACGCGCTTCATGTCCGGCAGCTTCCATTGCCCATTCGCGCGGTCGATCACTTCCCGGGTCCAGAGGGCTCCGGGGGTGTCCAAAAGAAGCTCGGCGTTCAGCTCCTGACGACCAAGTCGCGTTCCTGCGTATCTGGCCGTCACCGCCTCGATGAATGCGGGAGCGAGATTTGCCGCGTTGTCGAACGTCGAGCCGCGGGTTACGCGGACGTCGCGACCCTCGCGGGCAAGCAACTCGCGCAACAGCTTGATCGGTTTTGGTGTGGTGCTGATGAAAATCCGCGGGTCGCGGCCATGCCGCAGGGTGAATTGAAGTTGATCCCACGTGGCCTGCGGCTCGTTCCACGCTGCAAGCTCATCGGACCACGCCGCGTCGTGATTTGGTCCCCTCAGCCGCTCGGGTTCCTCGCTGCTAAAGGCGGTAGCGATTGCGCCATTGGGCCAGGTCAGCTTGCGTTTGCTGGGCTCATACGTCGGCCGAGCCCAATTGGGTGCGGTCTCCAGGATGCCAGAGACGCCCTCGACCATCGTATCTCGAGCGTCGGCGGCCGTGGGGGCCACGAGGGCAATGCGGCCATACTTGCCGCTCTGCACCAGTTCGTGAACCCAGCTTGCCCCAGCTAGCGTTTTGCCCGCGCCTCTCCCTCCAAGGAACAACCAGATGCGCCAAGGACCGGGCGGGGCCAGCTGCTCGGGACGGGCCTTGAGGCGCCAGCTCTCCTGTAGCGCCGATGCGAGCTGGTCGGTGAAACTCACGGGTTTGCCCTCAACTCGATGAGACGGCCATTTGCGGGGCCAGGCTCGGGCTGTGGCGCGTTCGGGTTGGCGGGATGCAGGGCAGCCAGTACAGCTCGAGCCGCCTCTGGGAACGGCCCCAAAGCTTGTAAAATTGCGACCCGCGCCCTGATGAACTCAGGATGCTCACCGACGACGACATTGTTCGTGATGTTGGTGACGCTGCCTGCCAATGTGCTGACCTCGCCGGTGATCCGTGCCATCCGATCAAGGACATTTGTCAGAGCGACTGCAACACGAGTCGCTAGAAGCCCGTCGCCAGCCTCAGTTGCAGTAGCCAACTGGGAAACCAAGCTGGACCTGCATAGTTTTAAATAATCGATGACGGAATCGCCCTCACGGGCTGCCTTCAGGGCCCAGTTCTCGATGTCGGATGGGCCGACCAAGTACGAAGCCTTAGCCTCGGCCGAGACGTGTTTATGCCAGTGCGAATGGATGGCGTCCCGAGTGACGTCGAACTTAGAAGCGAGGGCATCGAGCGATGCGCCGCCGGCACGCAGCAATTCGATCCGCCATTTCTCGGGATGACGGCAAATTGCGCATTTGCGGCGGCCAATTTTCTGTTGAGCGCTTAGCGACATTGTCAGTTCGTTACCCACGCGTTACCCTGATCAAGATGTACACCATGTCTCACACATCTACAAGATTGACAATCAAGGACAATTCCAGACTTGAGGGCCTGATTGGCTTTCAGGCGACTGCGGTTGGAAATCGTTTGTATGCAAACGTTCGTATACAAACGATCGAAGATGCGGCGAGGGGAACGGCGACGGGTGCAGAGATGTGTCGCGTTCACGGGGACGTTACCTAGCGTGCGAACCAGTTTGGCTGGCGAGGATGGACGGGGGCGTCATGCAGTGTGTGCAGTAAATGCAGTGATCCACCATTCCCCTTATATATTTACCACCTAGGGAATATCCCCAAAAATTCGAGGGATAGGAAACCACTGCATTTACTGCTTAGAATGCACGGCGGTTTATCGTTATGCCCGCGTAATCTCACGCGCTGCCACAAGTCGCTCTGCGGCTGATAGGTTCGTTCTGGCGTAGATCACCTGGCGTTTGCCATGCGCCACCCATAGTCCGCTCTCGGCCGTTGGATTCCTTATTGGTTGATAGCCGGCCACTTCCAGTCGATGGGGGATGACGCGTCTGTTCTTCCGATCTTGCAGCCAGTCTGCGAAGTCGCCGCTCGCTGCTGACTGAAGTCGCGACATCGCAATTGCTGGAGGCCTTCCGATGGCGTCGATCACGTCTGCCAATTCGGCGTCCTCTGGCGCGCGTCCGGCATCTGCGATTGCCCAGAAGGCTGGGGTCTTCTGCGGCGGTGCCTTGGGATCGAAGCCTGAAAGGTCGCGCTCGGCTAGCCACGCAGCCACATGGCCGTCGCCACCGCTGTCGAGCCACGCGTAAAGCTCACGCCAGTATTCTGCCGGGAAGTCTTCACGGCGCGCGTCGCTCCACGCCACGAAATGTCTGCGATCTTCGGGCGGCAGGTACAGGCCGTCCGTTCGGTGGTTGGTCGTAATGACGACCCCAACGCAATTTGGAATCGCATATTCCCGCAGGAATTTTTCATCGACGCGAAGGACGTCTGGTGGGGCCGCCATGAGAGTTTTCGTTCGATCGTAAAATGTGAAGCGATCGATCTCGCCAAGGTCGCGCGCTTCGCTGACGCGAAGGATGACAGACTTAAGGAATCCATTGAACCGACCCAGTATTTGTTGTGGGCCTACCTCGGCGAAGTTCCACGCTCCTACCGCACGCTTCACCGGCTCGAGCAGCGTATCCTTGCCTATTCCCTGCGCGCCGCCCAGCACCACCGCGTGGTTGATCTTCTCGCTCGGTCGCTGGACGCGGTGAGCAAACCAATTGAGGAGGTGTTCAGCTTCGTCTGGATATATCTTTTGAATGTGGTCCAGCCACGGCCCAGCTAATTTTGTGCTGCCCCGCTTTAACGCCGGCGGCCGATACAAATTGAAAATCTTGACGCCAGGCCGGTCAATCATGCCGCCATCGAGAAGCAACTGGTCGGGTATCAGCATCGGCCGGCCCGGAACCCAACTCATCTGCTCGCACCGCCGGTAAAGGGCCAACCACTTCGATGCCTGCATCGTCCGGCGGTTTCCGCGATCGTCGAGAAGCGGCTCGCCGTGCTCGTCGTTAAGCGGGACCGGTTCGAGCACGCCGTCGACGGACCTGGCCGACCACAAATCCCCAGTTGGCAGATATGCGATCTTGTCCTGCGGCGAGATGGCGCGAAAGTTACTGATCTTTTCGCTAGCCTTCCCGACGTCCATGCGAAGCTGGCACACTACCGTGCGGCTGGGATGGGCTGGGACAAAGTGCGCTTCAGGATCGTATGGAATCAACGATATTTTCCGCTCACTCATGGTCACACCTCGATGTCGGCGGCGTCGGCGCCAGCCACGTTAGGAATTAGGATTTGCGCTTCGCGTCCAGCGGCGAGCCATCTGTGGAGACAAACTTGAGCTGCACGCTGGCCGGTGCCGTTGGCGTCGTTGTCGGCAATGATCGTCAACGCATCGATGCCGCTGAGCACTGGGAATTTGTCCATCGTGGCCGTTCCGCCCGTTGCCCAGAGGGGCCGCAGGCCGAGTTCGCGCGCTCTCAATCCAGTCTCGACGCCCTCAGAAATATGAAGGCCATACTCAACGTTCGCGTCAGCGTCGATCTTGGCGACGGCGCCAGCCGCAGGCCCAAGGGTCAATCGCTTGATCTTCCGCCCTTCAGCGTCGAGCGCGGTGCGAGCAATGCACTGCGGTGCGTTTGTTTTGATGTTCCGGAAAAGAGTAATCATCGCCGGATGGCGCTCACCCTCAAAGTGGCACCGGGGGGAGAAGCGGAAAACGTCGTCCACATCCACGCCGTTGAGGTTGAGTTTTCTGGTGTCGAGCAGGTATTTCTCGGCCAAAGAGTTGGCGAACGGCCTGGCGTCATCCCAGATGCGGAGAGCAAATTCGCTGTTAATACTCGGCTCGTGTCGAGCTAATGGAGTGGTGCGGACGACAGGGGCGGCAACTGGCTGCTGCGCGCCACCGAGGTAACGAACCGCCTGCCGAAAACCAACGCCGTCGATGTGCGCGACGAGGCTGATCACGTCACCGCCGCGCTGGCACTGTCGGCAATTCCAAAGTTGCTTGGCGACGTTGATGGAGAACCGGTCCCGGCCGCCACATCGCGGGCAGGGGCCACACCGATCGATGCCGTGACCGCGGAGCTCTATCGCACGACGCTGACACTCATCTTCGATGCGTACCGCCTTGGCCGTATCGATTTGACTTCCAGGAAGAGAAAAATGCATTTGTCTGTCCTTGAAAATTTTTTGGACAGAGCGGTTTGCGCTTGCATTTTTTGTGCATCTGTGGCACATGAAGTCAGCTCCTGTGAAAGCTCTGTCCTATTTGCGTATCGCCCCGCTGGCTGCTCACCGGCGGGGCTTCGCGCATTTGTGTACGCCCGGCGCGTCCCCGGATTTGTGCGGCTTCCCGCTCTGCCTGATCCGGATGCTCTGGGGCGGCGAGATGGGTCTCGTTCTGGGCTGTGGTGAACTGCTGCTGCGCGCCCGTCCAGACGACGCGCTATGTTTTACTGTATCGTGTCGACCGTCGGTGCGGCCTGGTTGGCCCGCCGCGCGCTGATAATTCGCAGCACGTCTGCACCGCTGCCGAAGCCTGCTTCCAGCCGGCCAACATCATCGCTGGTTATTCCCTTTTCGCGCAACTCGCACATCAGGTTAAGGGCATCGTCCAGAAAGTTCGCTATGGCGTTCAGCCAGCGCGCATCATTTTCCGCATCGTCGGTCGCCGGGTCGAAGAGGTCAAATGTGCTCATCTGAGCTCCGGCGCGAACGGAATATCGTCGTCCATGTCCCTGCGATATGAACCGGCTCGCCCCGGTTGCCTTGGCTCTTTACGCTTGATCGAGAAGCTCAGCGCCGGCGCCTTCGGATTGGCGCCTGGCTTGCGTTTCCATGCATCGATCCAATACTGCATGCCCTCGATGTCAAGGGAGCCCCTGAAGTCCGGATGTCGATCGGATTGCTTTTCGTCGTTCTTCCAAACGGCGCCACGGTTTTTGTTGTCGGGCCTGCTCATGCCGCCCTCCGTGACTTCGCAGCCATGGCCTCATCCCACGCTGCGAGTTCGGCCTCATCAAAAAACATTCTATTGTTGATGAATGTCGGTCGCGGGAAACCGAGCTCCGGATTCCTGATCCAGCGGGCCAGTGTTCGGTCGGAAATTGCATAGCGCGCGCAAACGGCGCGGGTAGGAAGTTTGCGGCCAGTGTTTTGGTGGGGGGACATATTCGCTCCTGTCTATGCGGGTACAGGTACGTACATGTCTGGATGCGCTGATGCGACACGGTGAACCGGTTCGCTTCCGAGATTATTCCGAGATTATTTGCCTTCCTTTTCCAAGGTCGTCAAAAAATCCCGCACCTGCCTTGGGCTCGGCGCGTCAGGTACTTTGTCGGAAATAATTTCCGACATCCGAGTCTTACTGATGCGAGGGTTCGTCGCGCGCACCTTTATTGCCAGTTCACGAGCGGCACCGTGCCAAGGTATCGCGCGCGGTGCGGCGCCGGCCTTCCCTTGCGCGGCCTTGTGTTGAAAGACGCGCTGCGTTTCCGACACGGACGCATGGCTTCCGATGACGAACGCGGCGCCAATCGCGGAACAGAGGCAGCGAAACGCGTGCGCCCGGTCGTGTTGGTGCGGCAGTGAATTTATGATGCTCTCCAGCTCCTCAATCGCGTGGAGGTTTCTCGCCGCCCATTGAAGGCTCGCCCTTTCGTCTTCGGCGATCTCCACCTTCTTTCCGGGAACACCATCCAGCTCCAACGCGATGGTCAGGGTGTCGCGCAACACACCTCGCCAATTCTCCGCCTCGCCTCGCCAAGCCTTGTCTTCGTCTGCAGCGACTTCATTCATTTTGTGCCCCGCGAGATCGAGACGACGTTGTCAGGCTGGTTGCCCGACACCACGCTCTCGACATGGGCCGCCCAGGCGGTGAGGGCGGTGCGCTTCTCCTCGGAAAAACTATGGCGCTGGTACACGGAAACGATGCCGCGGAACGTGCCGGATTTGTGGTTCAAGACCTTCTCGATCACGGGCAACTGAATGCCCAACCGGGCCATGCCGGAGGCCACGGTGCGCCGGATGTCATGAAACACCCAGGCCGGCAGTGGCTTCTCGCCGTTCGCCTTCGCGATCGCGACGTCGAGCCGATCCTTGGCGCGGGAGAAGCCGGTGATTGGCTTGCCTTTCCGTCCGGCGAATACGAATCCGCCGTCGGTCTTGATGTGAGGCACGGATTTGAGGATCTCGACCACAGCGTTGGAAAGAGGGATAGTGTGCAGCTCGTCGTTCTTCACGCGACCGGCCGGCAGTGTCCAAAGCTTGTTCTCCAGGTCGATCTCCGACCAGCGCATCCCAGCGACCTCTCCCTCGCGCTGACCGGTCAAGATCATGAGCTTCACGATCGGCCCGAACGGCCAGCCGTCGACATCGGCGGCATTCCATGCAAGCCGCAACTCGTCGTCAGTCAGGACGCGGTCGCGGCTACGTTCTGGTGATGGAGGTTCGAGCAGGGAGCAAGGTGATGCCTGAATAACGTCGCGCGCCACGCACCAGTTGAAGAACTTGCGCACCGCCGCGAGCGTCCTGTTGGCCATCACTGGCGCACCGCGATCGACAATGCTGTCGAGCAGCGCGATGACATCGCGCCGGGCGATATCCTGTACCCTGCGCCCCCTCCATTCGGCGATCACGCCGTTTCCGGTCTCTTCCCATTCGCCAGCGTCCGTTAGCTTGAGGCCGAGAATGCGTCCGGTTTCCAAAAAGCTACTCTCGCGGGTTTGTTTCGCCGCGTGCCGCTTCATGAACTCGACGGCGGCGTTCTGGACCAAATCCCGTTGGCCGCGGAGTTCCTCGGCGGCCTGCAGCTTGGCCTCGGCCTTGGCGTCCTGCTTCTCTCGGGCGGGATCTCGGCCTTCCGCCGCCGCCCGCAAAGCCTTACCGCCGAGTTCCCGTGCCGCCTTGAGGCCGATTGCCGGGTAGGGGCCGATCGTCGCTTTTCTCGGCTTGCCGGCGGCTCGATATCTGACGGCCCAGGACATAGCCCTCGATGGCTGGTGGATGAGGTACAACCCGGGCAGTAGACCGTCGGGGATTTCTTGCCGTGATGCCGGCGCGGGGCCCTTCTCAAGGGCCTCAAGTCGCTTGTCGGTGAGTGCTTTTTTCATAATCAGTCTGCCCTTGGGGTAACAGTCGGGTAACGTCTACTCCGTGTCTGTGAGTGTTACCCTGTGTCCTAGACAATAGCAGACAAATAGTAGCAATATTGGTGTTTTTCAATAGATCAACTGATTTGTTGTCCTGATTTGTCTGGGTTGGTCTAGCCACCATTTCTGACTGTAAATCAGCCGCCTCATGGCTTCGCAGGTTCGAGTCCTGCCTCCCCCACCATCTAGCAACATGCTGATAGACCAGTGGAATTTCTGGATGGCGATGATGGATTAGAGGCATGTCATGCGACTGTTCCCTGCACGAAAAAAGGGTCGCATTCGTGCGACCCTTTTTGATTTTTGTTTAGGGAACGTTCTAGCCAAAGCGGAGTGGTGGCTCCCCTAACCCCGATGCGGCGAAAGGTTCATGACGCGGTAAGCAGGTCGCAGCCAGCGCACGGCTATGACGTGGTTGCCGTAGGTCTTCTCGGCATATCGCGTGCCGGTCCTCGTTGATGACGATTTCCTCTGGCCGCTGCTTGAGTCCAAGCCGAAGCGTAATCGCGGCCACCCGAGCCCGCGAGGCGAGGGGCATCCCCTTCCTTCGGAACGTTGCGGGCGGGGCAGGCGCTCCGGCGCCTTCGCAGCCGCAAGCGTGCTCACCTTCCCACGGCCGGTCCTGGTGGTTCTCACAAACCCAACCGCTGTCCTCGCAGAGAAGGCACTTCATCCTCTCTATGCAGCTATCTGGGGCGGGAAATGCGAAGGCGCTGTCTCCGTTGTGCGAGGTCCGTTTTGGCCCCGAAATCTGGGCAGCCGCCGGAGCCCTTCTGGCACGATTGAGTTGGATGGGGAGGGCAGCCATCGCGCAGTGGTGCAGCCAAAAACACTAATCTTGGTACTGTTTTATGAGCAGGCGCAACGCATCTATTCGCTAACACTGGCGACCGGAGCGATCCCGATCCATCAGGCTTAGTGGGAGCCCCGGTCAATGCAGACAGCGCAGATCGCAGACACGGAGACAGGACTTCGACAACGGCTGGCATTTTGCCGATAGCCGGCGCGTCCACGCTCCCCGCAACATTTCCACCAAAGAGACAAATGACCGAGGAGATAATTCCCATGAAGGCAATCGTCGTAACGGACCAGGCTGCGGGACCCGCTGGGATGAAGCTGGTGGAGCGGCCCGAGCCGCAGGCAGCGATAAACGACGTCGTCGTTCAGGTTCATGCGTCGGGATTCGTCCCGACTGAGCTCGCGTGGCCCTCGACCTGGACCGATCGCGCCGATCGTGACCGAACACCATCCATCCCTGGGCACGAGCTGGCCGGAGTGGTCACCGCTCTCGGATATGGTACGAGGGGGCTGTCGGTGGGACAGCGGGTGTTCGGCCTCGCGGACTGGTATCGCGACGGCACGCTGGCCGAGTATGTGGCGATCGAGGCACGCAACCTCGCGCCGCTGCCGGGCGACGTCGACTTCGCGGTAGGCGCGAGCCTGCCGATCTCGGGCCTAACTGCGTGGCAGGGACTGTTCGACCACGGCCGCCTTCAGGCGGGGCAGAGCATCCTCGTGCACGGTGCGGCCGGCGCAGTCGGGTCGATGGTGACGCAACTTGCACGAGAGGCCGGCGCCTACGTCATCGGCACCGGACGCGCCGCCGACCGTCAGACGGTGCTCGACTTCGACGCGAAAGAGTTCGTCGACCTCGACAACGACGTCCTGGAAGACGTCGGCGGAGTCGATCTGGTGTTCGATGTCATCGGCGGCGACATCGGGAAGCGGTCCGCAGGCCTGATTCGAGCCGGAGGAACGCTGGTGTCCATCGTCGGGCCGGCCGAGGCACGGCCCGCCGACGGCCTCGCGGTCGACTTCGTCGTCGAGTCCGATCGTGCCCAACTGAGTGAAATCGTCCTGCGGGTGCGGGACGGACGACTGCGGACGAACATCGGCAACGTCTCGACCCTCGACGATGCCGTCGCCGCCTTGAACCCGACCGAGCGACGAAAGGGGAAGACGATCATCCGCGTCCGTCCCTGAGCGACGCACGCCCATTGATGCACGCAGCCGGCCTTCGATAGGCGATGTGACGAGACCCCGAGCCGCAACGCGATCATGGAAATAATGAGAATGGCCGCGGTTTGCGGGGTGGAGGGACCGTCTCCTAGTTGCGCTTTCGCGAACAGTTCGCAACGCAAGCATCGTAGTTTGGGCGGCAACGCCTCGAGGCCACACAAGCTTCGATCCTATTGTGCGCGCTTGGTGATCCGTGTCCCTTGCTGTCTCCGCCGCACTCCATAACGCACATATTCCAACTACTAATGCATCCTTCAAGGCATTTCTCTTGCTCTTGAAAGGATGCGATGGCCGACGTCGTCGGCAAAAAGGCTACAACGGCTACGATCAGAAGTCTCTTCATCGGCTAAATACCTACCTCCGGCCCAAGGGTCACGCGAGTCTCCGGGGCCGGTTCGAAAGATTGCGAAAACTACGTTCGTTGAATGTCAACGACCGGTACACCGCCCGCCTCCGGCGTGATCTTCACGTAGGTGCCGCTCTCATGCAGCCGGAGCCAGCCCCGCTCGATCGCGAATTTGGGGCCCGCGCTGTATTCGGCCGGCTTGGCCCTGTCCTGGGAGAGCATCGGGTAATTGATTTTCTCGATATGGATGCGGCCGTCCTGAACGGGCTCAACAGCCTGGGCCAGTTCCATGAGCCGGCGAGCGGCTTTCTCCGGGTCGGCATAGGGGCGATCTTCTGCGTATTTCATGCGGGCCTCGCGGCTTCGGTCCTGCGAGATTCGGCGGGCCTCCGCAATATCCTAATCGCTCAACCGCTGGTACCTCGGCGCGATCCGCGTCCAGCCGTGCGGCCACAAGAGAACTTAATTGCGCGCAGTCACGCCGCAAGCGGAGGTGGGGACGCCCTGTCATTCGGACAACGACTCATGACTTGCAAAATGCAAGTCATGATGTAGTGTCCTGCGAAACGAGAATGCGGCCGTTTCGAAAGCAGCGCCGACACACAGGAGGCAAGTTTGTCCGAGGACGTGCTCGTGACGCGCGAAGAGCGCGGCAATATCTCCGTATTGACCATGGTTTATCGGCCGTACAACCTGCTCGGCCCAAAGCTCATCAATGCGCTTGTGGAGCAGGTAGAGGCGGCTCAGAAAGCTGGCAGCCGCGCCATTGTGATCCGCAGCGGACTACGCCATTTCTCTGCCGGCGCGGATCTGGATATCTTCGATAAGCGGGTCGCCGCGGGTGCGGCTGATCAGGCCAGCGAAAACAGGCGGCTGAACGGCGTCGAGTTCCTGCGTTTCATGGAGTTGTTGCCTATTCCGCTGATCGCCAGCGTTCACGGCGTCTGCCTTGGTGGCGGACTCGAGCTTGCGCTTTCCTGCGACTATATTATCGCCGCTTCCTCGGCAAAGATTGGATCGGTCGAGGCCACGCTTGGGCTTCATCCTCTGCTCGGCGGAATCCAGCGCCAGGTACAGCGCATCGGTGCTCAGCGCGCCAAGGAGATGTCGATGCTGGCCCGACGCTACGACGCGCCGACGCTGGAGAAATGGGGCCTGATCAATCTCACCGTGCCGGAAGAGTCGCTGGAACAGACCACGATGACGCTTGCGGAAGAATTTGCGCAGGGCCCGACCGTGGCGCATGCGGCGACGAAGCAGCTCACCTATATCGCGGTCAATGAAGGCGTCGCTGCCGCCGATGAGGCGATGGCAAGGGTGCAGGCGCCGATTTGGGCCTCGGAAGATCTGAAGACCGGTCTCGCGTCATTCCGCAAGAATGGCCCGGGTCTCGCAAAATTCGCGGGGCGCTGACATGAGCGGCCCCTTGAGCGGAATCCGTGTTGTCGATTTTTCCCGTGTGCTCGCCGGCCCGTTATGCGCACGGACGTTGCAGGATCTTGGCGCCGAGGTCATCAAGATCGAGCCGCCAAGCCCTGATGTCTCGCGCTTCGCATTTCCGTCGACCGATGGCATGTCGGGCTACTACGCACAGCAGAATGCCGGCAAGCGCAATGTCAGCATCAATCTCAATGTGCCCGGCGCCTATGAACTGGCGCTGAAACTCTGCGACACGGCCGATGTTGTCGTCGAGAATTTCCGTGCGGGCACGCTGGGTTTCTTCGGTCTCGACTATGAGACTCTCTCAAAGCGAAATCCACGATTGATCTATGCCTCGATCACCGGCTATGGCCAGGGAGGACCGTGGCGAAGTCGGATGGCATACGCGCCGACGGTGCAGGCCGAGGCGGGTTTCACCGAAAACAGCGTTCGTCATTATGGCAGCGCGCTGACGGAACCGCGCACCGACAGCCTGTCGCACGCGGATGTCTATGCTGGATTGCAGGCAGTGATCGCCATCCTGGCAGCGCTCAACAGCCGCCAGAAGTCCGGGCGCGGCCAGTACATCGATGTCGCGATGGCCGCGACGCTGCTTGCGGTCAACGAACGCGCGCATGTCGATCTCGCCGATGACGATATCGGAGCCGAACCCGCCGTGCTTGGCGCCACCGACTGCTCGTTCTTTACCGGGCCGCAAGGCGAGCACTTCACGGTCGCGACCAGCATTGTCGGCAGCCGGACCTTTCCGTCGTGGTTGCGTGCGATGCGCCGAGCGGACCTCATCGACGATCCGCGGTTCTGCAATGCAGTCGCGCGCCGGCTGAATTTCGGTGCGCTCCACCAGATCATCCAGTCGTGGATACTGACCTTCCCGGACATGGCGACGTTGGACGCCCAGTTCGATGAAGCCAAGATCGCGATGGGCGAGATCCGCTCGATCAAGGAACTCACGGCATCGGAATGGAGCGAATATTGGGGTGCCGTGCAGTACGTATCCGACCGCAGCGGTGGTCAGTATCACCTGCCCGGACGTCCCTGGCGCTTCTCGGAGGCAGAGTTGACGCCGATCGGGACGCCGGCCTTTCAGGGTGAGCATAACGTTGCGGTGTTCAGCGAACTCGGCGTCAGTGAAGCTGAACTGAAGCGCTTGAGCGAAGCCGGCGCACTGGTGACACATCGGCGCGCACAAGAGCCTGAGATCGCCATCAAACCGCAGACCGAGCCAGGTCAGGCGGCCTGATCCACCGAGAAACAAGCCAAGGTACACTGAGACTGGACATACGCGAACTCGGCCCAATATGGTACGGGGGTCGAGTTCGGAGCTGAAAAGAGCCATGTCCGGCGTCAAGCAAAGCCGTCTCGCAAACAAGGAATGTTCCATGGCGCGAGCCATGGAAATCGTCGGCGACCGCTGGACGATCCTGATCTTGCGAGAGGCCTATTATGGTGTGAAGCGGTTCGACGAATTCGAGTACTACGTCGGCGTGGCACCCAATATCCTGAGCAATCGGTTGAAGAGACTTGTCGAGGCAGGCGTCATGGCTCGTGTGCCGCTGCCCGAGCACGCCGGCCGATACGAATATGTTCTGACCGAAAAAGGGCGCGACTTTTTCCCGGCCTATCTTGCGTTGAAGAAATGGGGTGACAACTGGCTGGCGGAGCCGGAGGGCCCGCAAGTGGTTTTTCGTGACCGACACGTCGGACGTCCAATCGAATATCCAGAATTGCGGACAGCCGGCGGCCAGCCGTTGCATCTCGAAGACGTCGAGGTGGTCGCGGGAGCCGGCGCCGTGCCGTTCAACCGCAAACGGTTTGGCGCCGCGGCCTCGACCACGAAGCCGACCGAAGCGCCGAGGAGCGCCTCACGCCGCAAGGGCAAGTAGCGCGCACCTTGTCTCCGTTCTGAGCAGACGGCAGCGTTTGCCGCAACGACGATCGATCCTTCAAGAAAACATCGATACCATCACCTGTATGCCATCCGTTGCGGCATCTAACTGGTCACCGCAGTTGGTGCGGCGGCACGAATCGCTCTTGAACGCGGAGGTGCCGCTTCCGTAACGCTCAATTGCATTCCAACTCGGACGCAAAGCGGCGCAGTGCGCTCTGCATCGTTGCCGCTGTCAGTGGTCTTCGCTCCAGGCATCGAGATGTCGGTCCGGCAACGACGATCGAGAGCTGCCGTGAACTGAGCGGAAGAGAGAGCGCGACACCTGCCAGGTCGGGAATGTACTCCGACGAACTCTGGTGATAGCCTCGTTTGGCGGCGATCTCGAGTTCAGCCTCCACTGCTTCGGCATTCATGGGAGTGGTTTCGGAAAACGGCTCGAACTTGATCTTGCGATAGATTGCGCGCCGTTCTTCGGGAGAATGCTGCGCCAGGATGGCTCTTCCTACCGAACTTGCATACACGGGCACCCGGTCGCCGACTTGAGCGAAGTAGCGGACCGATTGCCCGGATTCCTCGACATGCAGGAAGATCGCAGAGGTGCCCGCCAAGGCCGCGATCGCCGTGGTCTCTCCGGTTTCCTTGGCAATTTCCGCCACGAGTGCATAAGCGACCTCCGGAAGCGGCGCCGCGTCCGCAACGGTGCGCGCCAGCGTCAGCCAGCGCGGGCTTGGATAGTAACCGCTTCGCGCCCGCGTCTCGTAGAGCCATCCCTTTTCGACAATCGTGCCGACAAGATTGAAGGTGCTGGAACGCGGCCAGCCCAGATCATCAGAGATTTCGGCCAGCGTCGCCGGTCGTTTGCGGTGCGCAAAGTACTCCAGCAGTTCGAGAACGTTAGCAGCCTGCCTGACCAACATACGAAACCCGCATCTTCTCCGCGAAGGTTGGTTGCTCCGTGACGTCGAACAACAACTCCCGCTCACTCAGCCGCTGATTGGCGACCCCACGGTCATAGCATCATCCGCTCAGCCGGAAGCTCGTCCCGGAATTTGAGCCAGCAACTCCTGGGGACTTCGGCTCCGAGGTCGGATCGAAACGCCTTGACTCGAAATTCATATACGTGTCTTATGAATTCACAATAAAGAATTTTGTTGAGGGTTGGGGCTACCACCGTCAGCGAAAGCCCACGGGGGAGGACCTTTCATGGCTGCATTCAGGAATTTGCTCTCATCGGCGGTGGCGTCGATGTGCATGGTGACCGCGTCGGCCGCTTTGGCCCAGACCAGCGTCAAGCTCGGCGTGCTCGCAGACATGTCCGGCATCTTCTCGGACATCGGGGGGATGGGAGCCGCCGAAGCGACCAGGATGGCGGTCGAGGATTTCAACAAGCTGCCGGGATCCGACAAATTCAAGATCGAGGTTGTCAGCGCTGATGCGCTGAACAAGCCGGACGTGGCGCGGGGCATCGCCCGCAAGTGGTTTGACACGGAGAATGTCGATGCGGTCGTTGATCTGCCGACGAGCGCGATCTCGCTGGCCATCGCACCTCTCGTTCAGGAGCAGAACAAAGTCGCGCTGTTCACCGCATCGGGCACGTCGGATCTGACGGGCAAGTCCTGCACGCCGAATTCGGTGCACTGGACCTACGACACCTGGGCGCTGTCGCACGGTACCGCCGATGCCATCACCAAGGCCGGCGGCAGGACCTGGTTCTTCGTCACCGCCGACTTCGCCCTCGGGCATTCGCTGGAGCGCGATGCGAGTGCCGTCGTCAACGCGAACGGTGGCAAGGTCGTTGGCAGCGTCAAGCACCCGACCGATTCGAACGACTTCGCGTCCTTCCTCCTCCAGGCGCAGGCATCGCGCGCCGACATCATTGCGCTTGCCAATGCCGGTGGCGATACGATCAAGGCGATCAAGCAGGCCTCGGAATTCGGCATCATCCAGGGCGGGCAGAAGCTCGCAGGCATGCTGCTGTTCATCTCGGACATCCACTCGCTTGGTCTGAAGACGGCACAAGGCCTCCAACTGACGACGGCGTTCTATTGGGACCTGAACGACAAGACGAGGAGCTTTGGCGAGCGCTTCGCGGCCCGGAACAACGGACGCCATCCGTCAATGAACCAGGCTGGAGCGTATTCCGCGACGCTGGCCTATCTGACCGCCGTCGCGAAGGTGGGATCGCCGCGTGATGGCGCCGCTGTCGTAAAGGCGATGCGCGAACTGGGCACGTTTGACGATCCTCTGTTCGGAAGGACTTCGCTGCGTGAGGATGGCCGCGTTCTTCACGACATGATGCTGGTTCAGGTCAAGACGCCCGGCGAATCGAAGAAGCCCTACGACTACTACAGGATCATTTCGACCATCCCCGCCGAAGCGGCATTCCGTCCGCTCAAGGACGGCGGCTGCCCCCTTGTGAAGTGAGTTTCCGGCTCGATCGAACGCGATCGAGCCGAGATTCAAGAGAGCCACGCCAGCCTGCTTGCTGCGAGGCGCGTGGCAGGAATGCTCCGAGATCTTGCGTTGACCTGTGGAGGACCAATCCCGTGCTGAAATCCGATCGTCTGACCCGCTACGATCATCTCTTTATCGGCGGCTCGTGGGTCACGCCTGAAGACGGTGGTTTTCTCGAAAGCATCGATCCTTCCACGGGACGCCCCTGGGCTCGCGTTGCCTTCGGCGGTCCTGGTGATATCGACCGTGCCGTTGCGGCGGCGCGGGCAGCGCTGAACGGCCCGTGGGGACGCATGCCCGGGCACGAACGCGCTGCACTGCTGCGCAAGTTCGCTGACCTCTATGCGAAGCGTGCCGCCGATCTTGCCGTTCTGGAAACAACGGATTCCGGCCGCGCGCTGCGGGAGTCCCGTGCCGATATTGGTGGCCACACATATGGCTATCACTGGTGGGCATCATTGGCGGACAAGCATTCCGGCCGCACCATTCCATTCGACGACAGTGTGCACGCATTTACCACCCGCGTTCCGGTCGGAGTGGTCGGCGCGATTACGCCATGGAACGTGCCGCTCATGGCTGCGGCATGGAAGCTCGGTCCGGCACTCGCGGCAGGTTGCACCGTGGTGTTGAAGCCAGCAGAGCAGACGCCGGTCACCTCGCTTGAACTCGGAAAATTGTTCGACGAAGCCGGGTTTCCGCCTGGGGTGGTCAACATCGTTCCCGGGTACGGGAAGGACGGCGCCGGTGAACGGCTCGTCACCCATCCTGGCGTCGACAAGATCGCATTCACCGGCGAGGGGACAACGGCGAAGGTCATCCTGCGCGCCGGTGCCGACACGATGAAGCGCTTTACCTTCGAGCTTGGCGGCAAGTCGCCCCATATCATTTTCGCCGACGCCGATCTTGAACAGGCACTGAACGCGGCCACCAATTCAGCATGGACGCTATGCGGACAGAGCTGTGCGCTCGGGTCGCGGGTGCTGGTTCAGAGGCCGATCTACGATCAGGTCGTCGCAGAGTTTGCGCGCCGTGCGGCCCAGGTGCGGGTCGGTCCTCCGCTGGATGAAGCCACGCATATGGGGCCCCAGGCGCACGAGGAGCAACTCGCCAAGACGCTGTCCTATATCGATATCGGACGGGCCGACGGCGCTGAACTGGTGACTGGCGGAGGTCGGCTGAGCGGCGGCGTGCACGGAGACGGCTACTTCGTCCAGCCAACCGTCTTTGCCAACGTCTCCAACGAGATGCGGATCGCCCGCGAGGAGATTTTTGGCCCCGTGGCCGCGCTGATTCCGTTCGACGATGAGGAGCAGGCGATCGCAATCACGAACGACACGGCATACGGACTGACGGCTGGCCTTTGGACCCAGGACATCGGACGCGGCCATCGCGTTTCCAGCCGGATTCGCGCCGGCATGGTGTGGGTGAACACCTATCGTTTCATTCGCTGGTCGACGCCCTATGGCGGTTTCAAGGGCAGCGGTTGGGGCCGGGAGAACGGTATCGAAGCGCTCGATTCCTATCTCGAAACGCGCACCACGGTGGTCAGCACGACCGGGCGTTTTCCGAACGCCTATGCCAACTGAAATCAAGCACAGCACCTCTCGTTAAATCCAACAAGAAGAGAAGACGATCATGCGTTTGGCGAACAAGCTCGCGGTGGTAACGGCTGCTGCATCCGGAATGGGACGTGCCGGTGTGGAGATCTTCCTGAGGGAAGGGGCCAATGTCGTCGCCGTCGATATCAACCGCGATGCGCTGGCACAGCTCTCCGCGGATATGCGCGCCATTGGGCACTCCATCGAAACGGTTCAGGCGGATCTGTCGCGGCCGGAAGAGGCGCGGCGGTCGGTGAACGATGCGGCGGCGTTGCTGGGCGGCATCGACGTGATGTGGGCTCATGCCGGAATTCCCGGCCCGGCCGGCGTGGAGAATCTCGATCTGGCGGCCTATGAAACCGCGATGGCGCTCAACGTTACGTCCGCTACATTGGCGGCAGGCGAAGTGATCGGCCACATGCGCAAGCGGGGCGGTGGATCGCTGATCTTCACGGCATCCGTCTCGGGCCTGGTCGGCTCGATGTTCAGTCCGGTCTATTCGGCCGCAAAATTCGCGGTGGTCGGGTTGACCAAGTCGTTGGCGCAATGCTTTGCCGCGGACAATGTGCGCGTCAACGTCATTTGCCCCGGGCTTGCAGATACGCCCATGAAGACCGGATTTACGGGGCGTTCGGGTGACCCTGCCGAGGCCGCCGCCAATCAGGCGCGCCTGCTTGCGTCCGTCCCGATGGGACGACTCTGCAAAGCGGAGGAGGTCGCGCATGCGGCCCTTTGGCTGGCATCGGATGAAGCGTCGTTCGTGACCGGCGTTGCGCTTCCGATCGATGGCGGATTCACGGCTCGCTGAGTTCTGACGATCAGGACGAGAGCGGATGGCTTCGATTGTGCCATCCGCCGAATTATGCCCGCATCGACGGGCTCGATCTGGCCATTCTGGCGTTATAGCCATAGGAGACCTTCATACCGCCGTAGACAGGCGCCGGGTAAGATGTTCCCCCAAGAGGAGCGAGGCAGGCCATGGTGAAACCGTCGAAGACCCGCATTGGCAACCACACTCTTCACCCGGAAACGCTGATGCTGAACTACGGCTACGATCCGCAATTGTCGGAGGGAGCCGTCAAACCCCCGGTCTTCCTGACCTCGACCTTCGTCTTCAAGACCGCGGAGGATGGCAAGAACTTCTTCGATTTCGTTGCGGGCCGGCGCGAACCGCCCGAGGGGATGGGCGCGGGCCTGGTCTACTCGCGGTTCAATCATCCCAACAGCGAGATCGTGGAGGACAGGCTCGCTGTCTATGAGCGTACGGAGAATTGCGCGCTGTTCTCGTCCGGCATGGCGGCGATCTCGACCACGATCCTGGCCTTTGCACGTCCCGGCGATGTGATCCTGCATTCGCAACCGCTGTATGGCGGGACGGAAACACTGTTTGCAAACACGCTTGCAAAGCTCTCCATCGGCGCCGTGGGCTTCGCCGATGGTCTCGACGAGGCCGCGGTCAGGCACGCGGCGGAGGACGCCATGCGCCGCGGCCGAGTGACGATGATCTTCATCGAGACCCCGGCAAATCCCACCAATGGCCTGGTCGATATCGCGATGATCCGCCGTATCGCCGAGCTGATCGGCCAGGTCCAGGGCCACACGCCGATCGTCGCATGCGACAATACGTTGCTCGGGCCGCTGTTTCAGCGGCCGATCGAGCATGGCGCTGATCTCTCCCTGTACTCGCTGACCAAATATGTCGGTGGCCATTCCGACCTGATCGCCGGTGCTGCGCTCGGTTCAAAGGCCCTGATGAAGGACATCAGGGCGTTGCGAGGGGCGATCGGTACCCAACTGGATCCCCATTCCTGCTGGATGATCAGCCGGTCGCTCGAAACCCTGAGCCTGCGGATGGAAAAGGCCGACAGAAATGCGCACCTCGTGGCGGATTATCTGCGCGATCATCCCAAAGTGGAGCGAGTCCATTATCTTGCCCACCACGCAGAAGATTCCCCGGCCGGCCGTCTGTTCGCGAGGCAATGCAGCGGAGCAGGCTCCACGTTTTCATTCGATATTGTCGGCGGCCAAAGCGCTGCATTCAAATTTCTGAACGCGCTGCAAATCCTGAAACTAGCGGTCAGCCTGGGTGGCACCGAATCGCTTGCCAGCCATCCCGCAACCATGACCCACTCGGGCGTCCCGGCCGACATCCGCCAAAGGATAGGCGTGCTCGACTCCACGATCCGGCTGTCCATCGGTATCGAGCACCCCTCCGATCTGATTGCAGACATCGCGCAAGCCTTGATCGCGGCATAGGTGGTCGGTCTGGAGACCGCCGGCAGCCAAGCAGTTGGACATCGACCAAAAGTTCGATGTGATCAAAGCGGGCATAGACTATCGCTTCGGTTTCGGCGGCCAGTGGTCGCGACGTATTGAGCTAGGGCGTGAACTCTTTACGTTGTGAGCACACGCCCTAGTTCGGATTTAAGCCAACAAGCGGTCAGTAGTCCCAGAAGACCGGTACCCAACGAAACGCGTCGCCGTCCACCGCGACCCGACCGACGGACGGGAATGGCAGGTGGGTGGCCACCAGCATCTCGCCGGTCTCAGCCAGTTCCCGCAAAAGACGGACCCGAACGCGCGCCGCCTCCTCGGGGTCGCGCTCGAAACCGTTGTGCCAGTCGGGTTGCTCGAACCCGACCGCAAACACGGCGTCGCCGGCGAACGTCAGCGCGTCGCCGCCGGACGCCAGGCGGACCACGCTGTGCCCGGGGGTGTGGCCGCCGGTGCGACGGATGACGACGCCCGGCGCCACCTCGTGCTCCTCATCGAACTGCCGCAGCTGGTTGTGGTATTCTTTTGTGAACCGCTTGGCGGCCGACCGAAGCGCGTCCGGGAACCCCGGCGGCATGGCGGTGTGGGAGAAATCGGGCGACTCCCAGAATTTGACCTCGGCGGCCGCCACGTGGATCAGCAGGTCCCGACGCAGCCGGTCCTTCACCCCGTCGACGAGCAGCCCGCCAATGTGGTCCATGTGCATGTGGGTCAGCACCACGTCGGTCACGGACGCAAGATCGATGCCGGCGGCGTCGAGTCGCTTGATCAACTGCCCGGCCCGCGGCAAGTGCAAGTCCGGGTCGCCCCCTAGTCCGGCGTCGATGAGGATGGTCCGACCGCCGCTACGCACCACGACCGCGTTCAGCGCCCAGTCGAAAGCGTCCGGCGGCAGGAACATGTCATTCAGCCAGGCCGCCCGGATGGCCGGGTCGGCGTTGTGTCCTAACATTTTGGTGGGCAGCGGTAGTACGCCATCGCTGACCACCAGCACGTCAATCTCGCCGACCTTCAGCGCGTAGCGCGACGATACCAACTCTTCTGGCCCCGATCGAACGGAGTGTGCGGTCGTGTCTAAGCTCATGTTCGTCTCCTGCTGAGTGTTGCGGATCATCTGGTTCATCTTCGAAAACTCCTGCGTTCAATCTTGACGCTCGATCCTGGGCGAGCGTGCTTCCCGCGTGGAAATCGCGGTCAATGCTGGTGAGGTGTTCAGAGGTCAGTCACCCGCTCAGGATCGGCCGACGCCAGCGCAGCGGCACGCTCAGCTCGCGGCGGATAGATCCAGACGGTGTTGATATCCTGCTTGGTCTTCTTTGCTTGCTCGCCGACCATTTCGACTTTGCGTTCCCAGCCGCGCGTGAAGAGGGCACCTGCTTCGCCGAGGTCGAGGCAGGTGACGTAGGCCTTCTGGTGATATGGCTTGGTCGGGACTCCCAGGAGCTCGGCGGCGGCATTGTGGCCGGCAAAGGCGCCCATCCGCGTCGCGTGCTGGCACGACATCAGCGCGTAGTTGCCGACATCGTCGCATGCAGCTCTCGCGGCATCGCCGGTGGCAAAGACGCCAGCCACCGACGGCACGCGCAGATCGCGGTCGACAAGCAGTCGGCCGAAATTATCGCGTTCGGCGGGGATCTGCGCGGTCAACGGAGCGGCGCGAATGCCGGCCGCCCAGATCACGGTCGCGGTTTCGATGTGTTCTCCATCGGAAAGCGTGACGCCGGATTTGTCGAGCGAGGCGACGCCGGCGCCGAGCCGGGTCTCCACGCCGCACTTGCGCAGTGCGTCCTCGATGACGGGGCGGGGACCCGCGCCCATATCCGGGGCGATCGCATTGTTTCGATCGACGATGATGACGCGCGGCGTGGCCTCCTCGCCAAGGATCGCACGAAGTCGTGTGGGGATCTCCGTGGCCGCCTCGATGCCGGTGAAGCCGCCGCCGGCAACGACGACCGTGTCGCGCGCCTTCGATGCCGGCCGATCCGCGAGACTACGCAGGTGCCGGTCGAGGGCGATCGCGTCCTTGAGCTGATCGACGCTGAACCCGTGCTCGGCGAGGCCAGGAACATTCGGACGGAACAGCCGGCTGCCGGTGGCCATGACCAGGCGATCGTAGGGGAGCGTCTTTCGTGCGCCCTTGGCCGTGACGATTTGCACGGTGCGAGACTTGGTGTCGACCGTCTCGGCGCTGCCCTGCACATAGACAACATCGATCGCGTTGAGGACATCGAGGAGAGGTGCCGTCAGGGTCTCCGGCTTCGGTTCGTAGAGCCGCGGGCGAACCACCAGCGTCGGCTCTGGTGAAACCAGCGCGATCTCCAAATCCTCGGGCGAAACGCCCTGGATGTCGCGCAGACGGGCAGCGGAAAGTGCAGCATACATGCCGGCGAAGCCGGCGCCGATGATGACAAGTCTCATATGATCTTCTCCTGTGGTTGGGTTTTCCTAGACGTGCGCGCGCGTCGTCGCCGCTTGCCATTGGCGGCAAAGCTTGTTGCGATCGATGACGCCGCGAAGACGTGAAACGAAGATGGTCGCCGCTTATGGTGCGGGGCAATTCAGCAGTGACGACATTGGCATGGCGCTCTCGCATGCCGCGCGGCAGCTTCTCGAACCCAGCGGCCAGCCGAGTTGAAAGGCGATCGGCAGAGCGGGCTTTGGAGGCCAGTCCTTGTAGAATATCTGGGCGCCGGAAATCATTGGGCTGGTGCTTTGCGCAGCTTGTGCCGAAGCTTCCGTTTCCTCGCCCGCTGCCGAGGTGAAGCGAACGGTCAATGAAAGTCCGTACACAAGTGCGGTCGCGACGACTCTGCGTCGCCGTGTAATTGCAAGTGAGCTGCCGAAATCCTTCCAGGCCATCGCTTCTCTCCGTCCGTTTGTAGGCGTGGGCACGGTGATGATGTAACGAACCTGATCTGCGACTGCCCCAGAGCGATTGCCGTACCTGCAGAGCGATTGCTGCTAGCGCATGCGTCGTCGCCAATCGCTTGGAGTCTCGCCGGTCAGCTTCTTGAACGCCGCCGCGAAGGCGGTCTGGGAGGCGTAGCCAAGCGCCGCTGCGACCGACACGACGGATTCGTCAGTGTTGCGCAGCATGTTCATTGCCTGCTCGAGCCGGTACTGGCGCAGCCAGGCGTGAGGCGAAAGCCCGGTGCTTTCCTTGAAGGCACGGCAGAAATGGAAGCGCGACAGGCCAGCGTCCGATGCAAGCGCAGCAAGAGAGACGTCCGCGTCGCTGTCCGAGCGCAACCGCTCGATGGCACGGAGCAGGACCTTCGGCGGCAGCCCACCCATGGTCGGCTGAAACGTGGTTGGCGAGCCCGTGTGCGCAGCCAGAAGGCGGGTGGCCAGAAGATTCGTGAGTTGCTGCCTGAACAGCGCATCCAGGGCCCCATTGCCCTCCAGGCAATCGGCCGCGCTCAAGAGCAATCGGGATGTAATGGGGTCGGGATGCGCCGTTCGCTCCAGGAGATCGCTCGGTGTGGCGGTGTCGGCTTCGCGGGCAACGCGCTTAAGCGTTGCGGGCGGAAGATAGAGTTGAACGACATCAACAGGTTTCGGAATGTCCCACCGGGAGCTTGAGCCGGCCGGAATGATTATCACGACCCCAGGACGAAATGTTCCAATCGCAACCGATCGTCCTGACCGCCGCTCCATGCGCTGCATCGAGCCGTTGTAAGCCATGATGACGTGGTCGGTCATGGGCTCGACGACGTCGTGCAATGGTTCATGTTTCCAGTGGGCGATCCCGGCACCGGAGGGATCCAACGCCATGCGGAAAGGCGCGGTCCCGAGCACACGGGCCATCTCCACATCGGCAGGACGCCCATCGGCAATCGGCACGTTGCTCTGGCGCGCCTCAGATGCGGCTCGCGGGCTCTCCTGCAGTGGATCGCGCAAAATCGGCTTACTCATGGGCGTATGCTCGCATTCCAAAGGCCATGCGCTCACTGCGCGCAGCCGTGTCGTGGGACAATGAGGCGTGGAGCCAGTGCCTCTCGTATGCTTCCAATGATGTTGGAAGGTGCTGCACGAGGGTATCGCGCAGCGAGTCTAGTCTCGCAGGTTCAGCGGATAGACTGACGCTTCTGCTCTCCGGTCTGGCGCCGTTCTTGGGTTCGAGGCTCGGTATGGGTTCTAAGGCCCGTAAAAGTCCGGCGTCTTTCCCAAAGCGGCCATGCTTTGCCAGATCCTGCTCCAAGCGCGCCATTGCGACACTTTGTGATTTGTCGCCCGAACTTCTGATCGAGATGGCCAAGCGACGCAGTAGCGCGCTTTCATGCGACAAAAGTCGTAATCATGTGCCGCGAACGCCATCGTCTTGCCGCTGTTGAACAAGGTCGTTGAGCGAGTCGTTTCCCGCTCTCGGTCGGGGGCGCTGTCGGCTCTTTCACAAACGCACGCTGGAATCGCGCCGTGATTTGCCACCTCGTCGGGCGGAATGTTTCTTGCGACCAAGCCGCAAGGGTCGAATCAAATTGAAATCGCTTTGAAATTCATTTTGTCGTGATTGGTCCGGTATGCTGTCAGGACGGCTACGCATTCACCGGGCGAGCGTGGACAGTGGCTCACTGATCCTCGATACTGCCAGCGTGGCCTCGCGGACGACAATGACTCGCATGGTCCAATTCCATTGATGAGGTCAACCAATATGAGACAGGCGGGCGCCTACGGTCAGAGGCTCGGGCGACGCTTCCGCCTGAAGGAGGCGCCCTCGCTGGTCACGCGTACATTGCGCAGCGCCGAACTCGCCGTGACTGAAACCCGGGACGATGATCCCGTGCCAGGTCTTTCCGGCTCGATGCCTTCTGAGGATGCCTATCTCGTCAGCCTCAAGTTTCGCGACTACCCGGACTGCGAGTGCTGGGAGCGCGGACGATGCGTCATCAAGACGGATGTCGATGGTGGCGCAACCTATCTGTACGACCTGAAGCGCAATCCCCGTTACGTGATCGACAAGCCGTTCCACTCCATCTTTTTCTATCTGCCGCGCGCGGCGCTCGACGATATCGCCAGGCAGGCCGGCGCACCGCTCATTGGTGAACTCGCCTACGAGCCGGGTATCGGCCATGACGACGCGGTCGTCCGTCATCTCGGTGCGTCGCTTGTGGAAGGACTGCGTCGGCCGGACGAGACCAACCAGCTGTTCGTCGATCACATGATGCTCGCGCTCACCGCGCACGTCGCCCAGACCTATGGCGGACTGAAGCGTGCCACCGAACCGGCCCGCGGCGGTCTTGCCCCGTGGCAGGAGAAGCGCGCCTGCGAAAGGCTCGAATCCGACCTCGCCGGAAAGATTTCATTGGAGCAAGTCGCGGCGGAGTTTGACCTCTCGGTCAGTCATTTCTCACGCGCATTTCGCATCTCCACCGGCCTGCCGCCGCACCAGTGGCTGCTTCGCCAGCGCGTGAAGGCGGCCAAGCAGTTGATGACTGTTCGCGACCTGCCGCTGTCCGAGGTTGCGATATCGGCCGGCTTTGCCAATCAAAGCCACTTCACGCGGGTCTTTTCGTCCGTGGTCGGCGTCAGCCCGGGAGCGTGGCGTCGCGAAGCGCTCAGCGCCCCGGACGAGAAGTAACTTAAGGATAATACCGGGCGCCTCGTCCGATCAGCGACGCTTCGCCAGTGAGACGGTGTAGGCGGCGTGGCGCGCCGCAAAGATCTCGTCCGGCGGATGGCCGATGCCTTCGGCGAGATTTGCTGGATCGAAGATGGACGCGTCGCACGCATCATTCGCTTCAGGACCGGTGATGACGATCGTTCCCAGCCGCACCGCTTCGCGATTGTCCTCATCCGGCCATCGAATGGTCACGTCCATGGTGGGATCGCCGGGACGGTCGAGCAGCGCCATCACGTTGAACCGGACATCGCCTGCCGCGATCCGGTTTTCGAGGTCACCATGCAGAAAGTCGGCGGACTTCGCTTTGGCCTCGTCCTCGGTCAGCGTGATGTCTCCGCCGACAGGAACGACCATGAACTTGATGAATCGCGTCTCGCCCTTCGAATTCGTTGCGGGAAAGCAGTGCACTCCCCAATAGGTCGTGCCGGCAAAACTCCCGGGCAGTGGACGCGCGGCGATGTAGTTTGCCTGATGCAGCGTTTCGGGATTGGCGGCGGAGAACGCCTTGACCTTCGCCATATCCGGCTTGCCGTCCGATCCCGGAATCCGCGCCTTGAGGAACGCCTGCATCTGGTCGAGCGTCCTTGCAAAATGCACCGGAGCGCTTTCCACGAGAATATCCGAGCGATGGCGATCGTCGCCAAGCCTGAAGCTGAAGCCGCGCAGCACGAGGTTGTTTGTATCCGCGACGTTAGGATTGCCGCCACCCACCGAGAAGCGCGCCAGCACGCGCGACGGTCTGGTGAAACTTGGGGATTTCGTAATCTCCGCCGCCCGATCCGACGGGGCATAGGTGCCGCGAACGCAACGGCCCTTGGCAAAGCTCGCGCGCACCTTTGGCGGATCGCCAGCTACCGCTTTCAGGGCATCGACGATGGACGCGGGCGTGGCCGCGCCAGTTGGGAACCGGGACATGGCGGGACCTTGGCTTTGAGTGTTCAATACGAGTTCTAGGCGACGTACCGGTCCGGTGTCTTTCCCAAAGCGGCTGTCCCTTGTCCGATCCTGCTGCTACTAGCCATCGCTGACGAGAGGGGCAGGTCGTCGCGCACGTTACACCTGTAACACGATAGGCCGGTCTCGAAATTATTTCGTATCGCTTGCCCCATAGCGTCTGCAGTGGCCGACATTTCATCGTCCAACGCATCGATTTTGATTTTTGGGGCAATACAGGATGTTCGAATGGCTCGAGCCCGCGGCGTTGGTCGTCATCGCGGGATTGCTGGCATGCTCAAGTATTCGTGGCTGGCGATCGAAGAAACCAATTGTCAAATGGGGCGGAGCAGGTTTGGCGGCTTTGGCTTCCGTCATTGCCTTCTCGATCAGCGTGCTGCTGACCATCGGACTGTTCAAGCTGCACGCACGCAGTGCGCCAGGCGTGGACTTGAAGGTTGCGGGGACCGCGGAGCAAATCCGGCGCGGCCAGACGATCGCGGACAGCTTTTGCAGCGGCTGCCATACCAGGACCGACACGCTCACCGGCGGCGGGGATCTCGGCAAGGATATCTCGTTGCCGATCGGTTCGTTTATAGCCGCCAACCTCACGCCGGTCGGGCAATTAAGCCGGTGGTCGGACGGCGATATTTTCCGCGCCATTCGCAACGGGGTCGATCCTGACGGTCGCTGGCTTGTCATCATGTCCTACACCAATGCCGGAAAGCTGAGCGACGAGGACACCAAAGCGGTGATTGCCTATCTCCGCAGTCTGCCTGCTCTGGGAGAAAAGACGATAAATCCGGCCGATCGTCTCACCCCGCTGGGCATCGCGATGTTGGGCGCGGGCATGCTGCCAACGGGCAAGCCCGTCTCAACAGAACATGTTACCGCGCCACCAAAAGGTCCCACGTCGCGATACGGTGAATATCTCATTTCGTATCAAGACTGCCGCGAATGCCATGGCAAGGATCTGACCGGCGGCAAACCCGGCCAGCTCGCGCCGCTAGGGCCCGACCTCAATGTCGTAAAGGGCTGGAAATTCCAGGAGTTCGTCGCCACCATGAGGACCGGTGTCGATCCGAACGGTCACACCCTCGGCAATCAGATGCCGTGGCAGCCGATCGGCAGGATGGAAGATGACGACCTTCGCGCCGTTTATGAGTATCTGACGCATCTGCCCGCAGCCTGAACAACCCCGTGCGGCGCTCGCATCCTTAGAATGAGGGCTAGTTTTTCGGGCTCGAATCCGCGCCCAGCAATTGGCCGGTCTTGCGGCTGAGAAAATGCAGTCGCGTGCAGGCGGGGCAGCTTACCGCCGTGAATTCGTTCTGATCGGTATTATCTTCCTCGTCCAGGCTGTGCTGAACGTTGAGATGGGTATTGGGGCAGACGAAGATGAAATGTCTCATCCGCTCTTTGTCGAAGATCTGCAATCGGACGATTTGATCTAGCGCAAGGTTTTGGCCCGCGGAGGCGAAATGCCCCCACGGCCCGGTGCCGTTATATGACGCGCGATGCATCCGGATGGTTTGATCCAGAACAAACCGCGGAGAATGGTACCGAGATAGCCTGCTGTCGTTGTCGAATCGTGTGCAGCTACGACCACGTTTCGCGCCGTTCGGCAGACTGAGGACAAGTACCGGAGCTTCATCATGGGCAAACTCAAGATTCCGCATGACGCCATCGTATTCGTGGGCGACGGGCGGAAAGCGCTGTTCCTCCGCAACGAGGGCGATGAGAAATTCCCCAATCTGAAGACCGAGCGAGTCTTTGAGCAGCAAAATCCCTCGACCCATGATCAGGGCAGCGAGCGGCCCGGACGCACGAAGAAGCCGGGTTCGGGGCAGCGAAGTACGGTCGAGCCGGTGGACTGGCATGATCTCGAAGAGCACCGGTTCGCGCGACAGGTGGCGGCGGCCGCCGAGCAGGTCATCCGCAGCGGCAAGGCAAAGGCCCTCGTCGTCGTGGCCCCGCCGCGAACCCTGGCGGAGCTTCGAGTTGCCTTTCATGCTGACGTGAAACGGCATATCCTGGCTGAGTTCGACAAGGATCTCACCAAGCATCCTGTCGGCGAAATCGAAAGGCATCTGGTTGGATGATCCGCGGGTGATGCCCGCTGATCTTGATGCATAACGTGTTCTCACGCGCCTCTGCGGGAGAAAATGATGTCCTCTGTTCCTCGAAAGCGGCGTGATGCAGTGTGGCCAAGCGTCGCTCGGAAATCGTCTGGTCTCACGGACCCATCGTTCCGAAAATCACACCGCGCTTTGATGCCGCCGCGTTTGAAAGCGGAAAGTTCGGGCATGGAGGACGGCGTCCACCTGTGGTTCCGCGCCTGGTGGGGATCTGCGCTGCAATTTCGGGTCATCGCCTATTCGGCTTGCGCGAGATCAACGCGAGGCCTCGCGGGCTGGCTCAGCTAGCAGAGGAAAAGAGGAGCTACGCGGATGGCGCGCTTCATTGCCCGATTTTACAAAAATGTGCTCGGCGAGAACGGCCAGGTCGGCGACATCTGCCAGTGCACGGTGGACCTCGACGTCCCGGACGACGCGCAAGCAGTGGACGTTGCCAAGCAGAAATTCTGCGAGATGCACGGGGTTCGTGATTGGACCCTGCACGCCGATCGGCTCGAGGTGGAGCCGGCTGACTTTCCGTCGTAGGCAGCACGAATCCGGGCCTGCGTGCTATGCACGCATCCCGGAATGACGCTTGTGTGGGGCTAAGCCTCGTTACGGACAGGGATGGCGGTAACCGTCGTTGCCGAGATAGGTGCCCGAGGCGGGATCATAGGAGCGGAAGCGCTGCGCGCAGTAAGCTTGGGCGTTTGCGGCTTGTGCCTGGCTGGATGCAATGGCACCGCCGATGATGGCGCCGGCGGCGAGTCCGCCAAGCACGGCCGCGCCGGTTCCGTATCCTCGTCCCCCATATCCGCGACGGCCGTAACCATAATGGCGGTAACCGGGACCACCATGCCAGCGGCGGTATTGCACCTGCTGTGCCGAAGACTCCTGTACCATCGGGGACGGCATCATCGGCGCGGCTCGAACAGGTAGGGATGCCGATATCGTCAGCGCTGTGGCGGCGGCCATCAAGAAAATCCTACGCATGTTCACGGCTTGCTCCTTTTCTTGTTTAGTTGGGAACACAACGGCCGTGCTGCCGAACGGTTCCCGGGACTTCCCGCTCGCGACGACAGAGAGTCAGCGAAGCGTTAACTCCCAGTACAAGATTCCGCCCCTGCGGTCATCACAAGATCAGTCGGCCCTCACGTGCGAATATGAAGGGCTCCGTTGCATCTCTGCCGTGTGATCCGATTCGCCTTCGGATGCTTTTTTGGGCCGAAAACGCCAATTTTTGCCGAAACTTTCAGCGCGCGTGATCGCGCTTGCCGCGCTACCTAAATGCTGTGGGCGAGGGTGGCGCTTCATGGTCGTGAGGCGGACGCGAAGGAGGGTAATCAACATGCTCGAAGCGGCACGGGTTTCGCAGTCCAGTCTGCCGGTGATCGATATCTCCGGCCTATCGTCGCCAAACCTGTCGGATCGCAAGGCGGTTGCCGCCAAGCTGCGCGCCGCCTGTTTGTACAACGGCTTCTTCTACATCTCGAACCATGGCGTCGACGAAGAGCTTATCGCCGATGTCTTCGCCGAGGCTGCTGCCTTCTTCGATCTATCGCCCGAGATAAAGGCCGAGGTCGACAAGTCGCGCTCGAAGGCCAATCGCGGCTACGAGCCGCTGCAGGGCCAGACGCTGGAGCCCGGCGCGCCGCCCGACCTCAAGGAAGGCTATTATGTCGGGCCCGAGCATACGCGTGACGATCCGCGCGTGCTCGCCGGCATGTTTAATCACGGCGCCAACCAGTGGCCGTCGTCGCGGCCGAACTTCAAGCCGGTGATGGAAGCCTATCTCAACGTGATGCTGGACCTGTCGGCGCGGATGATGGGCGGCATCGCGCTGTCGCTCGATTTGCCCGAAGACTATTTCGAGGGTTATTGCACCGACGCTATGGCGACCGTGCGGCTGCTGCACTATCCGCCGCAGCCTGCAAACGGCAATCCGGATCAGAAAGGCGCCGGCGCGCACACCGATTTCGGCGGGCTGACACTGTTGCGCCAGGGCGATGTCGGCGGCCTGCAGGTCTGGGACCAGGCAACCGGCGGCTGGATCCATGCCGACCCCGTGCCTGGCACCTACGTCGTCAATCTCGGCGACATGATCGCGCGCTGGACCAACGACAAATACCGCTCAACGCTCCATCGCGTGGTCAACGTATCAGGCCGCGAGCGCTATTCGGTGCCGTTCTTCTACACCGGCAATTACGCGCACACGGTCGAATGCATCCCGACCTGCCTTGCACCGGGCGAGCAGCCGAAATACCCGCCGATCACGGTCGAGGAGCATATGCGCGCGATGTACAAGCGGACCTACAAGTAGTCGGTCGTCGCCATGAGTGCTCCATCCCCGCGCTACACCTTCATCCTCATCCACGGCGCCTGGCAGGGCGCCTGGGCCTGGGAGACCATCGTCCCGCGCCTGAAAGCGCTCGGGCACGAGGCTGTCGCCGTCGACCTGCCGGGCAACGGCCACAACCCGCTGCCACCCGAGCAGGTCAACCTCGACCGCTACGCTGCGCATGTTGTCAACATCATCGACAGGACCGAGGGGCCGATCATCATGGTCGGGCACAGCATGGGCGGCACGGCGGCCGCGCAGGCCTGTGAGCTGCGGCCCGAACGGATCGCGCTCGCGGTCTTCCTCTGCGCGTTCATGCTTCCTGACGGGATGTCCGTGCTGCAGTTCTACGAGCGCTATCTTGAGCCATGGATGCGCGGCGCGCATGCGCGTGTCACCTACGATGACGCAGGTTTATTGTCGCGCATCGACCCGGCTTCCGCGGTCGAGGTGTTCTACCAGAAGGCGGATCGCGCGTTGGCCGAGGCCGCGGCGCGTCGCCTGACGCCGCAGCCCGAAGGTGGCCGCCGCTCGCAACTGAAGCTGTCGCCGGAGTGCTTCGGCACCGTGCCGCGCGTTTATATCGAGGCGCGCGAGGATCGCTCGGTGCACCTGCCGCTGCAGCGGAAGATGCAGGAGCTGTCGCCGTGCCTCGAAGTCTATGGCCTCGACAGCGACCACGCGCCGCAGCTCTCGCAGCCGGATGAGCTGGTTGCGCTGTTCGTGAAGGCGGTCGCCGCGCACGCCCGCACGCTGTGACGGATTTTGCGACCGCGCTTCAATCGCGACGGCAGATCGATGCTTCATTTGTAGGCAAATGGTGCTCATTTCACTTCGTTGACAGCGTTTTCGCGCAACCTATCCTGACCGCAGTTTTGGCGAGCTGAACAGATCAGATGAAGCCCTCCATCTTTGGCTACCAGGCGCCAACATCAATCGACGAAGCAATCAGCATTCTGGCCGGCGATCCCGATGCAGTCGTGCTCGCCGGCGGGCAGACATTGTTGCCAGCGATGAATTTTCGCGCCGCCAATCCGTCCACGCTGGTGGACATCCAGCATGTGGCCGATCTGCGTGGCATCGAGGTCGGCGCCGACGTCATCGTCGTGAAGGCGATGACGCGTCACCGCGAATTCGAACTCGATGCGGAGGTTGCGCGCGTCAATCCGCTGGTCGCTGAGGTCATGCAGCATGTTGCCCATGTGCCGATCCGCAACCGCGGCACGGTGGTGGGCAGTCTCTGCCACGCCGATCCCTCCGCGGAAATGCCGCTGCTGCTAGTCTTGCTCGGAGGCTCCGTGATCGCGCAGGGGCCGTCGGGGCAGCGCGAGATTGCGGCCGAGGATTTCTTTCAATCGTTCCTCACCACCGCTCGCGAGCGGGACGAGATCATCACCGAGGCGCGCTTTCCGGTGCTGTCGAAAGGAGCGGGATGGGCCTTCGACGAGGTGACGCGGCGTCATGGCGACTACGCGATTGTGGGTGTCGGCTGCGTGCTGTCGCTCGATGATGGCGGCCGTGCGTCGCGCGTGCAGCTTGCGGCCTGCGGCATTGCGGATACGCCGGTGCGCCTGAACGAGGCGGAGAATACCCTCACGGGCACGGTGCTCGGTGCGTCCGATCTCGACGCCGCGGTGGCAGCTTCCGCTGCGGCCGTGACGCAGCCTGACGAGACGCATGTGTCCCAAACCTATCGCCGCAGGGCGCTCGGCACGCTGATCCGCAGGATGGTGACGACGGCCGCGCAACGCGCCACGCAGATGGAGACCGCCTGATGGCGCGAACGATGAAGGCCGCGATCCCCGACCGCTCGGCCGATGCCGAAGTCGACGTGTCGATGACGGTCAATGGCGAGGCCGTCAGCCGCAGCGTCAGCGTTCGCATGCTGCTCAGCGACTTCCTGCGACATGAACTGGGGCTGACAGGCACCCATGTCGGCTGCGAGCACGGTGTCTGCGGCTGCTGCACGGTGCTCCTTAACGGCAGGGCCGGCCGCTCCTGCCTGACGCTGGCGGTGCAGGCGAATGGCTACGATATCCGCACCATCGAGTCGGTCGCCGCCGCTGACGGCACGCTTCATCCGGTGCAGCAGGCGTTCAAGGAGTGCCACGGCCTGCAATGCGGCTATTGCACGCCGGGCATGGTGATGAACATCGTCGCCCGCTTCGAGGAGCCGGGAAAGCTTGATCTTTCCGACGAGGGTATCAGGGATCTGCTCTCCGGCAATCTCTGCCGCTGCACCGGCTATCTCAACATCATCGCTGCGGTGCGCCGCGCCGCCGAACTGCTCGGACGGGCCTGATGTCGACACGCCAGTTCGGAGCGCGCGTCGAGCGCAATGTCGATCCCAAGCTGCTGCGGGGCGAGGGCGCCTTCGTCGACGACATTCCGCTGCCGGATGCGCTGCACGTCGCCTTCCTGCGCAGCCCGCATGGGCGGGCGCAGATCGTCTCCATCGACACGTCGGCGGCGAAGCGCCATCCGGGCGTTGCGGCGGTCTTTACGAGCGACGATATCGGCGCGCTCGACGTCGAGATGCCGCTGTTGATTCCGCACCCTTCGATGAAGAATCCGAAGACCCAGCGTCCGCTGGCGCGGGGCGATGTCTATTATGTCGGGCAGACGGTGGCGATGGTGGTCGCGGTCGACCGCTATACCGCGGAAGATGCCGCAGCCCTGATCGAGGTCGAGTATGCGCCATTGTCGCTCGAGATGGATCTGGCGAAGGCGCTGACCGACGACGCGCCGCTTGTGCATGCCGACGTGCCGAACAATCTGGCGGCGCATTTCATCCAGACCAGCGGCGATCCGGACGACGCTTTTGCACGCGCTGAGCACGTCACCAAGATCACCGTGCAGGTCGACCGCTCGACAGCAGCGCCGATGGAATGCCGCGCGGTCGCGGCGCGCTGGGATGCGGTATCCGGTGAACTCACAGTATGGGACGGCACGCAGGCGCCGATCTCGGTGCGCGGCGGGCTTGCGTCCGTGTTCGAGCTCGATGAGGACAAGGTCCGCGTCATCGCCCCCGATGTGGGCGGCGGCTTCGGGCAGAAGGTGCTGCTGTTCTATCCCGACGAGCTCCTGGTACCGATGGCGGCGATGCGGCTTGGGCGCCCCGTGAAATATATCGAGGACCGCCGCGAGAATTTCCTGGGCTCCTCGCAGGAGCGGACCCAGATCCACACCATCGAGCTCGCCGCGCTCAGGACCGGAGAGGTGATTGGGCTGCGCGATTTCTTCCTGCACGACACCGGCGCCTTCATTCCCTATGGCATCGCCGTGGCGCAGGTCGCCTCCACCTCGATCGCGGGCCCGTACCGGATCCCCAACATCTTCGTGGAGTTCAAGGCGGTCTATACGCCGACCGTGCAGGTGACGCCCTATCGCGGCTGCGGCCGCCCACAGGCCTGCTTTGCCATCGAGCGCGCGATGGATCAGCTCGCCGAGGAACTCGGGCTCGACCGTTTCGAGATCCGTCGCCGCAACTTGATCGCCGAGAACCAGTTTCCCTATGAGCGCGACGGATTGCTGTTTGCGGATGGGCTCAAGGTCACGCTCGACAGCGGCCAGTATGGCAAGGCGCTGGCGATGGCCGCGGCCGAGCTTGGCGCGGAGAATTTCGCCGCCGAGCAGGCGAAGGCGCGCGCCGAGGGACGCTATCTCGGGCTCGGGCTCGCCTGTTACGTCGAAGGCACCGGCCTCGGTCCCTACGAGGGAGGCCACGTCAAGATTCATCCGATCACCGGCAAGGTCTATGTCAACACCGGTCTCAGCACGCAGGGGCAGGGGCACGACACCGTGTTCGCGCAGATCGTCGCCGATCAGCTCGGTGTCAGCCCGCAGGACGTTATCGTGGTCGAGGGTGACACCAAGGCGTTCGACTGGGGTGTGGCGACCTTTGCGAGCCGCGCCGCCGTCGTCAGTGGCAACGCGATCCACAAGACCGCGCTCACTGTCCGCAAGAAGGTGATCGAAGCCGCCGCCAACATGCTCGATGTCGACCCTGACCAGATCGAGCTGCGCGACTCTGCGGCGTGGGTGAAGGGCTCGAACCGCTTTGCGCCGCTGGCGGCGATCGCAACTGCGAGCAATCCCTTACGTTACGCTTTCAACAAGGCCGCGCAGGCGGCGACACAATTCGCGCCAGCGAGCAAGCATGATGGCCCGCCGCTTGCCGACGGCCAAGCGCCGGGACTTGAAGCCACCGACTATTACAGCCCGTCGCGATCGACCTGGGCCTATGGTGTTCACGGCGCAATCATCGAAGTCGATCCCGGTCTGTGCACGGTGAAGATCAGGAAGTATGTCTGCATCCACGATTGCGGCAACATGATCAATCCGATGATCGTGGAGGGGCAGGTGCTCGGCGGCATCGCGCAGGGGATCGGCGGCGCGCTCTACGAGCATCTCGACTACCAGGCCGACGGTAATCTCGCCAATGCCAGCCTGATGGATTTCCTGGTGCCTTACGCGACCGAGATTCCCAACGTCTCGATCCTGCACCTGGAGACGCCGACGCCGCTCAATCCGCTGGGCGTCAAGGGCGTCGGCGAAGCCGGCTGCATCGCGGTCGGCGCGGTCGTCGCCTCCGGCGTCGAGGACGCGCTGCGTCCATTTGGTGCGCTGAAATTCCACCAGGTGCCGCTCTCGCCGAACATGATCTCGCACGCGCTGGAGCAGGTCGGGTACTAAGCGGCTCCGCTATATACCTCGCCCCGCTTGCAGGAGAGGTCGGATCGCATCGCAGATGCGATCCGGGTGAGGGGGAGTCTCCGCGCATCATGGTCCCACCGTCATCGCGGAACCAGCCCCTCACCCCGACTCTCTCCCCGCAAGGGCGGGGAGAGAGAAGTCACCGCCGCTCCTCGCGCACATGCGGCTGGCCGAGTGCGCCGGGCTCCTGCGTGATGCCGGAATCCTTGGTGCCGACCCAGATCATGACGGCGATGGTCGCGAGATACGGCGTCATCAGCATCAGATATTGCGGCACGCGGATGCCGGCCGCTGCGATTTGCGGGATCAGCGCCTCGATGCAGCCGAACAGAAGCGCGCCGGCGAGTGCGGGCCACGGCGCCCAGCGCGCGAACACGACCAGCGCCACCGCGATCCAGCCGCGGCCGCCGGTCATCCCGGTCACCCATAGCTTGACGCTGACGACCGAGATGTAGCCGCCGGCCAAGCCGATCAGCGAGGAGCCGGCGACGATCGCGAAGATCCGATGCAAGGTGACGCTGACGCCGGCGGCGTCCGCGGCGCCCGGGTTCTCGCCGACCGAGCGGATCCGCAATCCGAGCATCGTGCGGAACAGCAGAAAGTTGACAGCGAAGAAGATCAGGATGGTGAGATAGACGATCGGATCCTGCTGGAACAAGATGCGCCCGATCCCGGGGATTTCCGACAGCGGCCAGATCTTCAGCGGCGCAAGGCCCGTCAGTTGCTTGTTCTGCCATTTCGCCAGCGTGCCGACGAGGCCGGTAAAGCCTTGGCAGAAGAACACCACCGACAGTCCCGCGATCACCTGGTTGATGCGCAGCACCACCACCAGCACCGCAAACAAGAGCGAGACCGCGCTCGCCGCCACCATCGCGGCGACGAGCGCCACCGCCGGATAGCCGCCGAGCGCGAGGCAGGCGCCCGCGCCCGCGAGCGCGCCGACCAGCATCAAGCCTTCCGCGGTGAGGTTCAATACGCCGGAACGTTCGGCGATGATCAGGCCGAGCGCCGCAAGCGCGTAAGGTACCGCGGTGACGGGAGCGTTGGCCAGCCAGTTGACGAGGAAATCGATCACAGCTGTCCTCTCAACGTATCCACCTGATGCGGTGACGGATCAGGAATTCCGACGACGCAACCGTCATGACGATGATCGCTTCGATCATCTGCACCATGGTGAAGGGGATCTGGTAGAATACCTGCAGCGTTTGGCCGGTGATGAAGAGCACCGCGATCAGGAAACCGACGATTGCGACCACGATCGGATCATTGCGCGACAGGAAGGCGATCAGCACGCCGGAGAACACGTAGCCATTGGCGAAGGATTGCGTGAGCCGGCCTTCCTGGCTGGCGACATTGACGAAGCCGCCGAGCCCCGAGCAGGCGCCGGAGATCGCGATGATCCAGATCGTCGCCGTCTGCACGGGCACGCCAACGACTTTCGCCATGCGCGGATTGGCGCTGATGAAGCGGGTGTAGAAGCCGATGCGGCTGAGATGGATCATCCAGCCGGCTGCGAGCACGCCGCCGAGCGCGATCAACAGACCGGTGTTGACGCCATAGCCGATATCGGTCAGCCGCTCGAAGGGACGAAAGGGCGTGGACTGCGGGAACGCGGTCTTGGAGTCCTGCCAGGCGCCGTAGAGCAGGTGGAACAGGAAATACATCGCCACGTAATTCAGGAGCAATGTCGCGATGATCTCGTTGACCCGGAAGCGCAGCTTCAGGAACACGACTAGCAGCACCCAGAGCGCGCCGCCGAGTGCTGCGGCCATTCCCATCAGGATCAGCCGCGTGGCCGGCGGGCCGATGTCATAGATCGAGATCGCGGCGGCAAAGATGCCGCCGAAGACCATCTGGCCCTCGATGCCGAGATTCCAGAAGCCGATGCGGAAGGCGAGGCTTGCGCCCAAGCCGACCAGGATCAGCGGCGCGGCCTGGATCAGCACGCCGCGCAGGTTCTCCGCGGTCAGCACGCCCGCAAGCTCGCTGGCGAGCGTCAAGGGTGGGATGCCGGCCACCGCGAGGATCGCGACCGAAATCGCAAGGCCGAGGATCAGCGACGATCCGACGAACACCGCCTGTTTCCATGCCGGCAGGTTCTGGCGCACGTCGAGCGTGAGGCGGCCGAAGCCGCGCGAGGTTACGGGGGTCAATGGTTCGGCTCGGCGCGAGATGTCATGCATGGTCGACCATGGCGCGGCCGATCGCCTGGCGGTCCGCAGGGCGTTCGAATTCGGCGACGATCGCGCCGCGGGTCATCACGCCGATGCGGTCGGACAGGCTCAGGATCTCGTCGAGGTCCTCGCTGATCAGGACGATGGCGGCGCCGCGCTCACGCGCTGCGATCAGGCGTTGATGCACTGCGGCACAAGCGCGCGCATCGAGACCGCGGCTCGGGCTGTGCGCGACCACGACGTCCGGCTCGCGGCTGAACTCGCGGGCGATGACGAGCTTCTGCGCGTTGCCGCCGGACAAGAGTGAAGCCTTCTGCTTGACGCTGCGCACGCCCTGCACGTCGTAATCCTTCACTGCCGCGATGGCGTCGCGGCGCATCGCTGTGCGATCGAGCCTGACAATGCTGCCGTAGCGCCCGGAGCGGATCTGCGCCACCGCAAGATTGTCCTGTATCGGCAGGCTGCCGGCGAGCGCGTAGGCGTAGCGGTCGGCGGGGATCGCGGCGATCGCAGCTTCCCGCCGCTTGGTCGGGCCGGCATGGCTGATGTCGCCGGCGCCATCCACCCAGATCTCGCCGGTGGAGGGCTCGATCGCGCCGATCAGCGCTTCCGCAAGCTCGGCCTGGCCATTGCCGCTGACGCCGGCGATGCCATAGATCTCTCCGGCGCGCACAAAGAAGCTAGTGTTATTGAGCATGGTCCGGCCGTCGGCGCGCGTATAGGTGAGGGCGCCGACATTGAGCCGCGTTGGCCCGCCCTGGTGTGGCGTCCGCTCCGGCAGAGCCGAGGTCTGGCCGACGGTGAGCTCGGTCAATTCTTCCGCGGTCGATTGCCTGGGATCGAGGGTGGCCACCGTCTTGCCGCCGCGCATGATGGTCACGACATCGGCGTAGCGCTTCACGTCCTGCAGCTTGTGCGTCACCAGCACGACCGCCGTGCCGGATCGCGCCAATCGCTGCACGATCTCGAGCAGGCCGATGGCTTCGGCGTCGGTCAGCACTGCGGTCGGCTCGTCGAGGATCAGGATCCTGGCGCCGCCGACCAGCACCTTGACGATCTCGGCCTGCTGCTGCTCGGCCACCGTCATGCTGTCGATGCGGCGATCGGGATCGATGGAGAATTTGAGCGCATCGACCTGCTTCTTGATCGCGTCGCGGATGTCGCGCAGGCCGGAAGCGAAATGCGGTTGCGGATTGGCGAGCAATACGTTCTCGGCCACGGTGAAAGGTCTTACCAGCTTGAAGTGTTGGTGCACCATGCCGATCCCGTGAGAGCGGGCCGAGGCAGGTCCGCTCAGCGAGATCGGTGCACCATTGATGGAGATCGATCCGGCATCCGGCGCGTAGAGACCGGCGGCGACATTCATCAGCGACGATTTGCCGGCGCCGTTTTCGCCGAGCAGGGCATGGACTTCGCCGGAGCGGCTCTCGAAGGACGCGCCATCGAGAGCCAGAGCCCCGTCAAAGGATTTCCTGATCCCGGCAAGTTGCAGGGCCGAATTCATCAGAAGCTATGCTCGCCTATTTCTGGGTGATGACACCAGGCACGAACCAGTCCATCTTCCAGAAGCCGGCATCGTCGAGCGACTTGCCTTCGGCGACGCGGACGGTACCGGCGGTGTCCTTGATCGGACCGGCGAAGATCTGCTTGCCGGCGATGATGGCGTCGCGCTCGGCCATCACCTTGTCGACGACCTCCTTCGGCACCACGCTGTTGCAGCAGGCGATGTCGGTGCCACCATCCTTGATGCCGGGGAAGGCGCCATAAGGATTGGGCTCCCAATTGCCTGCCGCGATTTTCTTCAGTTCGGGCCCGAGGAATTTTTCCCAGGTCCAGGCCGATGAGCACAGCGTTGCCTTCGGCGCGAACTCGCGCAGGTCGCGATGGTGGCCGGTGCCGTAGATGCCGCGCTCCTGCGCCACGATCTGAGGGGTGGGGGTGTCGACATGCTGGCCGATCACGTCGATACCCTGGTCGGCCATGGCCTGCGCCGCGGCGCGTTCCTTGACCGGATCGTTCCAGGCACCGGTGAAGATCACGGTCACCGTGGCCTTCGGATTCATCTTCTGCGCGCCTAATTCATAGGCATTGATGGTCCAGTTCACCGGGCCGATCGGATGCGCGGCGACGAATCCGAGCTTGCCGGACTTCGACATCGCGCCCGCGATCATGCCGCAGAGATACTGGCTCTCATAGGTGCGGCCGTAGAAGGATTCGAGGTTCGGGCCGTTGGTGGTGCCGGAGCCGTTGAGGAACGCGACCTTCGGATATTTCTGCGACAGCTCCTTGAACGTGTCGGAATAGCCGAATGCGGTGCCGATGATCACGTTGTAGCCGCGCTGGATGAAGCGCTCCGCGGCCGGCGTGATCTGTCCCGCAACCTCAGGCACATTTTCGACGAAGGGAATCTGCATGCCGACTTCCTTCTCGATCTTCGGGCGCGCCTCGTCATAGGCCTGCGTCCAGCCGCCGTCGGTCTTGTCGGCGAAATAGAGGAACGCGATCTTGGCCGGCGCCGGGAGTGTGAACCCGGCGGCATAGGCGGCTGCCGCGCCGCCTATCAGGGCAACGGCAAGAACAGGAATTGTAGTCCAGCGCATCACGCAGATCCTCTCGATGTGCGAAAATTTGTCGACCGTTCAGGACGGGTTCCGAAAAAATCTTCGCATTGTTGGAAAAAATAGCACGCCAATTGTTTAGTCACCGTCGAGCCAATCGATGAGCAGTCCCCTTGCATCCTTGTCGTCGCGCGACGCGTGCGGTAGCGCGCAGGAATGAGCGAAGCGAGCTTGCGTTCGGCTCGCACATTCCATTGTGTTGCCCGGCGGCATCCGGTCGCGCGCAAGGCGCAAACGAAAATTGATGTGTGATTGATGTTGACGCGCGTTTGCGCGAGCGCCTCCTCGCGGCTTGAATATTGCTTGGCGGCCGCCGATGCGCTGTGATCGATGCGTGCATTGGCGCGGAACGGCAAACTGCTTCGGCGATAGGAGGCGTGATGAAGGCTTATGTGTATGGTGCGAAGCGCGAGCTGTCGCAGGGGTTCGAGGATTTCACGCAGGCCTCGCGGACCGCGATCATCTCCGTCGACATGCACCAGGGACATCTGGCCGATACGCCGGATTGTCCTTGTCCCGCGCCGCGCGCGCGAGAGATCGTCGCGCCGATCGATCAGTTCCATGCCGCGGCGCGCGCGATCGGCGTGCCGGTGATCCACGTCAAATCGGTGCTGCGCAAGGGCGGGGTCGACGACATCGCCGGCATTCCCTCGGCGTGGCGGCGCACCTTTCCGCTCTATGTCGGCGCGATCCCCAACTCCGATGCGCATGCGATCGAAGGTTCGCGCTGGACCGAATTCGTCACCCATGTGGAGCCGCAGGACCTGATCGTCGCCGGCAAGAAGCGGCTGTCGCCGTTCTTCGCTACCGATCTCGATTTTCTGCTGCGGCAGATGAAAGTGCGCACCGTGGTGCTCGACGGCGGCATGACCGATTGCTGTATCCTCAACGCGGCGTTCGATGCCAGCAATCTCAGCTATCGCGTCGTTGTCTTGCGCGATCTGGTGCGCGGCACCAATGAGGAGATGGAAGATGCCGCGCTCAAGATGGTGTCGCTGCATCTTGGCATCGTGACCGACGCCGCCGACCTGCTTGCGGAATGGCGCGGCCGTTGAGCTGAAACCGCGCGGTGCATCAGGAGAAGCAAAAGCGCGGCCGCCGGCCGCTCTGCGCTTTTGCCCCTCGGCCCTGGCCCAACCCATGCAGACTCACCGTCCCGAACAGTAGACACCGCAATGAGGTCATGTTAATCAGACTAAATAAAATTGAGCAAGGTTGAAATGTGAAGGCTGCAGCGTTCGACTATCTCAGGCCAGCCGGTCTCGGCGAAGCGCTCGCGCTGCTCGCGACACACAAGGACGATTGCAAGATCCTGGCGGGCGGCCAGAGCCTGGTTCCGGCGATGAATTTCCGCCTGGCGCGGCCCGCTATCCTCATCGATATCAACGACCTCGACGAACTGGATTACCTGCGCGCGGACGCCGATCAGTTGAAGATCGGTGCGCTGACGCGGCACGCCGCGTTCCATCGGCCGGTGGTCGAGGGGCCGCTCGGCACGCTCTTGGCGAAGGTCGTGCGCCACATTGCGCATTATCCGATCCGCCAGCGCGGCACCTTCGCGGGAAGCCTGTCGCACGCCGATCCCGCCTCGGAATGGTGCCTGGTCGCGACCACCCTTCGCGCCGAAATGGTTGCGAAGAGCGCGCGCGGCGAACGGGTGATCGCAGCAAGCGATTTCTTCCACGGCACGTTCACGACCGCGCTCGAACCTGACGAAATCCTGGCCGAAATCCGCCTACCGCTGATGACGCCGGATTGGCGCGTGGGCTTCTACGAATTCTCGCGGCGCGCCGGCGACTTTGCCTTGGGGATGGCGGTGGCGGCGACAAGGGTTGAAGACGGCACGATCCGCGAGGCCCGGCTGGCTGTCGGCGGTGTCGCCGATCGCGCGATCCGCCTTGGGCTGCTGGAAGATCAGCTTGTTGGGAAGCCTGCGTCGCTTGCGATCATCGATGCCATCGCCCGCGAGGCGCGTGGCATGATCGAACCGAACGGAGACATCCATGCCTCGCCCGAGTATCGGCGCGATCTGATCGCCGCTTCCGTCAAGCGCGCATTGACCGAGGCGCTGGCATGAACTGGATTGGCCGACGGCTGCCACGATTGGAAGATCCGGCGCTGCTGAAAGGCGGCGGCAGCTATGTGGCCGATCGCGCGGCCAAGGCGGCCGCCGTCAGTTTCGTGCGCAGCCCGGTCGCGCGCGGAACGATCGTCGATATCGAGATCCCATCTGATGCAACGGTCTTCACCGGACGAGACCTCGTCGACGTGAAGCCGATCCGGCCGATCCTGCATCGGCCGGACTATGTCGCGATCGGCCAGCCCGTCCTGCCGATCGATCGCGTCAGCTTCTGCGGGCAGGCGCTCGCGGTCGTCGTTGCCGACGACGCGGCGCTGGCGGAGGACATCGCCGAGCAGGTGTTCGTCGATATCGACGTCGCGGATGCCATCATCAATTTCGAAACCGCGCTCGCCCCCGATGCAACGCCGGTCCATCCCGAAGCTGCATCTAACGTGCTGGTCGAAGGGCGCATGAAGACGCAAGGGCTCGACAAGGTCTTTGCGGACGCCGCCGAGATCGTCGCGCTGGACGTGCGCTCGCACCGCCAATCGGCGGCGCCAATGGAGAACCGCGGCGGGCTCGCCGAATACGACGCGGGATCGGGGCGCGTCACGCTCACAGCCTCGGTGCAGATGCCGCATATGCTCAGGACCGGCATCGCCGACACGCTGGACATGCCAGAGTCGGACTTGCGCGTGATCGCGCCCGATGTCGGCGGCGGCTTCGGGCAGAAGATGTCGCTATTTCCCGAATATGTCGTGCTGGTGTGGCTGGCTCGTAAACTGAAGCGGAGCGTCGCCTGGATCGAGGACCGCCGCGAAAATCTGCTCGCCTCCGCCCATAGCCGCGACCAGGCGTTCAGCCTGCGCGGAGCCTTCGCCAAAGACGGCAGGCTGCTCGGGCTGGAGGCGGATTTGCGTTCCAACATCGGCGCGTTCTCCTGCTATCCCGTGACCTGCGGGGTCGAGCCGCTGATGGCCTTTGCCGAACTGCCGGGCCCCTATGATTTCGCCGAATACGGCGTTCGCTCGCGCGGCGTGACCACCAATACCTGCATGATGGCGCCGTATCGCGGCGTATCGCGGCCGACGCTGACCTTCTCCATGGAACGGATGATGGATGTCGCGGCGAAACGGCTCGGCATCGATGCCGCCGAGATCCGCCGCCGCAATCTGATCAAGGCGTTTCCGCATCGTTCGCCGACCGGCCTTGTCTATGACGAGGGAAGTTATCTGCAGGCGATGGAGGTCGCAATCGATGCCGCGGACCTGCCGGCGTTCCGGGCGCGGCAGTCGGCGTTGCGCACGCTCGGGCGCTATCTCGGCGTCGGCATTTCCGTGTTCAGCGAGCGGACCGGCTACGGCACGCCGGCCTATGCCGCGCGCGGCATGGACATCGTGCCGGGCTACGAGATCGTCGATTGCTCGATGGACCCTTCGGGCGACGTCGTGCTGCGCATCGGCTCGTCACCGCATGGCCAAGGCCTGAAGACCAGCCTTGCGCAATTGGTGTCGGACGAGCTCGGCATTGAGCCGCACCGCATCCGGATCATCTCCGGCGATACCGATGCGACGCCCTATGGCTGGGGCACCTTTGCCAGCCGTTCGATGGTGATCGCCGGCGCTGCCTCGAAGCTCGCGGCGGGAAAGATCGCGGTGAAGCTCAAGACCATAGCCGCGACCTTGATGGAAACATCATCAGACAATATCGAATTGAAGGACGGCTGGGCGCGGGTGAGCCATTCCAACCAGGCCATGGAGATCGGCGCGCTGGCGCGGGCCGCCTATCACCAGAGCCATCGCTTCGAGGGGCTATTGCCCGGACTGCATGAGAACGCGGTCTACGATCCCGGCGGCACGTTCTCGAATGCCTGCCATATCGCTTTTGTCGAGGTCGACATCGAGACCGCCGGCGTTCGCGTCGATCGCTTTCTTGTCGTCGAGGACGCCGGCGTCCTGATCAATCCGATGATCGTCGACGGCCAGATCACCGGAGGCGTCGCGCAAGGCATTGCCAACGCGCTGTTCGAGGAGATCGTCTACGACGACACCGGCAATCTGCTGACCGCGTCCTTTGCCGACTATCTGCCGCCGACCGCGGCGGAGATCCCGGAGATCGAGATCATGCACATGGAAACTGTCTCGCCCGAAAGCGTGACCAAGGCGAAAGGCGTCGGCGAGGGCGGGGCGATCGGGGCGCCGGCGGCGGTCGTCAACGCGATCTGCGATGCGCTGTCTCCCTTCGGCATCGAACTGTTCGAACTGCCTGCAACCCCGCAGCGCATCCGCGAGGCGCTGCGCCGGGCCGGAGGTGCGAGCTATGCCTGACAAGCGCGACGTTACCCTTGCCGTGAACGGCAAGACTTACGCAGTATCGATCGAGCCGCGCCGGAGCCTTGCCAACGTCCTGCGCGACGATTGCGGGCTGACGGGCACGCATCTCGGCTGCGAGCATGGCGTCTGCGGCGCCTGCACCGTGCTGGTGAACGACAAGCCGGTCCGCTCCTGCCTGATGTTCGGTGTGCAGGCTGAGGGCAAGACGGTACGCACCGTCGAGGGACTGGCCGACGGCGAGACGCTGCATCCGCTACAGCAGGCGTTCTGGGAAAATCACGGCTTGCAATGCGGCTTCTGCACCCCGGGCTTCCTGATGCTCGCCGCCGGCGCGCTGCAGGAAAATCCTGATATGTCCGACGACGACATCAAGGACGTGCTGTCGTCGAACCTCTGCCGCTGCACCGGCTATCAGAACATCGTCAAAGCGGTGCGGCTGGCCGCGCGCGAGATGCGGGCGAGAGCGCGGGCATGAGCTTTGTCGGCCGCTCGCTCAAGCGGATCGAGGACCGTCCGCTGCTGATGGGCCAGGGCGCGTTCGCCGCCGACTGCAACTGGCCGGGCCAGCTCCACATGCGCGTGGTGCGTTCGCCGGTCGCTTTCGGCCGCATCCTTGGCATCGAAACCGAGGAGGCAGCCGCGCTCGAGGGCGTCGTCGCGATCTGGACCATTGCCGATCTCGACGATCTGCCGCCGATCGATTTCCGCCAGATGGGCCTCGAGCGGCTCGCGCCATACCGGCAATTCGTGCTAGCGCGCGATTATGTGCGTTATGTCGGTGAGCCTGTGGCTGTGGTTATCGCCGTCGATCCCTATGTGGCCGAGGATGCGGCCGATCTGGTGTTTTGCGATGTCGAGGAACTGGAGCCGCAGCTCGATGCGACCGCCGAGCCGATGGCGTTCATGCCCGATGTTCACCCCGGATTGATGTCCGAGCCGGCGGTGATCCGCCGCGGCTATGGCGATCTCGACGCGGCCTTTGCCCGCGCGCACAGAGTGGTCGAGTTGGAGGTGAAGATCGGGCGCCACACCGGCGTGCCGATGGAGACGCGCGGCGGGTTGTGCGTCTACGACGGAGACAAGGATACATTCACACTCTACGGCGCCGCCAAGGTGCCGCACTATAACCGCGACGCCATCAGCAGGATGCTGGGCCTCGCGCCGGGACGGCTCGAGCTCAGCGAAGGCCATGTCGGCGGCGGCTTCGGCATTCGCGGCGAGCTTTACCCCGAGGACGTGCTGGTCTGCGCCGCGGCGCTGCGGCTGCAGCGTCCGGTGAAATGGATCGAGGATCGAAGGGAGCATCTGCTCGCCGCCAACCATTCGCGCGACCAGGTCTATCGGCTCAAGGCCGCCGTCGACTCGAGCGGATTCATCCTTGGCCTGAAGGCGGATTTCTTCACCGACCAGGGCGCCTATGTCCGCACCCACGGCACCACGGTCACCGATCTCTCGGCGGGCCTGCTGCCGGGCCCTTATGTCATTCCCGCCTATGGTGTCGCTGGCCATATCCGGCTCACCAACAAGACGCCGGCCGGAACCTATCGCGCGCCCGGCCGCTACGAATCCACTTTCGCGCGCGAGCGGCTGATCGACGCGATCGCCGTCGAGCTCGACCTATCGCCGGTCGAGGTGCGCCGCGTGAACCTGATCGGCGAAGCGGCGATGCCGTTCGATCGCGGCTTCGAGACGCTCGGAACCAGGGTCGTCTACGACTCCGGCAAGTACGCCGATCTGCTCGAACGCGTGCTGGCGCATCTCGACTATGATCGGCTGCAGCAACAGCTCGCTGAACGTCGGAGTGGCGGCGAGCTGGTCGGCTTGGGCCTTGGCTATTTCGTCGAGAAGAGCGGTCTCGGTCCGCAGGACCTGGTGCGGATGAGGCTCGACATGCACGGCGATATCGAGATCGTCACCGGCGTTGCCTCGGTCGGACAGGGCGTTGAGACCGCGCTGGCGCAGATCTGCGCGGAGACGCTGCAGGTGCCGATCGAGCGCATCCGCGTGATCCATGGCCAGACCGACCGGATCGAAATCGGCTTTGGCGCCTTCGCCTCGCGCGTCACCGTCATGGCGGGCTCCGCCGTGAAGATCGCTGCCGAAGCACTGCGTGCCAGCGCGCTGGAAGTGGCGGCAAAGCTGTTGCAGACCACACCGGAGGTGCTCCGCCTGTCGAACGGCATGATCGAGACCGTCAATGGCAGCGCCTCGCTGCTGCTTGGCGATGTCGCCGCGCATCTCGAGCAGACGGGCGGGTTGACGGGCGAGGGGCGTTTCGCTTCCTCGCACATGACCTATCCCTATGGCATCCACGCCGCGCAGGTCCGCGTCGATCCCGCAACCTGTGCCGTCACCATTGAGCGCTATGTGGTCGCCTACGATGTCGGGCGCGCCGTCAATCCGATGCTGATCGAAGGCCAGATCGTGGGCGGCGTGGCGCAGGGCGTCGGCGGCGCGTTCCTGGAAGAGTTCGTCTATGACGAGAACGGCCAGCCGCTAGCGGCGAGCTTTGCCGATTATTTGATGCCGACTTGTCACGAGGTGCCGGAGGTCGAAGTGCTCCTGCGCGAGGATGCGCCGTCGCCGCTCAATCCGCTCGGCGTCAAGGGCGCGGGCGAGGGCGGGATCAATGCGGCTGGCGCGGCGCTCGCGGGTGCCATCGACGCCGCCATCCAAAAGCCCGGCGCGGTCGCGCAGCTTCCGATCACGCCCGGCCGCCTGCACGCCATCTTGCGCGGGGGCCGATCATAAGGGGGCCTCAGTCGCGATCGAGGTTGAACCAGAGCGTGCGGACCTTGGTCTTGCCGTGGTTCCAGAGCTTGTGCTTGCGGCGCGAGCTATAGGCGATGAGATCGCCCTGCCGCAGCACGTGCTTGATGCCGTCGACCTCGACGGTCAGTTCTCCCTGCAGCACGAAGCCATATTCGAATCCGTCATGGGTGATCGGATGCTCGGCGCTGCCGGTATGCGGGGCATATTCGTTGACGGCGACCGAGACGCCGCGGCTGCGGTCTTCCCGCATCAGCCGCCGCACGACATGCTGCGCGGTCTCGACGACGCGCGCCTCGGACGCGCGCACCACGATCTTCTCCTCGGCAAGGCTGCCGCTGACGAGCAGATCCGACATCGTGACGCCGAGCGCGCTCGCGATCACGATCAGCGATCCGATCGAGGGCGAGGCGCGTCCGCGCTCGACCAGGCTGAGCATCGAAGCGCTGAGGCCGGAGACGTCGGCAAGCTCCTGCAGCGTCAGTCCGCGCGCCTGCCGCAATTCGCGGATGCGCACGCCGATGGCGGCGAGCGTGTTCGCGGTGGTCTCGGCGATTTCCTCCGACAGATGGGCAAGATCGGCGTTCGCCTCGGTCTCGGATTGGCTCATGTGCTGACGCTCCCGGCGCCGTTCGTCCTGGTCTTCGCAAAGAAGACGTTGCGTGTCCTGTGATTTTGAATATACTAAAAATACTTTAGTTTGGATCAAAAAATAGGCGGCGATGGCCAATCTCTCGTTTTCCCAGGTTCGAGTCATCGACAGCGCCGCCGGATGTCCAGAAATACCGATCGTAGAGGGCGAGGGCAACGCGAAGGTTGTGCTGTCGCGGCACAATGGCGCGGCGTTCCGCAGTTTTCAGCTCGTGTCGCTGCAGCAGAATGCGCGCACCATCGACCTCAGCCATGCGTCCGACTGCGTGTACTACGTGATCGCGGGCGAGGGCGCGATCGTCGATACGGCCGGTGGCTCGCGCCACGAGGTCGCCGAAGGGCACATGGTCCATATCGATGCCGGCGATCGCTACCGCATCGAGGCGGGTGCAGCCGGCATCAAGGTGATCGGCGGGCCGTGCCCGGCCGATGCCAGTCTCTACTCAATGATCGCAGCGAGCTAGACCATGGCCATTCGCCTGTTTCATCGCGACCATCCGACGCTGCGCTTGCCGCTGATCTCCAAGGACGCACGTTTCGTGATCTGGCCCGGCGTTGGCGCCTGGCAGGCAAATCTCAACTATGTCTGCCTCGAACCTGGCGAGGCCAACGTTCCCCATATCCACACCCAGTCGGAGGACACGATCTTCATCCTCGAAGGCGAGGGGACGATTCACGACTACACCAACAACATCTCGCTGCCCTTCCACGCCGGCTGCATCGTCCACGTGCCCGTGGGCGTCAAGCATGCGGTCGCGGCCAATCGTGGCAGCCATATCGTCAGTGTCGGCGGTCCCTGTCCGGCTGACGTTCCGCTGCTGAAAAAAGTCGGTGCGCTGCCGGCGGATGCGACGCCGCCGCTATCGGCGTAATCGGGCCGGCGCATGAAGCTGGGCTCCGCGGCATGGATGAACTGGTCGAGGTGATGGGCGATGTCGCCAGCGCCAGCCTTGCACGACACTAGCCGTCCCGTGTTCCAGCGCGAATACTACATTGTGACCCTCAGCGACGACTGCCGCTCCGTGTGGCGGTGGGAAATCAAGCGCAGAGGCGCGCCGATGGGCGTCAGAGTGACCGGAGATGGATATTCATCCCAGCGCGCGGCGGAAGAGGCCGGAAAGCACGCCCTCGCGGAATTCCTCCTTGCGGTCGCTTCCGAGCAGAAGCGCGGATGAGATGATCGCGTCGACGTGTGCTCGGAACGGATCGATCAGCCAGACCTCTGCGCCTGCTCGGCGAACCGCCGGTCTTTTATCGCAGGCCCTGGCAAATCAAGAGGGCTGCGGTGTCACACCGCAGCCCTGAAAGCAGATACGGTCGCGACTACATCTGAAAGACTTACTGGCAGGGATACCGCCGGCCCTTTGCCACGTACGTATTCGACGCTGGATCGTAGGAGCGGTAGCGCTGCGCGCAAGATGCCGCGTGCTGCTGGGCGGCGGCGGCTTCCTGCTGGGCGGCGGCAGTGGCTGCACCGGCCGCGATGGCGCCGCCGATGAGGCCGCCGACCAGTCCGCCAACACCGACGCCGTTGTCATAGCACTGTCCGTAACGGCACCAGACCTTCTCGGTCAATGCCGGGACCGCGGCAGCAAGACCCGTGCTGGTCTGTAACGGAGCCGAAATCGCGGAGGCTGAAAGCACCACGGCACCGGTGGTGGCCATCAAAACGACTTTCAAAATGTGATCGGTTCGCATCGAATCTCCTGCTTCATTCCTGTGGGCGCAGGTCGGCGCCTGCCTCCCGATTCCTGAACATGGATTACGGGCTCGCCTGGCCTCGGCCCGGGCGAGACCGTATACGCACGGCCGGTTGCAATTCGCGCGTCAGCATAAGTTCACAGATGGGCGGAGTTTATTGGCCGGCTGCGTCCACGACGCGGCAGAGGTTATTGCTGACACCTGGAGCCAATTGTCCTGGCGGCAAGGTGAAGACCGCATCGACGCGGCTACCTCTGCCTTCCTTGCGGACGACGACCTGCAACGTTTGTGGTCGGCCGGATCCGGTTGTCTCTTGCTGAGTGGTCAGCGTGCCAAGCTTCTTGTCCACGTTCACACCGACAAAGCCCTCTGCCAGAACGGCCCGGGAAACCTTGTCAAGGGCGACACTGGGATTGACGGACGGGAAAATCATCCAGGTCTTGTGGGTCATGCCCGTCACCATCGGAACGCCGCTGCTCTGGAAGTGCTCTGCGCAGCTATCGGCCAGCGCAGGCATAGACGACAGAACCATGAGCGTGAACACGCAAGTTATTCTTGTAAGCATGCTTTCATAACCTGTTGGAGTAAGTCGGGAGGATTGCGACCAAACGCGCCGTAAGTCCATCGATGCCTTCGCATTCTGGATGGAGGCATTCGGATTTTGGCTAGTGCACGGAGTGATCCTGCAAGCGATCGGCGATCTGGCCGACGTAGGAAACGCCGACGCTCGCCTGCGACGTCACGCGCAGGTCGAGCCCGCCTTCCATGAGCGCCGCGAGAATGGATCAGCGCTTTTTCGGAATAGAGGCCCGCGAATTAAATCAAATCTTAGCTTTCGCGGCTCGGTTGCGCGATCTGGATGTTTCGTTCGACAATTGGATATTGAGAGAAAGAATTGATAGAAGGAGAGCTCGACCTGAATTGACCAAAGCTGTTCTAGCGTGGTGACGCGGGTCTGTGCCTCTGGCGGACGCCCTGAACGATGGATACTCGGTCTGATGGGTGAGATCGGTTCGCGTCCAGCAAAAGTCCAATGGTCAGGATTTGCATGATCGAAGATACACTCGCTGCACCTCCCACGCGATCAGGATCTTCGTTTCAGGAGTTGCTTGAAATACTCCAACCTCACGGGATCAATGCCCGCTCCTCGCCGAGGCCTAACAAATCATTTCGTTGGCATGCGGATGTTGCAGTTGGAGCAGGAATTGACGTCGTAAGGGCGGAACTTTCTGCTGGTTGGGATTGGCGCTATTCATACGAGAATTCATCGGGAGAGCTTGCAATAAGCTTGCTGAATGCCGGCAAGGCCGAAATGCTCATTGCAGGAAGGAACGTGCAACGAACACCCTCTGAAATGGCCATCGTGTCACTTCCAACGTTGCAAGAGCAGAGGGTCGAAGCGGTGGACGGAAGATACTCAAGTGTAACGCTAACGTTGCATACGAGTATGGTTACAAAGGTGCTGTCTGCGACGTTCGGGAGCACAGCACTGGAAGATCTCAATTTGACACCAACAGTCGATTTGTCTACGGGCGCCGGGCAGACCCTTTTTCAGCTTGTTCGTGCCAGCACGACCGGCTTGTATGACGGGATCCTGGCACGCTCTCCGAAAGCCAGCGCTCTGCTATCGGAAGCTGCGATACAGCTCATCCTTGAAAATGTCCCCCATCGGCTGATCGACCGGTTGAACCGCTACCCACTGGATGCGCCTCCTCGTTACATTCGGCGGGCCATCGAGTATATGCGGGCCAATCTTCATCTGCCGCTTACGATAGCCGATATTGCTGGGACGGTTGGTGTTAGCAGCCGATTGCTACAATTGGGATTTCGTAGAATCCATGGCACGACGCCTGTCGCCTATTTGCGAAGAATTCGACTTGAAGCGATCCACGATGAGCTATCGCGACCAGAGAACCTGCTTCCGGTAAGCGAAGTTGCACTGAAGTGGGGTTTTACTCACATGGGCCGTTTTGCGGCGTTGTACCGCTCCGCATTTGGCCTGTATCCGTCCGATACAGTCCGGCGAGCGCGAGGGGTCTGCGACTAAGAGAGTTTATGTTGCGCTCAACAGTCCGATTGGCGGGCGCGTTATGAGGCGGGCGGACGAGCTTCGGTTCTTGTCCGACTGATCTATTCGCTGTCGCTTGCGGCCTCCGTCAGTGGAAAGGCTGTGCCCGGAAGATAGAGCGTGGTCGGCCGGATCTCGTACACCGCCGTTGGATTGAACCGACGCAGGTCGCGGGCGGCTTCGATCGCAGCGTCCTCGCTGGCGCAGTCGACGACGTAAAAGCCCAGCAGTTGCTCCTTGGTCTCGGCAAAGGGGCCGTCGATCACGACGCCGGCGCCCGGACCGCGCAGGGTGCGGGCTTTCCCGGTCTCGCCGAGCCGCGCCGCCGGCCCGAGGCGGCCCTCCTTGGTCAAGCGGTCATGGACCTTGTGCAGGTCGACCATCAGCGCGGCATCTTCCTCCGGCGTCCAGGACATGACCTCCGTTTCGACGTGATAGGCGAGGATGGCATAGAGCATCGGTACCTCTCGTTGCTGGGTGGCGAGGCGAAGGACGTCTCGGGTCGGCCGAATCCGACAAATCGTCGTGGCCGGGTTACCCTTTCTGAGCCGCCGCGTCCTTCATTTTTGTGCACGATGGCCGCTCGCGCCTTGTTTTGGCCGCAAGGCGGGAATTCAACAGGCGAGCTAAAGTGTAAGCGTGTTCTGAGGTGTCCTTATGGTGGCACTTGCGGAGACTGCTCCTTCTGATCTGGTCGACGAGCTCACCGCGCATGCGGTTGCCAGCATCGAGACTGCCGATCATTTCTCTTTGCCCTTCCCACATATTGTTTTCCGCGATTTCTTCCCCGCAGATTTTTACCGGGATCTGGTACGGAGCGTTCCCACCGAAGGATATGATCCGATCACCGGCACAGGCACCCGTCTGGCGCTGCGCCTCTATGGCGAGAACGTTGAGAAGATCGATCCGTCACTGCGACCCGCATGGGCTGCGGTGTCGACCATGCTGACCTCGACCGAGGTCGAGCGCGCGGTCCGGAGCAGACTGCATGACGGGCTCGAGATTCGTGCTCGCGGCGACAAGGTGCCTCGCCCCGACGATCTGAAGCTGGTCGCGAAGCCGGTGGTCTACTGGGACAGTGACGGCTACCAGATCAAGCCGCATCCGGACACACGCAAGAAGGTTGTGACGATGCAGCTCTATTGCCCTGCCGACAGCAGCCAGGAAGCGCTCGGCACGACGCTTTATCGGGCTTCCCTCAGAGGCCTGTTTCACGTCGGCTCCTATTGCCTCGAGCCTGTGAAAACCATCCCCTTCCTGCCCAACCTCGGCTACGCGTTCGTGGTCCTGAAAGCTTATCACTCCCTGACAAAGATGAGCTGGCACGGCCGCCCGCCCATCAAGACCGATCGGCCTCGGATATCCATCCTCAACACCTTCTATATGAGTGAGGATGTCGGCTTCTGATCGTTTTGCCGGAGGCTCACCAGCCAAGCCTTTCGTGCAGATTTGACTGCACGCGAACGTGCATGCAACACGTTGTTTCGTCGTGCTTTTTGGTGCTGAGCGATGGAGCGGGTGAAGGGAATCGAACCCTCGTATTCAGCTTGGAAGGCTTTGGGCGGCTGAACACTTTCAATGCCCGTTCGGACAAATCGCCTCAAAATCCTTCATTGCATGCAAACGGCTTTTTCGCCTTGTCCGAACAGACGACGGGTGCGGCATGCCGGTAACCGAGGTCTGGACATACTGCCGCCGTTGCCGCGCCAAGCTTGCGGAGCCGACCGAGAATCCGCGCTCGTCGTTCTGCTGTCGAGGCTGCTATCGGATGTTTTTCGCGGCCAAGTGTCTGGTCTGCGAAGGCACCATGAAGCGCAACGCGGGAAACCAGGTTGTCTGCTCCCACCCTGTATGCAGGACCGAGTTCCAGTCACTCAAGCGTCACGGCGTTCTGGGAAGCTTTGCAGGGCCAAAAACTGCGCAAGTGGGCAAGGGGTAGCGCTCAACCCCGTTCTGCTTCCGGAATCACTGAAAATACAGAGGGGCGCGAACGCGTCGAAAGCGACCGACCCTGCCGTATCGCGGCGGGTTCAGCGCTGCCCCCCGTCCAGTTCCGACTGGTCACCGTCGGAGCCGCCTTCGGAAACTGCCCCTTCGAACAAGACCGCAAGCTCAATAGGCGCCACTGGCTCGACGCCGAGCGTAACGAGATCGAGGCGGGCGGCTACTTCGAGGATACCGAGTGGCGCGCGGCGGCCAGCTCTGACGCAGTCGGATGTTTCATCGCCAGCCGTGAGAGCGCGAATGGATGACATCCCCGCTCATTCCCGAGATCCTGCTCATCGAGAGGAGTTGGGGTGGCGCCTTTTTCCCGAATTCACCGCCGCTCATACTCGAGCAGCACTACGAGCAACGCCTCCCGCGGCAAACGGAAGGCGTTGGAACTTGGGCGTCGAAATCTTTGGAAGGACTCGATCATGCCATTTGTGTGCAAACAAAGCAAGCGCGCTGTGAGCTGCCCCCTCAATCTGAGGGCCAGCGATGGCGTATTATTGGGACAGCCAGACCGAGCGTGACCGGCCGCCAGGATTCCACTGGCGTTCGAGCGGATTATCCGAGGCGCTTGGGTTAGACCCGGCCGATCGCGCGCTCGAGTCGCTGCTCACCGAGGCATGCTTGGCTGCTGAGGACGGCTGCGCGGTCTCGTATTCTCGATCCAAAGACTTCTATGCCGGCATCGGCCGATATCACGGCACGGGTTGGAGCTATCGCCGCGTTTTGCGCAGCGCAGCCGAAGCGACAAGGCTTGGGCTAATTCGAGACTACCGCGTTCCTCCCGGAAATCGCGGCTGGCAATCTTGGCTAGAGGCCACGGAGGAGCTGATGGGCGTTTGGCGAAGTCGACCGCAAGCGCTGCACTATAGCCCCGGTGACCCAATAGTGCTGCGCGACGCCAACGGCGACAGCACCGGCTACCAAGACACCGCCATGACCGCGCGTCTGCGGGGAGAACTGCGCGAGGTCAATGACATGCTCTCGTCGATCAAAATCGAGCTCGACGGCGTGGCCTGGCGAGGCCGATACATGGTCTTCACCAGTGCCAACGGGGCCCAAAGCTTCATCCGGCCGGTGCCAGGCAATCCAGTGCGGCGGATCTTCGCCCGCAGCTCGTTCAAGCTCGGCGGAAGGGCCTACGGCTGGCACCAAAACATTCCGAAGGAGTGGCGCAAGCGCATCACAATCAACGGGATGACGACGGCCGAACTCGACTTTCGCGCGATGCACTTATCCATGCTCTATAACGAGGCCAACACGCCGATGCCGGCGGGCGATCCATATGCAATCCCAGGATGGCAACGCGTCGACGTCAAACTCGCCGTGAATATCGCGCTCAATGCCGCGACGACGCAGGGCGCAATCGGTGCGCTCAGCCAGGCCGCGGGCTTCTCAGCGCCGAACGACAGGACGAAGGCCGCCGAGGTCATTCTTGCTGTCCGCGCCAAGCACAACCCTATTGCCGGCGCCTTCGGCTCCGACGCAGGCATTCGCCTAATGCGCCGAGACTCCGACATCATGATGCGCGCGCTGAAGGTTCTCAACGCCGACGGGACACCAGCGCTGCCGGTTCATGACAGCTTGGTAGTGCCGCAGCGCCACGCGGGGACCGCAGCAGCGGCAATGAGCCGAGCGTGGGCAGAACTATCAACAGGGCCAAACACAGCCCGGATAGGATAACCCCCCGGAGGAGAAAGGGGGGAAGGAACCCACTCCGTTATGTAGGTACAAAGTCGAAGAGCCTTAATCCGATCAATGATTTCACGCGCAATGGAAGGATCGCCGTGAAAATCTACTTCACCGAGATCGACAACGTCATGATGAAGGACCCGGACGACTTCATCCTGCTAATGTTCTTGCGCCGGCATCACTGGGGCCGCCCGTTCTACATCGCCAAGGAGATGCACGCCGCATCCAGCCCGAGGCTGCTCGAGGAAAGGAGCTGCGCCGGTCAAAAAGGGAATGCAGAAGCCTCACCGAGTTCGTGAGGCAAGCGCCAATCTCTCTCAAAGAAGACCATCGTAGCCCTGGAAAAATAGCTACTGAGAACGCGGAAGGGCCTTCGTCTCGCTTGAGAAAACGGGCAGAATGGGCACGGGGTCCATCGAGATCGCGTGAGAAGACTGAATGAGTGTGACCTTGCGTCTGATTGCCGCGGTTCTCACCACTTCGGTGCTTCTGATTCCGAGAATTGCATACGCCGAATTGATGGGACACGGCGGACCTGTACGAGCGATTGCTGTTTCAGGCGATGGTGCGACGGTCCTGTCGGGAAGCTTTGACACTGCCGCGATCCGCTGGTCGCTCACGACCGAAGCCGCGGAGCAAGTGCTTCGGTTTCATTCGGACGCGGTGAACGCCGTTGCGTTTCTCAAGGACAGGAGAGTGGCAACGGCGGGCGCGGATGGACGCATCGCGATCTGGACGGCAGACCGGCAGGACCCTGACAGAGTCTTTGAAGGCCATACGGGGCCAATCGTTGCCATTGCCGTCTCGCCGGATGTGTCGACAATCGCATCCGCCTCCTGGGACGGTACGGTGCGGCTTTGGTCACTGTCGGATGGCACGTCGCGCGTGCTCGAGGGGCATTCGCAGAACGTCAACGGCGTTGCCTTCACACCTAACGGACGGTCGGTCGTGAGCGTGGGCTACGACATGACGGCACGGATCTGGCGCCTGACGGATGGTACGTCCGAGATTGCCACGTCGCCGGCACCATTGAACGCAATTGCGATCGCGCCAGATGGCGAAATCGTCACAGGCGCGGCGGACGGTAGGCTCCGCATGATGACCTCCGACGGGAAGGAGAGCGGCGACGTCGCGGCCAGCGGCACGCCGATCGTGGCCTTGGCGATCTCGGGTGACGGCACCTTGATTGCCGCGGCCGGCGTTCGCGGCACCGTGTCGATCGTCGATCGCAAGGCGCGCAGCACGCTGCGCAAGCTCGTCGGTCCTAATCTGGCGGTCTGGTCGGTCGCGTTCCTGTCCGATGGCGCGACGCTCCTGACCGGTGGCGCTGACGGCAAGATCAGGCGCTGGAATGCACTGACCGGCGATGCCGTCGGCTCGAACGTGTTTGGTACATCGACCGATCCGCTCGCCGCCTATGCCGGCGATCACGGCGCCGAAATCTTCAGGGCCTGCGTCGCCTGCCACACGCTGTCGGAAACCGAAGTCCAGCGTGCCGGTCCAACGCTTGCCGGGATTTACGGCCGAAAGATCGCCTCGCTGCCGGGCTATCGCTTTTCCGAGGCGCTCAAGACGATGGACATCGTCTGGACGCCGGAGACGGTCTCAAAACTGTTCGAGATCGGACCGAATGCCTATACGCCCGGCACGAAGATGCCGGAGCAGCATATTGGCTCAGCCGAGGACCGCCGCGCGCTCACAGACTTTCTGGCGCGTGCGACGTCGAAGTAGCAAGTCCTGGCCTGTGTCGAGCAAGTTCACGGCCGAGGGAGGCGCCTGCAGCAGCTTGTGCCCAAACTGTGCCGCCGCGTCGAAGCCGGCGGGTAGCCCCGGGACAGGCGGCTCGCCTTCTACCACGCCTTCATTGGGGATACCCGAGAAGATCTCAGCCATAAAGTGCCAAGTATCGGTTTTTGAGGGCGAAGCAGAACTCGTCTGCTTAAGCAATGCATTGCCGTTCTTGACCCAACCCGGACATGGCCGGGCAACTTTGCTGTGACGCACAAGACATTCCCATTCGGTGATGTGTTAGAGTGCCTCCTCGCCTAAGGGAAGACCTGTGAGGCGGCGCAATTTCATTGCGGTCGTTGGCAACGCCGCCATCGAATGGCGGCTCGCGGCGCCTCGACATGGACGCCACGGTCGCATCGTAACCGTAGTGGGAGGAAATGTGGCCATGCGCAAGGACATCGAATTCAAGACCGAGGACGGCATCAAGTTGCGAGGCTGGCACTATCTGCCAGAGAACCGAACCGGCAAGGTGCCTACCATTGTTATGGCTCACGGCTTCTCCGCCGTGAAGGAAATGTATCTTGATCGCTTTGCGGACGCCTTTGCCGCGGCCGGGCTTGGCGTTTTGGTGTTCGACAACCGCAATTTCGGCGCCAGCGACGGCGAGCCCCGACAGGAAATCGACCCCTGGCTACAGGTTAGCGACTATCGAGACGCCATCACGTTTGCCGAAGCACTGCCTGAGACGGACCCCGCGCGCATCGGTATTTGGGGCTCAAGTTACAGCGGTGGTCATGTGATGGTGGTCGGGGCAATCGATCGACGGGCAAAATGTGTAGTGGCGCAAGTCCCGCTCGCCAGCGGTCACGACAATGCACGTCGCCTAATTCGAGCCGACTACCTTGCCGGGGTGCAACAGATGTTTGTCGACGATCGTCGTGCTCGCATGGCCGGGAAGCCGCCGGCTATGATTCCAGTGGTGGCCGAAGATCCGGCGGCGCCATCCGCCCTCCCTACACCGGACAGTTGGAAATGGTTCACCGAGACTGCTCGCAGCCGTGCGCCCTCCTGGAAGAATGAGGTTACCCTCCGCTCTATCGAGATGTTCACCGAATACGAGCCCGGAAGTTATGCCGCCTTTATTAGCCCTACGCCACTGATGATGGTGGTTGCGCTTGGTGATGTCCTTACGGTCGCGGACCTGGCCCTGGGGGCCTATGAGCGGGCGCTTGAGCCTAAGCGTCTCGTGACGCTGACCGGCGGCCATTTTGACGCCTACGTGAAGGATTTCGAAGCCTCCGCCGGACCAGCGACCGAATGGTTTACACAGCACCTGCTTGCTAAGTAGCCGACCAATAATCGTCCGGCTCGCGGCGATGCCTCAGAATCGCGTGCCTCCATGTTGGGCCAGAACGGTGAGAGTCCCGATTCTGGCCCATCAGCGAAGTGGCGGCACATGTCGTCGAGGTCCGCTCAGCGGGGTGGAGCCGACTAGATTTGCTCACCTTGAGTTCTTCGCATTTTGACCCAACTGAGACGTTGGCGCCCTGGTTTACTGTTATGCAAGGCGCGGCAAGCGCTGTGGCAGACTGCAACGCTGGGGCGAGAGGAGCACACGCGACGGCAGACGTTCATTGCGGGCATAGCGGTCATGGCAGCCCTGAGCTTAGCTCGACCGGCTTGCGCTGAGACCGACGCTAGCGGCCATAAAGCGGATTGCGATTGTCCATCCCAGCGAACCGCCCGAGCAACTCCGAGGTCTTGCCACGTCGCGGACTCGAGGAGCTTGGAAGCGACGTGCGCGCGGGCACCGGTCTCGATGCGCTAACGCGCGAAGATGCCTTGCTTGGCGATGGTTTCGACATGGCGTCTGTCCTGTCCCTCGGCGGGAGGCGCATCAAGACCGCAACTTCCAATCTAGGCGATCTTGGCGACGCGGCCGAGACAGGCCGCACCTGCGCCACAGGTGCGCCCTATTGTCTTCCCTTTGCCCCCTTAATGTGCGCGCCAAGTCGGGGATCTGCAGTCGGAATTGAATGGGGAAACCGCGGCGGCGCGGCTGGCGACATTGAAGATTTGGCAAGCAAGCTGTGTTGCCGGCGCGCTGACCGCGATTTCGCTTGCCGCGATTTATCAGATCGCGGTATCGCGCCCGAGCGTCGCAACGCCGAATGCGAGAGTTGCTGATGCATTCAGCGCCATCCCACTGAACGTGACGACGGTCCTGACAAACGCCCTCGCAGCGTTGCCCGCCTCGGTCATCGAGGCGAAATTCGATACAACATCATCGGCTAATGCGATTGTTGCGGCGGAATTCAGCGATGCACCGGACGCGGTGATGCTGTCCGATGTGACCCGTTCGCTGCGACAAGGACGAATGTTGCAGGCCAGTGCCAGCCTTGAGGCTGTGCCGCCTGAGAACGAGGCAACGCCACAGCAGGGCCGTCCGCCTGCTTCGCCCAATCCGGACGAAGGCGAACTGCCGTATCTGAAGTACTACGTCTACTCGGAAATTCCGCCGCCGGAGAAACCCGCGAAGATCGCTCTAGCGGCATTGAGCGACGTTCCGCTCGGAACGCCCGTCCAGGAAGTCGAACGCGCGGCCAAGGCGTTCGGTGTCGATGCCAATTTCATGAAGGCGGTCGCCAAAATCGAATCCGATTTCAATCCCAGGGAACGCACCGGCTCCTATGTCGGTCTGTTCCAGCTAAGCAAGTCTGAGTTCGGCAAATACGGATCGGGCGACATCCTCAATCCTCGCGACAACGCGATGGCTGCCGCCTACAAGTTCGTCACCGAGGCTGTTCTATTCGAAGTAATAACTCACAAGCAGCCGACGTTTTCCGATCTCTACCTGATCCACCAGCAGGGCGGGGAAGGAGCCGCCGAACACGTCAGCCATCCGCAGCGGATTGCCTGGAAGTCGATGTGCGCAACCCAGGAGGGCTCGGCGAAGGGCGAGCGATGGTGCAAGCGCGCCATCTGGGGCAACACGCTGCCGGCGGTCAAACGCGAATGGAAGTCGGTCGATCGCCTCACCTCGGGCGCGTTCGTGGCGATGTGGCGGGACCGCGTCGACACCCTCTATGCCCGCTATCCAGCGCCAACGCTGGCGGCGGCCGAACGCTTGAGATGACAGTTTGCGACTGCCCACACGTCGTTTCGTCGGGAAGGTGTGTCGGCACTCTTGGGAGTCCAGTCTCCGACGCCGGAGAGAGGGTTGCGTTCCGCTCAGAGATCGGGTGGTTGCTCGGCCCCCGGCGGTCGGATTGATCTCAAGACCTCGACCGGTGCTGCTCCGAGGCCCGGGCTCCTAGATTCAGAAGCAATCATGTCGGCTGATGGCCCCGTCTGAGACCTTCCGGCCGACTCCGAATATGTCCGCTCGCTGGGCCTGACCGGAAATCATCGTACCGGGAGCGAAAGGGCGCCTGTTGACCCCAAACGGACATGCCGCAGTAGTCGCGACGAAATGGCGAGAGCATCCACGACGCCACCGACGAGCTCCAGAAGCATCTCGACAGGATCGAAGAAAGCAAGACCTGAACCCTCCTGACTTTGGCGCCAACCCACCGCCGCCGCACTGTCGCGCATTACGGTATGCGAAAGGCGATGCTGTTTCACCTCGTCGGTCTCCCGGTTTATGGGCCTTCGCCGCTTAATTCTTTTGATGTATCACCCTTCATCCACTTGAACACACTTGGCTGTCGGCGCGGAACGGCGTGTAGCCCATTAGGCTACTAGTCGCCGCGGTGTCTGCACTTCTACTATCGGCACCTCCAATTTCGATCAGGACTGGGATCATGAACACGCAAGCCGACGCCAAGGCTTCTTTCCGCAAGTGCCATCCCGAGCAACAGAGGACCTTCGATCATGACGATGGCCATACCGATTTCGGCCCGCTTGGAGGGGAGGTCTATGACGATCGTGGGCCAGCGGTCACAATGCCAGTGTCGGTCACCTATCGTGGCATCGACGTGTTCGATCACCACCATGTCTGGGACGAGCGTGGTGGTGGGCATCAACATCACCAAAGCCCGGATGGCCTGCTCGCCGTAATCGGCGGGGGCGCGATGGCCGCGGGCGAGGCCTCTGACGTTACCGGTTTCGTCGACAACTTTGCCGAGGACAGGGGCGACTATTCGATCGCAATGGGCAAGGCGATCTTCGAGGCGTCGGCCTACGGAAGCAATCCAGGCGGCGCGCTCGCTGCCGCCGACACTTATCTTGATGTGTCGGGTGCCGATTTCGTCTTCGAGCACGAAATCGGCCAATCGGAGCGTGGACCCTACGATGCCTGGGCGCGCTCGGAACTCGACTACTTCTCGATAGATATTCATGGATGGTCGCCGCCGCACGGGACGATCGTCATCGACGTGGATCAGCCCTTCGGCCACGGTCAGCCGATCGGGCAGGACCCGTTCTATGGCAACTTCGCGCAAGTGCTCGCACTGGCCGAGGCGCACGGCGCCGACACCTTGTCCGCCACCTTTACCAATGCACTTACCATCGAAAACCACTTCTCGTTCGTGAATGCGGTGGGAATCGTGGCGCTCTAGCCGCGCGCCCACCCCTAGAGGATCGGTTCCTGGCACACATGGAGATTGGCGATGGCCGGAAGCATCAATACGTTCCTCGTTGACGTCTCCAGCACGGCCCTGGCGCTGGGCGATCAGACGATGACCGATACGGTAGCCAGCACGGCAGCGTGGCCCGGCGCCGCGATCGGCTACGCGGCGGCTGTCGCGGTGGCCCAGGACACCGCGCCCGGCACACCAGAGACTAGCGCCACAACGGACGTCATCGCGACCGGCGGATACATGACGAGCTCGCAGGGCAGCCACTGGTCGATTGATTTTCCGTATGGCCCGACGCCCACCTCTGTTGATGTCTCCCTGACGTTCGTCTCGACTCACGGCGCTGGCGACGCCTTCTCCGGGTATGACCTGGTGAGTTCGTCGCTGCACGGACTGCTGTAGCCGCAGCCATGCAATCTGTATTTCGGCCGGCAGCGCTGAAGTCGCGCGAGACGAGTTCTTGCGTTGAAACGCGGCAATGCGATCTGCACATCGTCCGCCATCGGCCGTCCCGCAGTCCCAAAGATGATGTCGCCGCGGTCATAGGCTACGCCAGAAGACCAATCAGTCGAATGAACCTTTGATGCCGCAAATCGCGGTCCGTAGCCTCCGCATCTGCGGAGGGCCGCAGTCATTGCGTGTGCGGCTGATCAACGCGAAATCAACACGAACAGGAGAGCTATATGGCAGCCTCTTTCCTTGACTTCACCAAAGCGGTGCATATTGCCGACACCGTCGACATCGATAAGTCGATCTTCACCGAGTCGTTCGCCCTTTTCAACTCAGCCCTTGGCAATGCGACCGCTGATGCGATGGGCGCCTGGACGCACACCGAGACCTTAGCCGTCCAGGGGATGGGCTCCAGTTCCGCTTCGGAGTCGGTGTCCCAGGCCAACCCGGTGGATTTTAACTTCGTAGTCTAATAGGCGGGTGATCGCTTTGAGCGAGCCGGCAGCAGTCGATCTGCTGCCGGCGCTCAGCGCCGACCCCAGTCGACGTATGCAAACGGCGCACGGTTCGGCAACTCCAATGCAGCTAACTAGAGCTCCGTAATGCGCAAGCGTTATCAAGCTGGTGGCCGGATAGTTCATTTCGAAGTCGACGACGGTTCGGAGTCAATCATCATCGAGCTGTCGCGAGCCAGCCTATGTAGCAATGCCGATTTGATCGTCCGCGATAGTCGCGCACGCGCCATCGCCGCTGGATCGGGACGGTCCTCGAGTTCGTCGAGAGCGGCGACTGGTGGTCCGGCTGGGGCTGGTGAGGCTGAGGCCATGGCAGCTGCCAGCCGCCGGTACGGCTTCAAGCTGTCCAAGTAGGTCGCCCAGGGACGGCCAATCTGCCGCTTTCGCGTAACTCCTTAGTCAAGCCGGCCGGAGATGAAACATGCGGCAGAGATCGTCCGACAAAACTGGCTCCTCAGGTCGCGAATCGAGCGGCCCGACTGACCTTCAATGTGCCGTCAGAGCCTGCCGTTCGGCCTTCCGCACTTGCGCGCTCTTCAGCCTCATCATCAACGTGCTGATGCTTGCGCCGCCGGTTTACATGCTTCAGGTCTACGACCGCGTGTTGACCACCGGCCGGATCGAGACCCTTGTGATGCTCACCCTGATGGCGATGATCGCGATTGCGATGATGTCCGCGCTCGATGCCTTGCGGACTTGCGTCACGATTCGCGTCGGTTGCTGGCTGAACGAGGAGCTCGGACCAGCTTACCTGGCTTGCGCCGTGCGCGGCCGACTGAATGGGGATCCCTCCGGCCTCGAGCACCTGCGCGACATCTCCCAGATCCAGAACTTCATCGCGACGCAGGGGTTGTCGGCCTTCTTTGACGCGCCGTGGGTCCCCATCTTCGTCGGCCTGATCTGGATCCTCCATCCTATGCTCGGAGGCGTAGCGATCTTCTCGGCGGTGGTGCTGTTCCTGTTGAGCATCGCCAACGAGGTCGCCACCCGGAAGTCGACCGCGACGGCGAACAAGAAGCAGATCGAGGCGACGCTAATGGCGGAGGCGACCATCCGCAACGCCGAAATCGTGCAAGCCATGAACATGCTTCCTGCGATGACCCAGCGTTGGGCCAGGATCAATTCGACGGTCGTCGATAGCCTGCGCAGGTCAGGCGACGTTGGCGGCTTCGTGCTGGCCACCACCAAGTTCGTCCGTTTATTTGTTCAGGTGGCCATCCTCGGCGTCGGCGCCTGGCTGGTGGTCGAGTCGAAACTGGGTGCCGGCGTGATGATCGCCGCTTCCATCCTGCTCGGACGCGCGCTCGCGCCAGTGGAGCTTGTCATCTCCATGTGGCGCAACTTCATGGGCGCCCGCTTTTCCTATCACCGCCTGAAGAAAGCCATCGAAGAAAATCCGGCGCCCCGGCGCCGCACGGTGCTTCCAACCCCCAGCGGCAAGGTAGTCGTCGAAGACCTAAGCTACATCGCGCGCAACACCGGGCAGCTTATACTCAGCAAGGTGTCATGCGCTGTCGAGCCGGGCGAGGCGTTGGCGATCATTGGTCCCTCCGGCGCGGGCAAGAGCACGCTGTGCCGGCTGATGGTCGGGCTGGCAATCCCCGACGTCGGAGAGATCCGGCTCGATGGCTCCCCGGTCCACCACTGGGACAGTGAGCAGATCGGCCAACACATCGGCTTCCTGCCGCAGGATGTCGAGCTGTTCACCGGCACGGTTCGCGAGAACATTGCCCGCATGCAGGTGGCGAACGACGAGGCGATCCTGAAAGCGTCAAGGCTTGCCCATGCCCACGAAATGATCCAGCATCTCCCGCAAGGCTATGACACACACATTGGCGATGGCGGCGTGCGGCTGTCCGGTGGTCAGCGCCAGCGAATAGGACTGGCCCGTGCCGTATTTGGCGATCCGCGATTCATTGTCCTCGACGAGCCCAACGCCAATCTCGACCAGGCGGGAGAGACCGCACTCGTTGAGGCGATAGAAAACCTCAAGCGTTCCCGCGTCGCTCTGGTCCTGGTGGGACACCGGCCGTCCACGCTGTCGGTCGCGGACAAAGTCCTCTTCCTGAAGGAAGGCCACGTCGTCATGTTCGGCGAGCGCGATAAGGTGCTCGAGGAACTAAAGGCGCGGGCAGGCGAGTTCATCCCTCAAGGTGGCGATCACGAAGGGCCCCGCCGGCTTTCGTCCGGTCGCAGCCCGGCAAACGAGAGCGACCACAACGCCAAGGCTATGGCGGGTGTCTCATGACCTATCACGTCGAAAGGATTGCACCGCTGTATACGCGGCTTTCCCCGGTCAGCGTGACGTTCGGTCCGCATAAGCCTGACATCCGGCGTCCCGCCCGCTACGGCAAGGTTCTGATCCTGATTTTCGTCGTTATCTTCGTGGGATGGGGTGGCTTGGTCTATCTCGACGGCGGTGCGGTCGCGCCCGGCGTGATTAACCCGGACAGCGGCAAGAAGACCATCCAGCATCTGGAGGGCGGCATTATCGCCGAGCTGCCCGCCCGCGAGGGGCAGGCGGTCAAGATGGGCCAGACGCTCGCCGTCCTCGAGAGCACCCAAGCGCGCGCCACGCACGAAGCGCTGGTGCAGCAACGGCTTTCCCTGCTCGCCAGGCAGGCGCGACTGGACGCCGAAAGGGCAGGAGAGAGCCACATCCAGTGGCCCCCGGAGCTGCGCTCATCGGATCAGCAGATCAGGGATATCGTCGTGGCACAGCAGAAGGTCTGGGACGCTCGACGCTCCACGCACGCAACGCGTCGAGACATCCTGGCCCAGCGCGTCGAGCAGCTGCTGCAACAGATCCAAGGCTCCGAAGCACAAGTCGAAAGTGCGTCCCGGCAGATCGAGTTCATTGGCGAGGAGCTGAAGGCGAAGGAATATCTGGTCGCACGTGGGATGATGCCCAAGCCGGAGGCGCTGCGGCTGAGGCGCGCTGAGGCCGAGATCGTCGGAAGGCGCGGCGAGCACGTCGCAGAGATCGCACGGGCCCGCGAGAAGATCGGCGAAGCGAAAATCCAAATCCTCTCGGTCGAGGCCGAGCGGGCCGATCAGATCGCAGCCGAGCAGGACAAGGTTCGCGGCGAGCTCGCGGAGGTGAACGAGAAGCTGCAGGCCAGTGCCGACGTAGTCAAGCGTACCGTGGTGATCGCTCCCGTGAACGGTACCGTGGTCGACATCAAGTTCAGGACGATCGGCGGAGTGGTTCAGCGAGGCGAGCCCATCATGAGCATCGTGCCCGAAAGTGATGAAATGATCATTGAGGCGCGACTGCAGCCGAGGGACGTCAAGGCGGTGCATAGCGGCCTCGAGGCCAAGGTCCGGTTCACTGCCTATTCGAGCCGCAATGTGCCTAACGTTCCAGGCACCGTCCGGACGGTCTCCGCTGACCGCCTCATGGATGAAACCAAGCATCAACCCTATTATCTTGTGCGCGTCGCGGTTGACCGGGAACTGATGAAGACGCTGGCGCCGAGCGTCGATCTCATTCCAGGCATGCCCGTGGAAGTGCTGGTTGTAACCGAAAGGCGGACGATGCTGGACTACCTCGCCAAGCCGTTCCGCGACGCGCTATGGCGAAGCTTCCGTGAGACTTGACGATGGCTCGGGACGAACGTGACTGGGCGAAACCATAAGGGGGCGGAACCTACGAGCCGCCTACTTGCCCAAGCGATTGCCCTAGTGGACGAAGCGCATGCCCTGAGCTACGCCTTGATCCGGGTGTTGGCATCATCGCCGCGCGAGGAGCTTTCGCGGGAAGACATAGATGCGCTGTGCCAGTTGGCCTATGAGGCGCTGAACAAGATCACCCAGGCGCAGGAGTTGTTCCAGGAGATGGACAAAGACTAGATACCTGATCGAGGTGGTACCGCGCTGCTGTCCCTACCAAATACTACATCCGGCCATATCCGTGATGAAACGCGCCAAGGATCGGCCGAGCGACGGACTGGACCGAGCCGTTGGATGGACGATAGCCCCGCGGATCCTTGTCCAACGATGCGTCCGGAGTTGGTTGTACAACATGACGACGGAACGTCCTCGCGATCGTGAACGACGCGCGAGCCCCGTGTGGATCGAGGCGCAGCCGGCAAAGGCGCCCTGTGAAAGACCTTATCGTCGTACGTCTCCGTCGCATTTACGGCCCAGCGGGCGTATTTCACACGGGCTTGGACTCACTCAAGGGTTCCTTATCGGCCCGTCGCGCAAACCGCCGCGACCTGCGTGCGGTTCATCAGGCCGAACTTGCGCAGGATCTGCCGCACGTGAACTTTGACCGTGCCTTCCCTCATCCCGAGCCGGCGCGCAATGGCCTTGTTCGACTCGCCACGGCTCAGGAGTTCCAGGACAGCGTTCTGCCTCGCTGTTAGGTTGCGATTTCTCGGACCTGGGTCTGCCAAATCTTCTTCCCCGCCGTTGCCATCTCTTATGCCTCAAGAGAGGGCGGGGTTGCTATCGACCGCCGGATGCCGCTGCGCCGCACAACTCCGTTTTGGCCGCATCGCCGACGGAAAATATGATCCGCCGTTGAGTATGAGCGAGAAGGCCTGTAGCGCTAGTTCCTCGTCTGTTCCGGCATTAACGATTCCTTGCGCACCAACATTCAACGCTGAGATGATCTCCTCGCGACTTTCCCTTTCCGAAAAAATCACGAGAGGCACGTCGGGAGCGAGCGCCCTGAGGACCTTGATCCTTTGCATATTATCGCTGTCTGCAATCGAACCGCTGCCAGCATTATAAACCAGCATTTCACAATTCGCGTCCGCATCAATCAACCGTTCTGCTTGGTCCGGAGTATGTACAGTCAGCCGAAACTTACTGCGGGCGGCCGAATGATCCAAACGGCCAAGAATGCTGGTAAGGCCTAGACTTCGCAGCGGGAGAGTGTCGACAATTAAAATGCCAAGTTCGGCGCTCGGAACTGTCATCTTGCCCTCCATGAAGCCCTAAGGGCTTGGGCGTAAGCTTGATGCTCCAGCTTCTGTGTTTTTGTCGTGAGGCGCGCACGGGGCCCCCCTAAAGTTGAACACAAGATACCTCACATCTATGGCAAATTCAACAAGTCACTATTAACTTGATCAAGGCCTAACACTCGTGGCGTACACCCTTGATCATCCGTCAGAGGAATCGCCGCCAGTGACGCTTTCGAAATCCAGTCCAGCCAGCTTGCCTCCAGTTTGCGCTCAGGCTCGTCACAGTATCCTCGATTTGACCAGCCGCCGCGATGAGCTCCTCGCCGCCTGAGGTCAAAACACCGGTCGGCATCCGTTCGAATAACCGCAGGCCAAGCCCGGTCTCAAAAGCGCCGACGCGTCTCAGCACCGTCGTATGATTCACACCGATATTGCGGGCTGCGCCTGCGAGTAATCCTGCATTGGCAACGGCGAGGATGTCCCACTCGATTCCGGCCATATGGAGCCTGTGCAAGGATGAAGGGTACCTGAAAAACGCGGGACGAATATCCGTAAGGCGGAGGCTGGTGCGCCCCTGATCCCTCGTCAACGGCGTCTGAGACGGCGCGGTTGCGATTGGGCCGATTGTCCGCGACATCAAACCCACTCGCGAATCTCTGCCGGATCAGGCTGCGTTATCTCGTCGAGGATCGGCATGGGCATTTCGGTGGCTGGGCCTGGCGCGGCGAACGCTAGTCAGAACCGATAGCGGAATGCCGAACTGCACTCTGGGGAAGCTCCCTTCGAGGGCGTGATCGCGGCCTGGTGGGAGGGCCGCTACAGGTCACCTCCGCGGCCGAAGTCTCTCCGCGAGATCATGAAGTAAAATGAAAGCAATGAGCGCGACTGACCACTGGTAAGTCGTGCGACATGCGGATCTTTCTTTACAGGCGTCTTTGGTTGCTCAAATATCTTTCTGCGGTGGGTCAGGGTATCCACCCTGGAGCCCCCTCCACATCTGTCACAGATAGGAAGGCTTCTATGATCCTACTCAGGATAGTCTTCGCAGTAACCGCTATCTTGCTAAGCGGGGATGCATTTGCGGAGCCAGGGATGTGGATCGGGACAGCCCCATTTTGCTCTGGATCGCCAGCAGACTGCACTGATCTGGGAATGACATACGTGAAGAGTGATCCAAAAGGGGACGGTGGCGAATGCTGGACTGGAACGAAAGTGTATTGTTCAGGTTATCCCGCCCCTGAAATTGCACTCATGGGTTATGATGCTTGTGACGGTTTTCAATGTCATCGAACGATGTGCGGTATCAATCCCAGTCCGGGTCCAAGGGTAATCGTAAGTGAGTCTTGGTACTTCTGTCCTGTCTGCGGCAGTGCAAATTTTAGAAGGATCATGAGATTGAACAAAGTTCCTAACGCACAAATGGCGCGTGCTTGTCCGTGGCGATATTTCTAGGTTCGTGATCATCGGGCAGTGCGTAGGCGCAGTCAGCGCACATGATCGCCCGCTTGTCGCCGATGCAGGTCCGATCCTTGCTGCCGTTGTGCTTGCAAATCGCGGCATTTGAATAGGTAGTCACCTGGCGTGCGGAAGATTGATGCGGAGCGGCATCGCTCGAATTTCCGCCGACGTTCAGCCCCCGCATCGACCGGGTGATCGAATAGGCTGGCTACTTCCGGTATTGGCCCGACTCGTCCGCTTTCTCGCCGCTGCTAAGGACATAGCAGACATCAAGCGCCGTCTGGATCCGATCCGTGCGGACCCGATTTACGTAAGCCGCCGCAGGGTGGCTTTTTCTTGGGAGTGCATAGATGGCACCACTTCGCGCACTGAAAACAAGGCGCCATGACGGGGAAGGAAAGGCTCGGTCATTTTGGTGAGCGAGTCAGATGCGAGCTGGTCCGTCAGTCACCGCTCCACTCGGGCAACGAGCGGTGGGGGCGCATCCTTCGTTGGCCATGCCAGGAAAAACAAGCCTATCCAGCAGGTAAGATTTAAGAGGACAAAGAGGCTGAGGAGAGAACGGCGGCTCATTTGCGATCCCAAATTCCGAGGTAGCCTTTGGTCTCGAGTGGACCAGCACAGCGATCAGGACGCTCCGTAGCGTTCAGTCAATTTTCCTGGGCGAATAGATGCCAGGCGCGCTCCCGATGCAGGGCCCGGTGCGCTCGGGGACGTGCGAGGCGAGAAGCTCGGCGGCTCGGCTGAGGTGCCCGAGGTCATCACCGTTCCACCTGCCGGTGCGCTCGATCTCGACCCGCGAGGTGATTTTCTGTCGCGCCAGTATGCTGACGGCTTTCAGCAGAGCCTCGCCCATGTCCGCCGCGTTGACGACGCCGACGAGTTCGCGCTTGCTCTCGGTGGTGTCTTGTAGGTGAATAGGTCGTTCGCTGTCCTTACCTTCGCCAACGTTTGCGGCGCGCAATGGACTTCCGCAAGGTATGCCCAGCATGGGAAGTCTCTCGGGAGGCAAAAGCTGCTTCCAAGATGCGGTCACCGCTTCCGGTTGGTCGGGGGATGCATCACAGGAGCTTGCAGAGGAACTGCGCCAACGGTGCGTATCGGGGCAGGGTGCCCCCGTCGCTAGAGGAGTTTCTGGCGCCACGGAGGACAACCAGTGCAGATCCAGTTGTCGCCAGGATCACAGACCGCCTGTAGCGCAGCACAACGCTGTCCTCGCGCGGTGAGGCGGCGCGGGGATCATCTCGGCCCTTCACTCCATTACCTGGCGCAAGTTTTCTCAGCCGCCAGCGCCGCTTGCGCTTCTCCCTGCGTCGGGTGAGCCGTACCGATGACCTTCATGTTGTCACCAGGGGCAGGCTGGGCGTTGACAACTTTACATTTCATCGTCGCGGTATCTTGCGTCAGGTAGAACGACGCACCGGATGGCGGCGCTTGACCAGTAGTTCTGTCCTGCTGTGCGAATGAAGGGGCCGCGAATGCGAGAATAGCGAATGTCGCTAAGAGAACTTTGGTCATGGTGTCGACCTCCTAGCATTGGACACCGAGCAAATAGAGCCAGCCAACAAAGGTTCCACTTATAGCCCGCTTTTCTGGAAGCTGCCGGCCTCACAATCGTGGAGGACGAAAATGCGGTGTACACCACTGCCCATGGCCCGACGAGAAACAGGCGAAGTTGCTCCGAGGGAGGATCGCCGCCGAGCTTGCGAGGGACCATGGCACGCGGCCATTCGATCGGGCGCTCATCGAGGTCATGGCGCTGGACTCAAGGCAATGCCGTGTCGCTACGGGTCCGAGAGCAGAAGTGGCGCTTTCATCCTATTCCTTAAGTTCGCATAAGACGATCTCTAACGGTGATCGCGATCGCTGCCGACGCCTCGTCGGGAATGGCAAAGCATGAGCTCACGTTGATTTCGCAGAGGACGTAGGTATCGGCACCGGAGTTGTCGCGCGGGCCATAGAGGAAATCCGCGTCCCAGATGACCGGAAGTGACGGACCATCGATCCCGAGCGTTTCGATCATCTGTGGTGTCCATTCGTCCTCCATCAATCGTCGCAGCGCCTGGAACGGCGAGGCATCGGGCCCGTGCATGATCCGTGGCCCGGGTTGCGCTTCCGGCGCGTCCGGGCCTTCCGGCGGCGGCGGTATCAAGGCCTTGATCAATTGATGTCCAAACCCGGCGACTTTAGAGCCGCTCATATAGCAGCGGATCATCCCTTCCGGCAGGCGCGGCTGGAACGGTTGATCGATGATGCAGCCTCCCCACCCGAAATATGGCTCGCAGCGAACGATGAAGGCCTCCAGCGGTATGTCCTCCAGCAGGCTACCGCGCTGGGCGTGCAGCACCCGCACTGCGGCGTCGGTATCTGGCAGGGACTCGACCTTCCAAACGCCTTGACCTGCATTACCCCGGTTTTGTTTGAGCACGCGTGGGCCGTTAGCCCGCAGGCGCAACGGGAATTCAGCGCGGAAAGCAGCGGCGCTGTCGTAACGATGTGTGTCTCCGCCCCAACCGAGGTGGCGCGTTCGGTAGAGCACCTCCTTGACTCCCATCTTCAGGATGACATCGGGATGTGCGCTCACCCAGGGGCCTCTTGCCGCAACCTCCCGCAGCAATTGGTCGAGCGCCGCGCGCGTCTTCCCTTCATGAATGGGATTGACCCAGACAAGAACCCCATCGACCGCAAGCAATTGGTCGCGAACCGCATCAGCGAAGATTTCGTCGTAGATGACGGGGCGGGCCTCGACGCCAACTGAGGCTAGGGCCTCGAAGACGCGGACAAAGCGGCTGTTCTGCGGCGTTGCGTCCCGACGTGCGGCAGCATCTCCGCGCGAGAGGATGGCGACAGTGTGATGTAGAGAGGTGTTTCGTTCGGTGTTCATGCGCAAGCTCCACGACGAATCGCGTGTCGCGCAGAGCTTGGACCGAAAAGTCTGACGGGGAGCCTGCATTTCCCCGTATCGTGAGCTTAGTCCTGCCGTAAGCACCCGGCAAGTTTCAAATCCTGGAGCTAATACTTCGGCCGGTGTGAATTGACCCACTCGCGCGCGTGTTCGATGGGAGTGCGGGGCGGTAGAATTGCCTTTAGCTTCTTTGTCGCAGGCAAATTCTCCATCCGCTCCCGCCAGCGACAGAAGGATGGGTATTTCGGGTACATTGCCTTGCCTTCTTCCGTCAAACTGAAGGCAAAGGTGCTCGGAAGCAGGAAGAAGTCCGCGACCGTGAGTTCCGAGCCGAGCAAATAATTCTGGCCGTGCTCAAGTTCACGCTCTACCACGCCAAGGGCAAGCTCGACCTTGGGCAGCGCATGTGCCACGACCCTTTCGTCGGATCCGATGCCAAGCTCCGGAAAGACCAGCCGTTCATGCGTCACGTGATAGATCATGTAAGGGTAATAGTAAGAGTTCACCGCACCAATCCATTGGTTCATGCGCGCCCGCAGGCGAGCGTCGTGCGGCGTCAGCTTTGGCCCTTCGAAGGCTTCATCGACATAAGAGGCGATCGCGCTGGTCTCGTAGACCGTAAAGTTGCCATGCCGAAGGATCGGGACCCGGTTGAACGGATGCAGCGCCAGGTGCTCGTGCTGTCCCATCACAGGTTCGAGGTCATGAAAGCCGTAAGGCACGTCCTTGTGCGTCAGAACCAGACGCACGATGTTGACGTAGGTGCTTCGCGGGAAGCCATAGACAATCGGTTCAGCCATTTGCTCCTCCCCTTCCTCGTTTATGGCGGGCGCATTTGTCATCGCCAAAATGGCTTGGCGGCCTCGTCCAGCGCTTCTTCGCGCGTCAAGCCGATGTCGGCGAGCAGATGCTTGTCGTCGGCCAGATCGCGGAGTGCCATGCGCAGCCTGCGCCGCGCGGCCCAAGCACGAAGCCCACGCTGCGGAGCGTCGATCCTTCGCACCGAATTTTCCTGGTGAAGTTGCGTGCGCGGAATCGCCGACCGGATCAATCGAAACGGCGATGTATCATTGATCAAGGTTGACATCGACAAGCTCCAAATCTCATGAAATGCTACACTGGAGCTTTCCAATAGAGTGAGCGGGCCGTTATCCGCAAAGCATCGTTTCTCTGGCCCGCCCTAGTTTTTCTCATGAAGTCCTTGCGATGCGCCCACGCCTACCACCCCTGAATGCGCTGAAGGCTTTCGAAGCCGCGGCGCGGCATGAGAGCTTTACCCGCGCGGCCGAGGAGCTTTGCGTCACGCAGGGCGCCGTGAGCCATCAGGTCAAGGCGCTGGAGGCTGAGCTTGCAATCAAGCTGTTCAATCGCGAGCGCCAGCGCTTGATCATCACCGAGGCAGGAAAGGACTACCTGACTATCGTTCGCGATGCGCTGGACCGCATTGCGGTTGGCACAGAGCGCCTTCTGCAACGCCAGAACGCCGGCGTCCTTACCGTCAGCACCTCGCCGGACTTCGCGGCCAAATGGCTCGTTCACCGGCTGGGCCATTTTGCCGAAGCTCATTCTGGGATCGACCTTCGCGTTTCCGCAACGCTTCATCACGTCGACTTCGCGCGAGAGGAAGTCGATCTTGCGGTGCGCCATGGCGAGGGCAATTGGCCGGGGCTCGAAACGGTCAAGCTGAGCGCCGAGCAGCTCTTTGCCGTTTGCAGTCCAAAGCTTCTCTCGGGGCGGCGACGGCTCAGCAAGCCAGCCGATATCCTCAACTATCCGCTAATCCATATGGACAGCCGAACCGATTGGTCCAGGTGGCTGCAGGCGGCGGGCGTCGACGACACGAATATCATCCACGGCCCCGTGCTCAATCGGGCCAGCATGGTGATTGACGCGGCGATCAACGGGCAGGGTGTCGCGCTTGCCCGCACGACATTGGCGGCGTGGGACCTGATCAACGGACGGCTGGTGCGGCCGTTTCCGGAAGCGTTGCGACTGTCGAAGACCTACTGGATCATTTGTCCGAGGGCGACGGCAGCCCAGCCGAAGATCGTCACATTCCGCGATTGGCTCTTGGCAGAGGCTTCCAGGGATCTGCGGCAGCTCAAGAAGCTGGGCTGGTCCGTGAACCCGCTCAAGGAGAGCGGGGACTGATCCGCGCTCACCCAACGATTGAAGATTAAGCAACGGTCAGTATCCCTTCCTTGATCGCCGTCGCGAATAGGAATGGCGGCGTTAAACCGTCGCTCGTTGCGGCCGTTCGCTCCCCGCGCTATTTTATTGATCGGGGACGTCGCAGCCTCCCCGTAAAGTGGTGACCCCATGCAAGCGCTGCTCGCTTTTCTACGGAGCGAGCACATGGATGGGTCAAATTTCGAACTTCCGCTATTTCTGCTTGCCACCTTTGCGGGTGCATTTGTTGCTGGGCTCTCGGGCTTTGCCTTTGGGCTCGTGGCGGCTTCGCTATGGCTTTACATCCTCACTCCGTTGCAAAGCGCGACATTGATCGTCGGCTTCGGTCTTCTGGTGCAAGGCTACTCAGTCTGGAAGCTGCGCGGCGCGCTCGATTGGGGCAAACTGCTGCCGTTCATCGTCGGCGCCGCTCTCGGGGTTCCGACTGGCGTGTTTCTCTTGACCTGGTCAGATCCCCGAACTGTCCGCATCGCGGTCGGCGCGTTCCTCGTTGCGTACAGTCTCTATGCACTTCTCCGTCCCAGCCTAAAGCCGATTTCCATCGGAGGGAACGCGGCCGACGCTGCGCTTGGCTTCCTCAACGGCATGCTCGGCGGCTTGACCGGCTTAGCGGGCATACTGGTGACGATCTGGTGCGGCCTGCGCGGCTGGCCGAAGGACGTTCAACGCACGATCTTCCAGCCCGTCGCCGTTACCACCTTCCTCATGTCTGCGCTCTGGCTTGGAGGAAAGGGAACGGTGACCAGCGAGACCGTTAAACTCTTCGTGATGGGTTTGCCGTGCTTGCTAATCGGAACATGGCTTGGGCTGAGACTGTTTGACTACATTGACGAAGCGATGTTCCGAAAGCTGGTACTCGCTTTGTTGCTGATTTCGGGAGTCTTGCTGGTTATCTGACAGCCGATTGACAGGAGCGACGGCAATCGGTTTATTCGATCTATGGGGGCGTGCGATCCCCCCACGAGGCGACATGCCCAAGAATCGCGTCCGTACTTCACCAAGGACGCCGCATGTCTGTCATCAACTTCTCTTCTCGGATTCGACTTTTCGCCCGCGATCCCGATTCTCGCGCAAACTCGTCACGCATCTGGATGGGGCGCCTGCTCGGCACAAGCCGCGGCACGCTCCGGGCTCTCGCGATCTCAGGCGCGATACTTGCTCCGGCGCATGTCGCGTCGCGCCCTCTTGATGTACCGGCGACCACTTCGGTTCGTGACGCGACCCAGCCGGTCCTCACCACTCAGATCGACGATCTCGCCCCCGCGCTGGCGACGCGGACAAGGCCGCAAGAGACGTTGCGAGGAGTCGTCGCGGAGGTAGACCAACGCCACGACCGGATCGCCGTGCGCCTGACACCGCGCGCGACTGCGGACCTCAAGGTACAGGACGGTCTGCTCTTCGATTCCGTTCGCTACGGCGACGAGGTCGAACTCGCTGTCGAGACCATCGACGGGGAGAAAACCATCGCCGGGCTCAGGAAGGAATAAGGCGGTGGCGTGTATTGCGAGCATGCCTTGCCGGATGCGTCGCTGGTGCGCGTTCGGCGTAAAGACCATCCTGGGGAGGATCTGATCATGCACGACGTTGCTGGCGATCGATCGGTTGGCAGGATGGAATATTGGAGACGCCTATCGCTGTCACTCCTTCTGGCAGTGCCGATCGGTGCGGTGACGCATGGCGTTGCGGCGGATACAGATGCTGGGAGGAGCAAGGCAGAGGCCTGTACACCATGTCACGGCGACAAGGGCGTCTCCGCCGCAGAGAACACGCCATCATTGGCGTCGCAGCCCGATCAGTTCCTGCAATGGCAACTGGTCTTCTTTCGCAGCGGTGCGCGCAAGAGCGAGGTCATGGGTCCGATTGCTGAACAACTCAGCAACGACGATGTTCGCGACCTCGGCGCATATTTCGCTTCGCTCAAGGCTGCCGATCCGACGACGGCAAAAGGGGCGGACGATCAGCCTGATTTGACAGACGCCGGCAAAAAGGCGGCGGCAGTCGGACATTGCGCTTCCTGTCACGGCGATAACTATGCCGGCAGCAAAGCCGTTGCCCGTATCGCGGGGCAACGCGAGGATTACCTTTTGAAGGCGCTCCACGACTACAAGGCCGGCGTTCGATCCGGCGGCGGCGTCGCCGCGATGGCCGAGGTTGCCTACCCACTAAGCGACCAGGATATCGCGGCGCTGGCGCACTACCTCGCGCGGCTATGACAGGACCACGTATTTCACTTCGCGCAAGAAAATGCGTTCGATTTGGGGGCATTCGTCTCGACGAAAAGGAGAAGCGCAATGACTCGGAAATTTATCTGGGCGGCCGCCGGCCTGATGTTGGCGGGCATCGCCGGTATTGCAATGGTGACGGCGGAACCGAGGCAAGGTCCTGCGTTCATTGCGGGTGATCAGCCGGTGACCGAAGACCAGATGCGTCAGAAGTTGCAGTCTGATGGCTGGTCGAACGTGCAAATTGTCCGCGACGGGCGATACTTAGAAGCTGTCGGTTCGAAGCAGGGCCAAATCAGCAAGATTGTCGTAGACGCGCAAAACGGGCGATTGCGCGTAATCGATGACGACGATGATGACTGAGCGGCACCGCGCTTCGATCAGTCGATAAGCCTCACGCGACGCGCGGCGACGACGGAAGTCGCCGCGCGGTCAGCGTGATCAATGCATTAACGGCACCAAGGTCGAGGGCTGGCTCGACGGCAAGTTCTACCTTGAGGACACGTTGGCGCAGCCAGTGTCAGGGCGCATCGACCTTTGGTCAAAGGGGCCCGACCGCCACAGGTACTTCGGCGACCACACCGTCACGGCAGCCGATTGAAGGCGGCGCCCTTGCTAAGCTACCGCGGATCGGAATGGGAGAGGGGCAGGTTCGCTGTCGTTCCAAGCGTTCCGTCGTCCATCACGCTGCGGAGACTGGGCTCGTTCCGCATTGACAAGTTCGCGCTCTCAGCCTTATTTGCGGGCATGGGGAAAGCGATCTCCCCACGAGGCGACATGCCCAAGAATCGCGTCCGGGTTTCACCAAGGGCGCATCATGTCTGCCGTTATCCAGATCTTATCATACAAGCTTTCTGATCTGACGCTGCCTTTGGCTGCCGGCATTTTCATCGCCTGGCTGATTGCCGGGCCATGTGTCAGGAGGCTGCCATGACCTACACGATGAAACCCCTTTCCTGCGATCCGAGCCGCGTGCGCGGCATGTCGGAGCGGATGATCATCAGCCACTACGAGAACAACTATGGCGGCGCGGTAAAGCGCCTCAACCTGATCGATGAGAAGCTTGCTGATCTCGACTACGCGACCGCGCCGGGTTTCCTGCTCAACGGATTGAAGCGTGAGCAGCTCATCGCAAGCAATTCGATGATCCTGCATGAAGTATTCTTCGATGGCCTTGGTGATGAAAGCGAGCCCGGAACAAGCCTGAAGGATGCGCTCACGCGCGATTTCGGTTCATACGAACGCTGGCGTGCCGAATTCGTCGCCATGGGCAAGGCGCTCGGTGGCGGCTCCGGCTGGGCGCTGCTGACGTGGTCGCCGCGTGACCGGAAGCTCCTCAATCAATGGGCATCCGATCACTGCCATACGCTTGCCGGGAGCACGCCGATCCTGGCGCTCGATATGTACGAGCATTCCTATCACATCGACTACGGCGCCAAGGCTGCCGACTATGTCGGCGCGTTCATATCGGCCATCAATTGGTCTGCCGTCGAACGGTCTTACGAGGGCCTCTCAAAATGACGCTGTTCGCTCCTTCCAGACACGTCGCAGGCGGAGGCCCTTCTATCCAACCATGGAGGTTCACCATTCGTCTCAGATATCTTTTGGCCGCTTCAATTCTGGCGCTGTCATCCGCGTCAGTTGCGAATGCGCAGACCACCGACTGGTACATCTTCACCGAGCCGTTCATCTCCAGTGCGCGTGCCCAGGCAATCGAGTGGCAAAAGGTCGATGAGATACTCGGCCGGAAGCCGGCCGTCTCCGGCGAGGTGCATCGTTATGGATTCCCGCGCAGCGATCTGACCGTCACTTTGGTTGGCGTGACCATCAAGCCGACGCTTGCGCTCGGTGGCTGGGTTGCGTTCATGCCGATTCACGGTGAAGCCATGGTGATGGGCGACCTCGTGCTGCTGGAAACCGAGATCAATCCGGTCATGGCGAAGCTCATCGCAGGCGGGATCGAGATCACCGCCGTTCACAATCACCTGCTCCGGGCGAGCCCTGCGACTTTCTACATGCATGTCGGCGGTCACGGCGATCCCGTGAAGATGGCTGCTGCCATCCGCGACGCGCTGGCAGTGAGCAAAACGCCGCTGGCGTCTTCGGCAGCGGCCGCGCCGCCCGCCATCGACCTCGATACCGCACAGCTCGATCAGATCATCGGCGCCAAGGGACAGAACAATGGCGGTGTCTACGCCTTCGCCGTTCCGCGGCGCGATCCGGTCAGCGAAGCTGGGATGCAACTCGCACTGGTCGGCCCGATGGGTGTGGCACAGTCCATCAACTTCCAGCCGACGGGGGGCGGCAAGGCAGCCATCACCGGCGATTTCGTGCTGACCGGCGACGAAGTCAATCCTGTGATCAAGGCGCTGAAAGCGAACGACATCGATGTAACAGCGATCCACAGCCACATGCTCGACGAGCAGCCGCGCCTGTTCTTCATGCACTTCTGGGCCAATGACGATGCGATCAAGCTGGCCAAAGGGCTGCGTGCGGCACTCGACAAGACCGCGAGCACCAAGAGTTAGGCGAGGAGGAGGCAACACACACACGAGTCGAGAGGGGGACCGCGAATGAAGCGAGTTGTCGTTGCGTTGTCAGTGCTGGCAGGCCTTCTGGTCGCCGATCGCGTGGCCGAGGCGCAATCGTCCTGCAAGGTATGCGCCGAGCAGCACAAGGCGTGCATGAAGAACTACGCGGGCCCTGCCTGCAAGACCGAGTACCAGATGTGCCTGAAGTCATGCAAATCGAAGCCGTAAGCATAGGCAATCCTCGTGCCGGAATGCGCGTCGCATGTGCAGCCGTCGGATTGCTGACCTTGTTGACGCTCTGGAGCGGCAGGGCAACGGCCGAAGATTTGAAGAAGTTGTCGGGCGCACAGATCCGCGCGCGATTTTCTGACAGGCAGCTCACCGATGAGGTGCACTGGCGCGAAGTATACCAACGTGACGGGACGTTCAGAAGTTACTCGATGAGCAAGATGGTAACAGGAAAATGGTTCGTCCGTTCAGACGATCTCTGCCTCGACCTTCCGGAGCCGGATGGTGGGTGCTTCGAGGTGACGTCGTCGGGTTCATGGATTGTCATGACCCCGAGGGGACTTGGCCTACCGTCTGTCGGCGTTCTCGAGCCCATTTCGGATCGCGAATAGCCAGTCTGAGCGGTCGAACTTGCAAGGAATGGAGCGATAAGGAGCCAGCGATGATCAAGAGAAAAGAGCGGGCGTCCAAGCAGACTCCTGTCGACAACGAATCAGCGCGAGCGTCCGACTCGTCTACCCTCGTGTTCTATGGTGATCCTCAGCTCGTCAGTGATGCGTTCGCCCTCGCGCTCAACGCCATGGAGCGCGCGAGTCAGTTTGGAGTTTCCGGCGGACCGCGCCGATCACGAGAGGGGCACAGGTGACGACGACAATGCAGACAGAACACAATAGCAAGGGTGAACTGGCACGGTATTTCCTCCGCCTTGGCTGTCTCGGCTTCGGCGGCCCGGTTGCGCTCGTCGGTCAAATGGAACGGGAGCTGGTCAACGACAAGAAGTGGCTGACCAAGGAGCAGATGCGGGAGTCGATTGCCATCTGCCAGTCGCTTCCCGGTCCACTCGCGATCCAAGTCGGCATCTCTGTCGCTTGGCTCCGCTGCGGCTTCTGGGGTGCCTGGATCGGCGGCTGGTGCTTCATCCTGCCAAACTTCATCATCGTGGCGGCGCTCGGCGCGCTCTATGTGTACCTCGGCGACTTGCAGCCCGTGACGGCCATCTTCTATGGCGTCAGCCCTGCGGTGATCGCGCTCATCCTGCACTCCTGCTATCGGCTCGCGAAGCTCGGCATGGAGGACTGGCTGCAATGGGCCATCGCCGGGGTTTGCCTTGTCGTTACCGTCGTCCTGCAGGCCGAAGTGGCACTGCTGTTCATCGGCGCCGGCATTGTCGGGATCCTCTACTACGGAAAGATCTTCAAGCGTTCCTCGACTGCGATGCAAATCGCCTTCATCCCTGCCGCCGCGCCGGCCGTGGCCCCGGTCGCGGGTGGCTCCACGCTCGGCAAGCTCTTGCTCTTCTTCCTTAAGGCTGGGTCGTTGACCTTCGGCAGCGGGCTTGTCATCGTGCCGTTCCTCGAGCAGGGGCTCGTTCAGCAATATGGCTGGCTCAACGAGAGGGAGTTCCTGGTAGCCGTGGCGATCGGTATGATCAGCCCGGGACCGGTCGTCATCACGGCGACCTTTGTCGGCTATCTGGTCGCTGGTTTCTGGGGGTCGCTTGTCTCGACTGTCGGCATTTTTCTGCCGTCATTCTTGCTGGTGCTGATCGCAGCACCACTGCTGGCGCGGCACCGCGGAAACCCGAACGTTCAGGGGTTCGTCAAGGGGGCCTACGCAGCGGCGATCGGCACGATTTTGGGCGCGTGCATTCTGCTTGGAAAGATCGCCATCGGTGATTGGCTGACGATTGCGATCGCCCTCGTCTCGCTCGCGGTTCTGTTCCGCTGGAAGGTCAGCAATCCCATGCTCATTGCGGCAACGGCGATCGTCGGCCTCGTTGCCTATCCGTGGCTGCAGCCGGCGTGGGTGATGATCAAGTGACGGGTTTCGGTACGGGGCTAGGGGCATTGAGGTCAGTGAATGGAGGAACCCATGACTCGCAGGAAATTGCTACTCACTTCTGCTGCCGGACTCGTGATCATTGGTCTGACGACATTGTCTGTTGGACCAGGGCACGCGGCCGGTGATGATGAAGACGAAGGCGTTCTGATCAGATTGTTAGGTACTGCCAAGGTTAGCTTGCAACAGGCCTTGGTGACCAGTGAACGGGAAGGCCAACCAATCTCCGGAAAATTCGAGGCTGAAGATGGCAAACTTCAGCTTTCGATCTACACCGCAAAAGACGGAAAGTTCTTCGAAGTCATCGTCGATCACATGACCGGAGAGATAGGCAAGGTCGAGCCCATCACCGAAGGGGAGGACCTCGAGCACGCCGAGGCACAAAAGGCTGCGCTGGACCGGGCAAAGGTAACGCTGGCCGCTGCCGTGGCCAAGGCAAAAGGATACGGCGCGCGGATCATTGTGGTGAGCGCTGTGCCTGAATTGAAAAACGGGCAGCCCATAGCGTCGCTTGGTTTCTTGAACGAAGAGAAGCTGGCGACCGTGACAGAACCGCTGGATTAGCCGACCCGCGGGGCGAGGACATAACTCTTGGCAGTCCAATTCGACGAGGGCGTGCGATGACGTTCCTTCGAGGGTTCTTCACTGCGTGGTTGGCGATCACCGCATGGAGTTTTGTCGCCGATGTTTCTGCCTGCCAGGCAACCGAAGCCGAGCCGCTCCAACTGGAAGGTAAGATTCCGCTCGCCGATGTTCAGGGCCGGATCGACCACATGGCGATCGATCTGGCCCGGCATCACCTGTTTGTGGCGGCGCTGGCCAGCAATGGTCTCGCGGTAGTTGATCTCGAAAGTGAGCGTCTCGACCGCATCGTCCGCGACCTTAGCGAGCCGCAGGGCGTCGGGTACGACCCGGCGACCGACACAGTCTATGTGGCAAACGCCGGCGATGGCTCGGTCAGGCTTTTCAACGGAGCCGATCTTTCGCCGCGGGGGCAGATCGAGCTGGGCACCGATGCCGACAATGTCCGCATCGACGCAAAGGCGGGACATATCTTTGTCGGCCATGGCGATGGGTTTGTGACTGCGCTCGACACCACCACCCACGCCAAGGTCGCAAGCGCGGCCTTGGGCGCGCACCCCGAAAGCTTCCAACTCGACCGGAATTCGGACCGGATCTTCGTCAATGTTCCGAACAAGAACGAGATCGACGTCATCGATCGCGGGTCTGGAAAGCAGCTTGCTTCCTGGCCGACGTCAGGCCGCAGCGCCAACTTCGCCATGGCGCTGGATCACGGCCGCCAGCAGGTTCTGGTGGCATTTCGCCGCCCGGCCGAGATCGGTGTGTTCGGAATGGTCGATGGGCAACTGAAAGCGGCCATCCCAACCTGCGGCGACATTGACGATCTGTTCGTCGACGAGAAACGGGAACGTATCTACGTCAGTTGCGGCGAAGGATATCTGGACGTGCTCGCGGCGGAGGGCGCGTCGTATCGCTCGATTGCGCTCCTCGCCACCGCGCCAGGCGCGCGGACCTCGCTGTTTGTGCCTGAACTCGATCGCCTCCTGCTTGCGGTTCCGGCAAGGGGCGGTGACGGCGCTGCGATCTGGGTCTATCGCCCGATACCTTAAGCCAAGCCGATGGAGGTGCAGCCATGCTTCCACGTGCCCCGCTGGTCCGATCTATCGTATCGTTGCTGATCCTGAGTGTCGCTTGGCCGGAGATGGCCTTCGCCTACCGGCCGTTCGACGGCACCGATGCCGCCGTGGCCGCCCCTGGAGAACTCGAAGTCGAGTTGCAGCCGGCCGGCGTCCGACGCGACGGGGCTATCCCGACGCTGGTCGCGCCATGGACGGTCCTGAATTTCGGATTGAGCGAGGGATGGGAGGCGGTGTTCGAGGGACAGGGCGAGACGCCGCTGTCGCCCTCGGGGCCGACGAACCTGATCGCAGCAGGTGCGTTCCTCAAGCATGTCGTGGTACCGGGCAGCCTGCAGGATAAGAGCGGATCGAGCATCGCGACCGAATTTGGTGTGCTGTTGCCGGACAGCACGGGGGGCAGCGGCGTTGGCGCAAGCTGGGCAACCATCGTCTCGCAGCGCTGGGACTGGGGAACGATCCACCTCAACGCGGAAACGCTGCTGACGCGGGACCATCATGCCGATGTCTTCCTCGGCACGATCATCGAGGGGCCGTCGAAATGGACGGTGCGGCCGGTCTCGGAATTTTTCTACGAAAAGGAATTCGGCCAGGAGGAAACCTTTTCCGGGCTCGTAGGCTTGATCTGGCAGGTGAGCGACAAGCTCTCTTTCGACGTCGCTTATCGCCACGCGCTGACCAATCACCATCCGGTCAACGAAGTACGCGCCGGACTGACGTTCGGCGTTCCACTGCGGTTCTTCGAGAGCGCCCACGTCAGATAACAGGAGGAGTGCAGATGATGTCAGTACGTACAATCTCCCAAGCGATCCTCTGCTGCCTAATGGTCAGCCTGGTCGCGCCGGCTCATGCCCTGACCCAGCAGGAACTCTTGGCTAAGCTTCAATCGGACGGCTACACCCAAGTCCGTGACATCAAATCCACGGCTGAAGGCATTTCGGTCAAGGCGGTGAAGGACGGCAAGGACGTATCGCTCGTTGTCGACAGCAGCGGTCAGGTCAAAGAGCGGCGCTAAGCGGGCCGACTGCTGGAGACTAGGTCAACATCGCGTCCTTAACCGTGCGACCGTCACCCTCCGGGCTGGCCGCCTACTTTTCCGATGAACCCTGCGGCCACCGTGAGCGAGTCGTCAGCGATTGCGAGTGGAAGTGCCGCAAGACGGCGGGGCGCCGGTCCGAATACGACCTGCGCACTTTCTCGGGGATTAAATTCGGAGTTGTGACAGGGACATTTTAGAACGTTTTTGTCGCTTTCCGATGCCTTTACCCACTCGGAGACGGGGCATCCGGCGTGAGTGCAAATCAGCGAATAAGCGACGACGCCATTGGCCGATCGCGATCGGGACTCTTCGTCGAGTTCGCCCGGATCAAGTCTTAGGACGACAATCTCATTGAGCCGCGATCCCTTGCGGATCACCGAGGATTTCGGGTCCTTCGGCCAAGCGTGCACGGGCGGCCCACCAAGCTCCAGATCACCCAGTTTGATGATTTCGCCGGCATGTTCCCCTTCGGAGTGAACGAGAAAGTCGCCTTTTTGCGGTCGCTCATCGCTGCCTGGCTGATCCTCCTCCGCCACGGCAGGCTTGGCAGCCAGATATGCCCCGGCGGCCAGAGCCGTCAGCAGCAGCGAGCGTCGTACCGGGTCCTGACACGCCATCGCCGCCTCCGTTGGGTTCAAAAAAGATTACCGATGAACTGCAGGATACTCACGATGAACGCTGCCGCACAAAGCGCCGTGCCTATGTCGGCATGGTAAAGAAGCACAGTACGTTCGTCGTCCGTGAGCTGGTTCAAAGCTCTCCACACGGCAGTTCTCTTTTTTCCCACAGAACTGCCGATCGGGTTCAATGTTCCGGAACGCACGCGCGGCGAAAGAGAAATACCCAGGGTCAGTGCTGGGGACTGTCTTGAGACCTGGTTACTCTTCGAGCAGACCTTTGAAGGAACTAGCCCGCAGCAAACCGGCCGACGTAATGTCGACATTTATTGGCAATTCGCAATCAGCCGACCATCTCCGATGAAGACTGAGAAATTATCGATCAAGCTCCCCATCGGGAGGCCGCGTGTTCTAAGGTGACATCTAGGGCGCGTACTCATAAATCGTCGGTGATGTCCGCTTCGCCCCGACACCGACCGCCTCTGTGCAATCGCAGCAAATGTCGCGATGGGCCAACAGCGGACGTCGCCAGTTGCATAAGCGACAAGGAGCACGCGTTGAGGCCGCGCGACAAGACGACCTCGGTGATGCGAGCGCGGTTTTCACTTCGCGGCGTCGGCACCCGCCTTTGCGACTTGGCCATCCTGAACTGACGTCCCGCCAGAGACGCCGATCGCCCCGACAATCTTGCCATCCACATTAATGGGAATGCCGCCTTCTAGTGGAGATGCCCCACGGAGTGCCAATGAACGCAAACCCATGCCGCCCTGCGCCACGAGATCCTCGAACACCTTGCTAGGGCGCCTGTAGTTAATCGCGCTGTGCGCCTTGTCCTCGGCAGCCATAAGAGAGCCGTATTGGGTATTGTCGAGCTTGTGCAGCATCACCATGTGGCCCGTGCTGTCGAGGATGACGATGGCCATCGCCCAGTTGTTCTTTACGGCCTCCGCTTCCGCGGCAGCCATCACTTTCTTGGCTGCCTCGAGCCCTAGTGGCGCTCCATAAGGCGTTATCGGAGGTGGGGATGGCGCCTGCTGAGCGCTGGCTGTTGCGGTGAGTATCACTGCAGCCACGATGGAAGCGACTAGCGTCTTGTCCTGCGTCCTCATGTTGTTGTCCTCCCGATATCTGCTGGTCGGCTAAATAGGCAGCCCCTGCACTGGGACTATTTGCGACCGCAGGATTGCGCCAATCCGTACCAGAGTCCATTGGCCGGGGCGTGCCGCCTAGCTGCTTGCCAGCAATGTCCGAGAAGAGCCACAAGCGGATTTATGCACCGCAGCTAACATCGCGGTCGTTCGACAATGGCATCAGCGACTTTGCGGGCCGCGTGCGCTCATTCGCTGAGCGCCGGTGAGGCCCATGACGTTCGACTTGCCGGAAAACTGCTGTCTCGTCCGAAATCCGGGTCAATGCTGCTTGCCGACCGCGGCTATGACGCCGACTGGATCAGGGAGCTTGCCGTGAAGAAGGGCGCGTGGGCCAACATCCCGCCGAAAAGCAACCGCAACGATCCAATCTGCTTCAGCCCTTATCTCTACTGCGCTCGCAGCCGGGTCGAACGGTTCTTCAACAGGATCAAACAATTTCGTCGCGTGGCGACGCGCTACGACAGGCTTGCCGCCAACTACCTTGCCTTCGTTCAACTCGCGTCAATCGGGCTATGGCTGCGTCTTAATGAGCCCACGTCCTAATGTCGGTTCACGCCGGCGGGCTTTTCTTGCTTTCAGAACCATATCCGCGCTCATCAAGGTAGGCGCGCAGGATCTTGCGGATCGCTTCCGTCCGCGTCAGGCTTAAGCCTTGGCTGCGCTGATCGGATATGAAGGCGTCGAGATCAACGTCTCGAACATCGAACAGCATCCCCTCCAGATGATGCACGCCGGCCTGGAGCCGTTTTGATATTTGGACCAAGCCCTCCTCACTGAGCGTTAAATCTTCGTCCTTGGCCGTCGCAAATCGAATGTATCTGGCTAGC
>NZ_PSRR01000005.1 GCF_004296405.1 Bradyrhizobium sp. Leo170
CGAAGTCGACCGCAAGCTTCGCCGCCTGCGCCAGCACCGCCGCGCCGTCCTGGCGCCCGAACGCGCCGGCGCCCACCAGCACGATCGGGTTCTTGGCATTCTTGAGCACGTCGGCGAAGGAATGCTTGCCGGCGGCGAGCGTCGCGAGCGTCTCCGGTCCGGCGCCAAGATAGTCGTAGTCATAGGTCAGGTCCGCCTTCGGGCCGATCACGCCGATCTTGAGTTGGCCGGAGCGCCAGCGCTTGCGGATGCGGGCGTTGATGATCGCGGCTTCCTTGCGCGGAGTCGAGCCGATGATCAGGAGCGCATCCGCCCGCTCGATGCCTGCAATCGTCGGGTTGAAGATGTAGCTGCCGCGGCCGGCCTTCGGATCGAAGGCATCGCCACCCTGCACGGCGAGGTTGGACGAGCCGTATTTCGCCAGCAGTTCCTTCAGCGCGAACATTTCTTCGACCGCGGCAACGTCGCCTGCGATGGCGCCGATCCGCTTGCCGTCGACCCGGCCGGTCTTGGCCGCGATCGCTGCGAAGGCTTCCTGCCACGAGGCCGGGCGGAGCTTGCCGTTCTCGCGGATATAGGGCCGGTCGAGCCGCTGGGTACGCAGGCCATCGACGATGTGGCGGGTCTTGTCGGAGATCCACTCCTCGTTCACGGCCTCGTTGATGCGCGGCAGGATCCGCATCACCTCGCGGCCGCGGGTGTCGACCCGGATCGCCGAGCCGACGCCGTCCATGACGTCGACCGACTGCGTCTTGCCGAGTTCCCAGGGACGAGCGGCGAAGGCATAGGGCTTCGAGGTCAGCGCACCGACCGGACAGATGTCGACGAGATTACCCTGCAATTCCGAAGTCAGGGCGTGTTCGAGATAGGTCGTGATCTCCATGTCCTCACCGCGGCCGGTCGCGCCCATTTCCGGGGCGCCCGCCACTTCCGCGGAGAACCGGACGCAGCGGGTGCACTGGATGCAGCGGTTCATCGAGGTCTTGACCAGCGCGCCCAGATATTTGTCCTCGACCGCGCGCTTGTTCTCGGCGAAGCGGCTGGTGTCGACGCCATAGCCCATCGCCTGGTCCTGCAGGTCGCATTCGCCGCCCTGGTCGCAGATCGGGCAGTCCAGCGGATGGTTGATCAGCAGGAACTCCATCACGCCTTCGCGCGCCTTCTTCACCATCGGCGAGCGGGTGGAGATTTCCGGCGGTTCGCCCTTGGGGCCCGGACGGCAGTCGCGCACGCCCCAGGCGCAGCTCGCGACCGGCTTCGGGCCGCCCTTCACTTCGACGAGGCACATCCGGCAGTTGCCGGCGATCGACAGCCGCTCGTGGTAGCAGAAGCGCGGGATTTCGGCGCCGGCGGCCTCGCACGCCTGCAGCAGCGTGTATTCCGGCGGCACATCGATCTCTTTGCCATCGATGATCAGTTTGGTCATTTCTTTACGTCTTTCCCAGCTTGCAGTCGGGCGGCACGACGCTGGCGGTCTTCAGTGAAGCCTTAACCCATTGCTGGGTGTCGGCGCTGTAGGTCGCGAGATAGGCCGGCTCGGCGGCGTTCTTGGCGCAGAGGAACGGCAGATGCGGTCTCAAATCGTAGTCGCAGGAAGCCGCCCATTCGCGCCGATTGGCAAACGCCGACATCGCCTCCTCGCAGGCATAGAGGAAGTACGAGACGAAGCTCTCGTACTGCACCTGGTCCTCCTGGCTGCCCGCCTTGATCCGCTCATAGTCCGGCTGCGAATATTTCGGGTTCCTGAAGGCAAGATCGGTGTAGCCGAGAAACGCCTGACGCGCGCTGGAGGCGCGACTGCCGGTGCGTAGCTCGTTGATCTGGAACAGGATCGCAACAAAGCCGAGCAGCGCCACGGCCGCCTGCGCCATCTGCGCCAGCGTCCCGTATCTCTGCCACCAGAAGCTTGGTTGCGACATCAAGATCACTCCGCCGCCACCATGTGCGCGGGATCGAGCACACCGACGTCGTCAATATCGGCCTTGTGCGAATATTGGTCGATGCGTGCTTCGATCTCGTGACGGAAATGCGCGATCAGGCCCTGGATCGGCCAGGCCGCGGCGTCGCCGAGTGCGCAGATGGTGTGACCCTCGACCTGCTTCGTCACCTCGAGCAGCATGTCGATCTCGCGCTTGTGCGCGCGCCCCTCGGCCATGCGGGTGAGCACGCGCCACATCCAGCCCGTGCCTTCGCGGCACGGCGTGCACTGGCCGCAGCTCTCATGCTTGTAGAAGTAGGAGATGCGCGCGATCGCCCGGATCAGGTCGGTCGACTTGTCCATCACGATCACGGCCGCGGTGCCGAGGCCGGAGCGCAATTTGCTCAAGGAGTCGAAATCCATCGGCGTGTCGATGATCTGCTCGGCCGGCACCATGCGCACCGACGAGCCGCCGGGGATCACCGCCTTCAGATTGTCCCAGCCGCCGCGGATGCCGCCGCAGTGCTTTTCGATCAGCTCGCGGAACGGGATCCCCATCGCCTCTTCGACGTTGCAGGGCCGCTCGACATGGCCGGAGATGCAGAACAGCTTTGTGCCGACATTGTTCGGCCGGCCGATCGCGGCGAACCAGGCCGCGCCACGGCGCAGGATATCCGGTGCAACCGCGATCGACTCCACGTTGTTGACGGTGGTCGGGCAGCCGAACAGGCCCACATTGGCCGGGAACGGCGGCTTCAGCCGCGGCTGGCCCTTCTTGCCCTCGAGGCTTTCCAACAGCGCCGTCTCTTCGCCGCAGATATAGGCGCCGGCGCCATGGGCGACGTAGAGGTCGAACGGCCAGCCATTGACGTTGTCCTTGCCGATCAGCTTGGCCTCATAGGCCTGATCGATCGCAGCCTGCAGATGCTCGCGCTCGCGGATGAATTCGCCGCGGACATAGATGTAGCAGGCATGCGCGTTCATCGCGAAGCTCGCGAGCAGGCAGCCTTCGATCAAGAGATGCGGATCGTGCCGCATGATCTCGCGGTCCTTGCAGGTCCCCGGCTCGGACTCGTCGGCATTGACCACGAGATAGCTCGGCCGGCCGTCGGTCGATTCCTTCGGCATGAACGACCATTTCAAGCCGGTCGGAAAACCGGCCCCGCCACGGCCGCGCAGGCCGGAAGCTTTCATCTCGGCGATGATCCAGTCGCGGCCCTTGTCGATGATCGCCTTGGTGCCGTCCCAGGCGCCGCGGCGGCGCGCGCCCTCGAGGCCCCAATCATGGAGGCCGTAGAGGTTCTTGAAGATGCGGTCCTTGTCGTCGAGCATGCCTAGAACTTTCCAAACATCAACGATTGGCCTGGGCGTAAGCGAGCCCCGCAGCGCATCCGCCGAAGGTCAGCGCCCACAACAGGCTGGATTCGAGCGAGGCGTTCAGCCCATAGCGCTGCAGCAGGAAAATGAACGCGGCGGCGACCGCCGCGTGGAGAGCGATGTAACGCCAGTGCTTCATCGCGACCTCCCTTCCCGCCCGCTGCCATGCGAGACCAGGCCTCATGTGGTTTCCTTCAGCGTGGTCGGCCCGCCCGCCGGTGCCGAGAACTGACGATCGACCTGCGGGCCCGGCTTCGGCGGATTACCGGAGGCGAAACCATCCAGCACTTTGCCGAAGCTCTCCTTGGTCAGATCCTCGTAAGTGTCCTTCCAGATCTGGACCATCGGCGCGTTCACGCAGGCGCCCAGACACTCGACCTCTTCCCAACTGAAATTGCCGTCCTTCGACAATTCGAAGGGCTCGTGACTGATGCGATGCTGGCAAACTTCGATCAGATCGCCCGCGCCGCGCAGGCGGCATGGCGTGGTGCCGCAGACCTGGACATGCGCCTTCTTGCCGACCGGCTGCAACTGGAACATCGTGTAGAAGGTCGCGATCTCCAGCACGCGGATGTGGGGCATTTCGAGCAGGTCGGCGACGGTGCGGATCGCGGCTTCCGAAACCCAGCCCTCGTTCTGCTCCTGCGCCCGCCACAGGATTGCGATCACCGCGGAGGCCTGACGTCCCGGCGGATACTTCGCGATCTGCTGCTTGGCGAAAGCGAGATTCTCCTCCGTGAACGCAAAGCTCGCGGGCTGCAATTCCTTCGGGGCGAGGCGACGGACCGACATTTCTTACTCTCTCATTGCATGCGGCGAACGGTCTTCGCATTCAGCGCGTTGATCCGGTCCTGCCAGAAGGCGCTTGCGGTGCCGAACACGTTGTAGCCGACATGGGTCGATACCTTGATGCGATCGAGGATCGAAAGCTCGGTCACGGTTTCAAGGCGATTGGAGCTGGGATCGTAGACGATCAGCTTGAGCGGGGTCTCTTCAAGGATGTAGCGCGACACGGTGTGCTTGCGATCGCTGCCATGCTCCTCGCAGAGCAGCACGCTGTCGCCCTGCATCAGCCGGACGCCGCCCTTCATCGCCTCGATCTCGACGCCCTCGACGTCGAGCTTGATCAGATATTTTCCGTTCAGCTCGATCTTGCCGTCGTCGAGCAGATTGTCGAGCGCGATCACCGGCACTTCCTCGCCGTCGGCCTGGTCGCCGGCGATGCTGAACGCCTCATGCTTGGTGCCGGAGAGTTTTGCCGTGCCCCTGCCCGCGCCGATCGCGCATTTCATCGTCTCGAAGCGGGTGCCGTTGATCGCAGCGTTATTCGCAAGCTTCGGAAAATTCTGTCCCGACGGCTCGATCGCGATCGCCTTTTGCGAACCGAACGGCTTGCTCGAGACCAGCACCGACCAGTAGCCGTAATTGGCGCCGCAATCGATCAGCGTGTAGTCGACGTCGGCGGAATCCTTGAACAGGAGCTCGAGCTCGTCCTCGTAATGGTAGGATCGGTTGAGCAGCTTGCTCCAATAGCCGTCGCCATAGGGAAACTCGAACACCGCGTCCTCATTGAGCCGGATGGCGATGTTGCGCTCGGGCAGCGTCTTGCGCAGCAGGTTAGCGCAGGCGATGTAGCCCATGTGGGAAAAGTGCGAGGAGATCTTCGAACCGGTCGACAGCGCCAGCGCAGCCGTCCGCTCCCACAGGTTGGCTCCTTCGAGAGCCCCTGAGGCGCGGTCAAACTGGATGGGCGGCTGCACCATCACCGATCGACCTCTCCGAACACGATGTCGAGCGAGCCGAGGATCGCCGAGACGTCGGCGAGCAGATGGCCCGTGCAGATGTGGTCCATCGCCTGCAGATGGGCAAAGCCCGGCGCGCGGATCTTGCACTTGTAGGGCTTGTTGGTGCCATCGGCGACGAGATAGACGCCGAACTCGCCCTTGGGCGCTTCCACCGCGGCGTAGACTTCGCCGGCCGGTACGTGCACGCCCTCGGTGTAGAGCTTGAAGTGATGGATCAGCGCTTCCATCGAGCGCTTCATCTCGCCGCGCCGCGGCGGCGCGATCTTGTTGTCTTCGACGACGACCGGCCCCTGCCCGTCGGGCGATTTCAGTTTCTGGATGCACTGCTTCATGATGCGCACCGACTGGCGCATCTCTTCCATGCGGATCAGGTAGCGGTCGTAGCAGTCGCCGTTCTTGCCGATCGGAATGTCGAAATCCATCTCGGCGTAGCATTCGTAGGGCTGCGCCTTGCGCAGGTCCCAGGCCGCGCCCGAGCCGCGCACCATCACGCCAGAGAAGCCCCACTCCCAGGCTTCCTTCAGCGACACCACGCCGATGTCGACGTTGCGCTGCTTGAAGATGCGGTTGCCGGTGAGCAGCGTATCGAGGTCGTCCACCACTTTGAGGAACGGGTCGCACCACGCATCGATATCGTCGATCAGCTTCGGCGGCAGGTCCTGGTGCACGCCGCCGACGCGGAAGAAGGCGGCATGCATGCGCGAGCCGGAGGCGCGCTCGTAGAACATCATCAGCTTTTCGCGCTCCTCAAACCCCCACAGCGGCGGGGTGAGCGCGCCGACGTCCATCGCCTGCGTGGTGACGTTGAGCAGATGCGACAGGATACGGCCGATCTCGCAATAGAGCACGCGGATCAGTTGCCCGCGCCGCGGCACCGTGATGCCGAGCAGCTTTTCCGCCGCGAGGCAGAAGGCATGCTCCTGGTTCATCGGCGCGACGTAATCGAGCCGGTCGAAATACGGGATCGCCTGCAGGTAGGTCTTGTGCTCGATCAGCTTCTCGGTGCCGCGATGCAAGAGCCCGATATGCGGATCGACGCGCGCGACTACTTCGCCATCAAGTTCGAGCACGAGGCGCAACACGCCGTGCGCGGCCGGATGCTGCGGTCCAAAGTTAATGGTGAAGTTGCGCAGATTTTGAGGTTGCTCGTTCATGGTGCAGCTCCCGCTGCCTGGCGAATAGCGAATGGCGAGTAGCGAATAGCGAACGTCATTTTGCGGACTTGTCCTGCAGGGCGCGTATCAACGCTCGAACCATTTTGCCCAAACTCTCGCACCGCCCCATTACCAGTTCCAGTTCGGATGCAGGCAGAACGCCGACCCGCTCCGCCAGCAAGAGATGAGTTTCCAATTCCTTCAGAGAGCCCTGCGACACGCGCAGCGACTGCACGAAACTGCCTGTACTCTCGCGCCCATGACCTTCCGCGATATTGGCGGGAATAGAAGCCGCAGCCCGCCTGACCTGGGATGTCAGGCCAAACAGCTCGTCGCGAGGAAATCGCCCCGTCAAGCGATAGCAGGACTCCGCTAAGATCATGGCATCCTGCCACACCCTTAGGTCCCGGTACGAGCTGATCGATGGGTCGCTCAACAATCATCCCTATTCGCCACTCGCCATTCGCCACTTCTCTTCTCATCGCCCGGCAGCGGATAATCCGCACCTTCCCAAGGCGAGAGGAAATCGAACTTGCGGAATTCCTGGTTGAGGCGCACCGGCTCGTACACCACCCGCTTCTCCTCGTCGTCGTAGCGAACCTCGACGAAGCCGGTGAGCGGAAAGTCCTTGCGCAGCGGATGGCCGTCGAAGCCGTAATCGGTCAGGAGCCGGCGCATGTCGGGATGGCCGGTGAAGATCACGCCATAGAGATCGTAGGTCTCGCGCTCGAACCAGTCGGCGCCGGGAAAGACCTCGATGATCGACGGCACCTGCGTGTTCTCGTCGGCCTCCGCGCGCAGGCGGATGCGTGTGTTCAGCGTCGGTGACAGGAAGTGATAAACAACGTCGAACCGCTTGTCCCGCTCGGGGTAGTCAACCGCGGTCACGTCGGTGAAGTTGACGAAGCGCAGGGCCGGATCGTCGCGCAGGTGCTTGACGACGTCGACGATCTTCTCCGCGTCCACATCAACCGTGAGCTGATTGAACGCAACCGAATGCGCCTTCGCCGCGCCGGGAAGCGCGCTAACGATCGTCTGCCCCAAGGCGTCGAGCTTGGCGTCGTCCATGACGTAATACCTTAGCGTTCGATAGTGCCGATGCGGCGAATCTTCTTCTGCAGCAGCAAGACGCCGTAGAGCAGCGCTTCCGCCGTCGGCGGGCAGCCCGGCACGTAGATGTCGATCGGCACGATGCGGTCGCAGCCGCGCACCACCGAATAGGAATAGTGGTAGTAGCCGCCGCCATTGGCGCAGGAGCCCATCGAGATCACGTAGCGCGGCTCCGGCATCTGGTCGTAGACCTTGCGCAGCGCCGGCGCCATCTTGTTGGTCAGCGTGCCCGCGACGATCATCACGTCCGACTGCCGCGGCGAAGCACGCGGGGCGAATCCGAAGCGCTCGACGTCGTAGCGCGGCATCGAGACCTGCATCATCTCGACCGCACAGCAGGCCAGGCCGAACGTCATCCACATCAGCGAGCCGGTACGGGCCCAGGTGATCAGGTCGTCGGCGGCCGCGACGAAGAAACCCTTGTCGGAGAGCTCGTGGTTGATGTCGCGGAAATACGGATCATTGGCGCCGACCGGCTTGCCGGTGGCGGGATCAAGGATGCCCCTCGGCGCCGGCGCGATTGCCGGCCGGGACGTTGCGGCAGTAGGGCTCAATCCCATTCGAGCGCGCCTTTCTTCCATTCATAGGCAAAGCCGACCGTCAGCACGGCCAGAAACACCATCATCGACCAGAACCCGGTCGCGCCCAGCTTTCCGAACGCCACCGCCCAGGGGAAAAGAAACGCCACTTCGAGGTCGAAGATGATGAAGAGGATCGCCACCAGATAGAAGCGGACATCGAACTTCATGCGGGCGTCGTCAAAAGCGTTGAATCCGCATTCATAAGCGGAGAGCTTTTCCGGATCGGGCTGCTGGAATGCGAGCAGGAATGGCGCGATCAGGAGCGCCAGGCCGATCACGGCTGCGACCCCGATAAACACCACAAGTGGAAGATAATTCTGCAGGATGCCGTTCATCGGCGGTGCCTTCTTGCTGCGGTTTCGGACAGCCGCAGATTCGTGTCATTGGAATTATTCTTGAGCCTTAGCGCAGCGCAACAGAGGGCGCAAGACAAGCTATTTTAAAGCTCCGTCGGGCTAGGCCGCCTCCGATCAACCGGTGTTAAGCGCGCGTTCTCGCCCAAGATGAAGAACGCGTGACCTCGAAGGTTCGTGCCCCAGATTTGCAGCTCCCGATCGCCAAAATCCACAGTGGCCAATAATCGCCCGGCCATCTCTGCGCACCTCTCGTTTAGTTGAACCGCGGCGGTCCTGTCGGGCCGACACGGCATGTTGGCCCGCCACCCCCTGTAGCGGCGTTATCCCCAAGGAATCCTCCGTCGCTTGTGACTTTTTTCCTTTAGCCCCGGCGTCCTGCAGCTACGCACGAAACCAATCCCGCCGAGCAATGAAACCATTTTGGGGAACCCGCGAAACCATTCTGAAACAGACCAAGGGTACCTCTTTGCCCAACAGGCGGCGGCAAAGCTCGCCCGGAGGCGCAAGATGAACCACTCAATTCACTCGGCGGATCGCTCGACCCACCTGAAAATCGTGGTGGTCGCGCTGGTGGCGGGCATTGCGGTCGCAGCCTTGGGTATCGCCGCGCGCAACAATTCGGAATTCACCCAGACCGCCCAGACCCAGGTGGTGAAGGCTGGCAAGCCGGTGGCGATTACCAGTTCAGGCACCTCGACGGTCCGCTGACCCGCGCATTTTGCTGATAAGGCACGTAAGGCCGCCTCCGGGCGGCTTTGTTGTTTGGTGGGCTTGCGAAGCTGACGCCCTGCCCGATTTGGAACAGCCTGTACCAATCCGGCGCATAGGCTGACGAAATCGCCCCCCACGTTTCGCCGCCGCCGACCGGGATTCGGCTGCACGATGGCTCATGCCGAGGGTGGAAAATCCCGAAAACCCCGCCTCCGCTACCGCCGTTAACCGCATTGCCTGGGTTTCCGTGCCCCTGACGGCCTTCATCAGCCACTGCGGCACGATCGCTGCCCTTCCAGGGCATCTTCCGTCGCATCCGCCCCGATGCGGCACAGAGGTAGCCTGGAGGATTGCATGTCCGTCACCCACTACGCGCCGCCGTCGGCGGGTCTCGCCGACTACATCGCCATCGCCCGGCCCGATCACTGGATCAAGCACGTGCTGATCGTGCCAGGCGTCGCCTTCGCGATGATCATGGCAGGGACCGGACCGGTCGACTACGCGACGCTGGGAGAGCGCCTGCTCGCCTGCCTGTTCGTCGCCATGGCGCTGTCATCCGCCAACTACACCATCAACGAATGGCTCGATGCCCCCTTCGACGCCATGCACCCGACCAAGCGGGCACGTCCGGCGGTGCAGACCGCGATGTCGCCCAGCATCGTCTTTGCCCAGTACATCCTCTTAACTGGCGTGGGCCTGCTCGTCGCCAACCAGCTTGGCCGGAGCTTTGCCCTCACCGCCGTCGTATTCGCCGCTTTCGGCGTCATCTACAACGTGCGCCCAATCCGCGCCAAGGATCGCGCCTTCCTCGACGTCATCGTCGAGTCCCTCAACAATCCCCTGCGCTTCCTGTTCGGCTGGTTCGCGGTGGTCCCGCATATCGCCCCACCGATCTCGATCCTGCTTGCCTACTGGTTCGGCGGCGCCTTCTTGATGGCCGCCAAGCGCGTCTCCGAGCATCGCGCCATCGTCGAGGCCGGCGGCACCGCCAACCTCGCCGCCTATCGCCCCTCCTTCGCCGTCTATACGCATTCGAGCCTGGTGACGAGCTGCCTCGTCTATGCCCAGGGCTTCGCGTTCATGATGGCGATCTTCCTGATCAAGTACCGGATCGAATACATCGTCGCGATCCCGTTCCTGATCGCGCTGTTCGCCGCCTATATGCGGCTCGCGCTGACCCCGGATTCCGCGGCCGCGCGGCCCGAGGAGCTGATGCGGCAGCCGTCCATGCTGATTGCCGCCGCCGTCACCATGGCGCTGTTCGGCATCCTGACCTTCGTCGACCTGCCACTGCTCAACAGCCTGACCAGTTCGGACCTCATCCGCCTCAGCACGGGCCGCTGACCATGTCGATGACGGCTTCCCTGAGCGCCCCACGAAACTACGCCGGCGTCGCAGTCGCGACGCTGGCTTTTGCCGCGCTGGCGCTTCTGCTCGATGGCCCGGTCTGGCTGGTCAAGCTGGTGCCGACCCAGGACGGCCCGGTGCATCTGGCACAGGCCGACCTGATCGCCCGCTTCGGCTGGGGTGGCGTCCTGCAGGAGCCTGCCGCCTCCTTCTACCAGTGGAATTCGCGCATCGAACCGAACTCCGCAATCTATCTGTTGCTCGCCGGCCTGATCCGGCTGACCGGGAATCCGCTGCTCGCCAACACGCTGTTCTTGAGCCTGTACGGGCTGATCTGGATTGCGGCCGCCTTTGCGGTGTCCCGCACTGAGACCGAGCGGCCGCTGCTGCCGATGCTGCTGCTGTTGCCGGTCGCCTTCGGCGTCTTCATCCATTGGGGCTTCTACAATTTCGCTCTTGGCGTGCCGCTGTTCCTCTTGTTCGCAAGCTTCTGGAGCAAGGTGCGCGGGCGCGGTGACATCTTCACCTTCCTCGCCACCGCGCTATTCCTGGCGGCCCTCTACCTGACCCACATCACCTCCGTGGTCGCCGCCTGCCTGCTGCTTGCGGCTGACGGTATCGCCCGTGCGCTCCGCACGCTGGAGTACGCCGGCCCGCGCGCCGCCGGCCGACGACTACTCATCGATGGCGCCTGGGCCGCTGCCGCGGCCATGCCGGTGCTGGTCCTGATCGCAGGGTTTCTCCTCGCCTACCAGAACATTCCCGGCGAGGTCCCGGGTGGCGAAGGCGGCATCACGCAGATCCTGCGCCGGATCGTTGCCGCCACGCACCTCTTCACCTTCACCTCTTGGGAGGTGGTAGCGCTGGCGCCGCTTCTGGTGGCGGTGCTGGTGGCCGGCGCCATCGCACTCCGGCGCTTGCGGTCGGGCAACCTGACCTGGCCCGTCTTCTTCGTCCTTGTCGTGCTGCTGTCGCTCCTCAACCTGAAGACCGGCTCGGCGCTGCTGTCGGAACGGCTCGCTCCCTATAGCTGGATCGCGGTCGTGCTCTTGATCGCGAGTCGCCAGCCGCACGAAGCGCTGGTGCGCATCCTATGCTTGGCCGCGATCGCCGGCCTGGTCGGCCAGACCGCGATCCGCACGGTCGCCTACAAGAGCTGGGCGCCGGTTTTGGAAAGCGAGCTTGAGATCGGCCGCGAGAATCCCGGCAAGACCTTCGTCAACGCCGACTTGATCGCCCAGCGCGACAGCTCCCTGTTCGCCTGGCGCATTCGCCCCACTCTGCATGCGGCCCAGACCGCGGCGCTGGCTGCCCGCGGCGCGGGCCTCTCCTCCACGCTGCCCTCGACCCGCTATTTCGGCTATTTCCCGCTGCAATATGTGCCGTCGCACGATTTCCTGCGCGCGACCGCCGACTGGGAAAGCGAGCCTGATGCCGCTGAGCTGGCAAAATTCCAGAGCGCCAATCGCGGCGCGCCGCAGGTGCTGATCGTGTCGTCCTCCGACCAGAGCGGATCAGCCGTCGCAAGCAATCTCGGCTATCGCGACTGCAAGGCGAACCGAAGCGGCGGACGCGAGATCGTGGCTTGCACGATTCCAAACCAGTTGAGTGCGATGCGTGACTGACCTTACCCTGGACATGGCCCCAACGCCGCTGAAGCGGCCGGATGCAGCCGACGCCGCCGCGGATACGCTGCTCGGCCTCCCGATATCGATGCCGCTGGTGCTGGACCTCGACGGCACGCTCATCAAGGGCGATCTGCTCTACAAGAGCTTCTTCTCGATCCTGCGCCGCAATCCGCTGATCGTGCTCGCCTGCGCCAGATGGCTTTTGCGAGGACGCGCCGCGCTCAAGCGCCAGCTTGCGCTGCGCAACTGCATCGACTGGGATCGGCTCGAATTCCATCAGGAGGTTGTCGCGCTGGCGCACCGGGAGCAGACGGCTGGCCGCATGATCGTGCTTGCTACCGCCGCCGACGCCGTGCTCGCCGCCCAACTCGCATTCCGCCTGCCCGTCTTCGATCAGGTGTTCGCCTCCGACGGCAAGGGAAACCTGAAGGGACCGGCCAAGGCCGCGCTGCTCCGCGAGCTATTTCCGGAAGGCTTCATCTATGCCGGCGACAGCAAATCCGACCTCGCAATCTGGGCCCACGCCAGCGGCATCATCCTCGTCAACCCGCGACGATCGATCCGTGGCGCCGCGCTGGCGCTGGGACGGCCGACGCTGGATTTATCCACCCGGCCAGACGGCCAGCGTTAACAAGCGCTAACGCAATCGTTCGATTGCAATTGACGTTGCGATCCCAAGCTTAAATTTCGGCGCGTATAGAGAAGGCCAGTAGGACCCTCGCCGCCGATGAATCTGCATCAGGAAACATACTCCTCCGGCTTCAAGATCGTCTGCACCGATTGCGGCAGCCTATCGATCAAGCTGGAGAGACCGGCCGCCGCATCCGGCGACACGGTCATCGAGTGCCGCTGCTGCAACGCCGTCCGCGGCACATTGGCCGATCTCAGGAATCTGGCCCGCCGCGGCCGCGACCTCTACGAATTCTAGCCTCGGCCTAGTATCGGGCGACCTCCGCCGTCAGGCGGCGTTCAAGCGAGCGCCGACGCCCGGTGCCGGAATGGTCCTGATCGGACCGTCTCCGAATACCCAGGCTTGCTCTTCAATATCGAGCGCACTGCTTCGCAGCTTTGCGGCGTATCCCAGAAACAGGAACAATGCGAGGTCCCTGCTGATCCTGCCATGCGCCATGCTCAGCATAAGCGTGAACACCAGGCTGCACAGCACGAAGCGGGCTTCGCGATTGATCCTCGCCAGCGAGAACATCCGCGTTCCCATCGCGTGATAGAGCAACAGGATGAGGAAGATACCCGCCGGCCAGCCGAATTCGATGATGGCCTGCAGGATCGAGTTGTGAACCTGGAAGCCTTTCAGGCACGACCGCTGGGGGAAACCGTCCAGTCCCAGTCCCGTCAGCCCCGCTTCCGGCAGCAACGCGAAGGCGTCCTTGTAGAGCTGCTGCCGGATGATGATCGAATTGTCCGGGTCGATCGAAGGACAGGAAGCTTGCGAAGGCGGAGGCGCTGGCACTGGCGGAGCCGCCTCGGTAGCAACGCGGCCTGATGCGGCGGGGGCTGGCAGTGCACTTGCCGGCGGCGAAACCGGCGGCGCCGGCGATTCATCGTTGCCCGGCTCCGCAACCTGAAAACCCAACGCCGCTTCGGCGAGCTTGGCGAATCTGAGCGTTGTTGATGACCTGACGACTGCGCCAAGCGCAACCGAAGCGATCGTGACGCACACGATCACAGCAATGAATTTGCGTTGGCCGGCCTTGGCAACCAACATCGCTGCGAGCAGCGCCACCACGATCACGATGAAGGAGTAGCGTACCATCGACGCCGCGAAGATGGCCAGGGGCACGGCCGCGAGGATCGAAATCCAAGCAGTCCGTCGCCAATTGAGTTCTGTGCAGGCCAGCGCCAGAAGCAGCAAGCCAAGCGCTGTCGTGAATTGCGCCGGCGCAGCGTCGTACTCGTCAAAGACCAGCGGCTTACCATGGTGGTCGTTCCATTGACCAAGCAGCGCCACCAGGGTGACGACGGCTCCGACCGCCACGATCGCGCCTGTGACGACCACGAAGGCTTGAGGAACTTGCCCACAACGGGAGCTCACCCTGACCGCGGGATAGGTCGCGAGCGACAACCCCAGAAGGGCGGCCTCTTTCGGCGCAGCGACGCCGTTGACGGCGAACGAGAGCGCGATGCCGCAACAAAACAGCACGAACAGCACGTCGCAAATGTCGGGCCTGAATTCACGCCATCTCGCCAGAAGAAGGAGCGCAGCAATTGGCGCGGCCATCAGCAGACCGGTGATTGTCGAGCCGGTCCCGGCGAAACCGTGCGCGAGCACCGCAATCGGCCCCGCGGACAGCAGTATGGCGAACAATACCGATTGCAAAGCCCGGCCCTCGTGAAACTGATAGTGTCGAAGCTCAATCAGAAGAGTTCTCAGAACAGTTCTATATCGACTCCATGACAGGTCTCGCAATTCCAAAGGTAGCGGCACGCGCCGGTCGCTACTCGAAGTAAATTCGCTCTATGCTTGTGGCAATACGATGGCACCTCCAAGCGCCTCTGATCGGAACAGCTTCCGGCCTGCCATCTGATGGAACCCGGCGAGTCGCCTCGAGGCAGGAAACGCGGAGCCTTCCGTGCAGCGCCGCTGATTCCCCATCAACACACTGCAAAGCCCTGCAGGACCCAGGGAATCTCAACGTCCTTGACTTCAAAAGACCGCCCCTTTAAGTCCCCCACGTCTCGCGGAATTGCGCATCACGCGGGAGTAGCTCAGTTGGTTAGAGCGCCGGCCTGTCACGCCGGAGGTCGCGGGTTCGAGCCCCGTCTCTCGCGCCATTTTGGCGAACAATCCCAATACCTTACCTATCGCCGCATCCCTTGCCGATGCGGAAAAGTGTCAGGATGGCCGGATGCCTGACACTTTTGTCCGGTTTTTGTTCCAGCCCGAATCCTTTTCCCCACCTCGACTGGCAATTCCAGCGGCTTCCAAGACCACTCTTTAATATAGGCGAAAATACAGGCGAACCCGTCTCGCGGCTCGGTCCAGGTTCACCGCTCGCCCGACTCAGCGCGATGTGCCGCCATCTGCGGGGCGCCGCATGATCGCGACGCTGCGAGGACACTTCGCTGTCTTCGATCGGCGTTTTCCACAGCTTCGTACCCCTAAAGGGGCGGCTTGGCGCGGCTGCCTGGATTGGAGCCGTGTCGGTCGGTCACCCGAGGAACTGGGGCTGTATAACCCTGCGTGGTCGCGAGATCGCTGTGCGTTGCCGCGGTTCGGATGAAATCCGGATTTGCCTTGGCGTCGAAGGCTTCGCTGATGCCTCATGCCGGCGCACGATCTGCCGCAGCAGGTTGCAATGGTTGCGGCGGGTCGAATAGCGTAGCTTGTGCCAGCGCGACAGCGGGTCGCGTCGGTAAAGCTTGATCAGCTTCCGAAGGGTCATTTTCGATGCTGTAAGTGATGATTACAAGTTCAGGGAAAGCCCTGAAAGGAGTGAGGACGACGCCCCTTGAGAGGCGTAAGATCGACGAGATGAAAGACACCTAAATCGGAGGTCGAGATGGACGATCGAACCATATTGGCGGAGCTCCAGCGCCATTGGAATGCTTCAGACGCAAACGATTTCGAGACCGAGCATGACATCTATCGCGAGGATGCCGTGCTCGACTATCCGCAGTCTGGCGAACGCATCCACGGCCGCAGGAACATTCAAGAGAGCCGATTTGTGCAGCCGAACAAGAAGCGCTTCTCCGTTCGGCGGATTGTTGGCGGCGGCGACCTGTGGGTGAGCGAATTCGTCCTGACCTATGACGGGATACCGTCCTACGTCGTGAGCATCATGGAATTTCGTGAGGGATTGGTGGCTCACGAAACGCAGTATTTCGGCGACCGGTTCGACCCCGCACCCTCACGTGCGCATCTTGTCGAGCGCCTAGGGTAGATCGCCGTCGGCAGTCGGCGCGAAGCCCCTGAGAGAGTGGACGGGCTAATTCAAACTCGCCAGCTTCTCAATCTGGTAGCGCCCAAAACGAACACTCGCCGCGCATGCATCGGTGGTCGCGGTGTCTTTCAACAGGATGCCCAATTCAACCGAAACAGTCGTCGGCGTCGCCGTGATCGCAAAGGGAACGCTCATGATCACGCCCGACCATGCTTCCTGCACCGGGTCCGTGTTGTTTCCAGCGAAAGCATAGACGCTATCCGCGCCCTGCGTAAAACCCGCCCGGAACGATGAAACTGCCGTCTGCGTGGCGTCCACCTGAATTTCGCATCCGATCTGGACAACATCGCCAGTCGAGAGCAAGCCCGTCACAGGAATAGCCCTGCTGATGCGCGCAATCTTGCCGGTTCCTGTATATGTACCGCTGACCGCGATTTGCTGCCACTCGCCGAATCCATCCGATCTTGCGACCTTGGAGTAAGCTACGGTTGCACCGCCCGCCGCGGCACCGGCTCCCGTCCAACCCGTCGCAACCTGCCCCGTTGCGCCTGAGACCGTTCCAGTCGTTCCGGTAAGGAAGCCGTTTGCAGCGAAATTGGCCGGATCATTGTTCGTGGTGAACAGGTTCTCGCCAGGAATAGAGTGCGCCAGATACGCGTCTCTGACGACCTTAGCCATCAGGTAGGCTGCGGTCTGATTAGGATGCAACTGCGGGCTGTCCCCCGAGTAGCCATCCTTCATCGTGTGCGCGGCATCCATGTTCCCGATGACCGGCTCGAAATCGAGCACCACGACATCGTCGGCCGCCATCGCAGCGATGCCGTTGTTGGTTGCCTCCCAAAGCGCGATCTGCGGGCCATTCATAGGCAGCGCCGTCGAGCCGTAAGGCAGCATCTTGTTCACGAACGTGAAAGCGCCGATCGCTCTATTTTTAGCGATCATCGCGGTTATATTGGCCAGTGTCGTTGCTGAAGCGGTAGCAGCGAGAAGATCGTTAATTCCGATGTGGATGTGAGCAGCACCCGGATTGAACGCGATCACGTCAGTATCATATCGCGCCAGCAACTGCGCCGACGTATTGCCGCCGACACCGGCATTGCTCTTGCCCATCAGCCGAAACGGACTGTTGGCCAGGGCATTCGCCCACACATGCCAGCCACGCACCGTTTCCCACGCTCGGTTTGTGGTGAGGGAGAAGCCGTTCGCTATGATGCTGTCACCGGGGAAACTGATCGGGGTCCCGAACGGCAGCCTGACGCCCCCGCCACCGCCGTTCACTCCCCCAAGGCGAGCGCGGCCCTTCGGCGTCAGCAGTTCGCGACGAGTGCGCGGCACCTTCATCATTGACCAACCAGGCGGAGAGATCTTTCGGCGGTCTGATTCACCACGGCCGCAGCCGTGCCGGATCTGATTTTGATGTGGTTGATGCCGATCCAAAGTGTCGGGTCGACCGCGATGAAACGTGATGCCGCCGCCTGGAACGAAACCTCGTTTCCGCTCGAGTCGAACAGATTCGACCAACTTGCACCGCCGTCGACGCTGACCTGGAAGGTCAGTGCTGCATTGTCCCATCCAGCCGGCATCATGATTCCGGTAATGATCTTGTTGCCGATCGGGATCGCACCAGAAAGCGATCCGCCGTTCGCGATCACGCCAGAGAATACGCTCATTGCCCCTCCCTCACTGCACCAGCGCCGCCCCTTTCCTCACGCCTCGAAATACTCGAAACGATCGAGGAGAACGTGCGCGTTGGTCAGGACGTCCTGGCTGGCCTGGAAGTCGAAGTTCGCCATGACGTCGGTATTCTTCGCGGTCGCCTGCGGATTGCCGCCACCACGATAGGTGGCGCGCGGGACCTGGAAGATCAGCGCCTGGCCGTTCTTCGTTACTCGCGAGTTAATCGGCCGCGGCGTGCCGTTGTAGAACGCCTCGACCTCGTCCTTACTGCCGAAGTACGTGCTCATGTTTCCCGTCACGGTACACTCGCCATCGTTGATGCCGACCGGGACATCGGAGTCGACGGCGTCCAGAGCCCGAAGGTTGTTGTTGATCTGGAGCGTGAAGCCCTTCGCCCAGTTCGGCGCGCCGAGTTGGATCTGGTTGACGCCGAGGCGACCGACGTTGGCATTCGCGGCCATGACGACGCCGGTCGTGACAGGATCCGGGGACGCATCGAGCGCCGTGATGCCGATACCACCGCCTAGACCCATGAACGCGACGGTACCCTTCAGCTTGTCGCCGCTGGTCATCTCGATATTGAACGTATTGACGCGCATACCGAGGTTGACGATGTACGACGGCACCGGCTGGGCAAGGAACCCACGCTCGATCGTCACGGAATTCGGCGTGATGCCGTTCTTGATCTGATCGCTGACGAACACCCAAATTGTCTTGCCGGTGCCGGTATCGGTCGTCCAGCCGGACGGCAGATTGTCGAGGGTCAGCTTGTGGGCCGCGATCGCCGTGACCCGCGCAAACGCGGCCGCGCGCGCCTTGGCTCCGGCGGAGATGAGGAAGGCGAATTGCGTCCCGGCGGCCTGGCCACCGACCTTGACCCATTGACCGGGGACGATCCCCAACGTCGTGAAATCGAGAGTGGTCGAGGCGAGACCGTCCACCAGCGCCGTAATGTCGCCAGCCGCGCCAGCAAATCCCACCACCTTCAACTTGGCGGTACCAGGAGGTGCCGTTTCCGCAGTCAGAGCGAGTCCCGTACCGACGATGGTGCTCGCGGTCGAAGAGGCAACCGGGAAGATCTGATTATTGGCCGAATTCGTGAAGCCAGTGGCCCGAACCAAATGCCCCAGCTTCACCGCGGCGCCACCCGCCGTCACCGCATAGGTGTTCGCCGTGGTGCCGGCGTCGGTGATGACGCTGTCCGGGGTGCCGTCGTTGACGAACTGCGGCGTGTTCACCCAGGTGTTCTCGAACGCCGACATGATGATCTCGGACAGCGGCGAGAGATCGTCCGGGTACGAGAGCTCGAAGTTGATGCCGCCCGATGACGACTGGTTGGTCTTGATCGGGTCGCCGAGCATGCGATCGTCGCGGATTTCCTCGGAGTCGACATAGGTCGGTGCGAATTGCAGCGACTCGCCCGTCAACCTCACCTTGCGCATGCGCGGCGTGGTGGGCGTGACTCCTGGCGTGCTCTCGCGAACCAGAGCCACTTGCGTTCTGTTTGAGCTGGTCACGGCTTTCTCCCAAAGAAAAAGGCGCCAGAGGCGCCTTGCGTGAGGTCAGGATTTGAGGACGGGCTATTTTTCGGAGGTGGCCGGGGCCGGCGTGAGCGACGCCGTATCCAGCTTGTTCGCCGGCGGCGCGACCGGCGGCTTTGCCGCCCTGACCTTGATGAAGCCGCGCTTCTCCAAGCCTTCGATGGTGTGCGGCGTCAGATCATCGGTATCCAGAACGATGCTGCCGTCATTGGCGCTGGCGGCATCGGCGTCCGCGGCTGGCTTGAACCGGCGGTTCACGGTGTTGAACGGCTTCAAGACGTCGTAGTCCATCACGGACCTCCCCTATTCTGCGTCGATGACGCGCCACTCGATGCTGACGGAAAGCAGGTAGTAGTTCGCGTTCTCGGCACCGGGATCGCCGGCGCCCATGTCGGCGTCCATAAACTCGAGCCGGCCGTTGAGCATGGTCAGGCCGCGAAACATATTCGCGAGTCCCTTGGCGATCCGTCGCGCCTCTCGAGAGCCGGTACCGCGAGGCGTGAAAACGTGAAGCCAGAGCGTGCCGTCTTCGTCCCAGCGGTTGGCAGCCTGATCGATGCCGGCGCCGATCGATTGCTGGCCGTACAGTTCCGAGTTTAAGACGACCAGTACCCAATTCGAGACTTCGCCGCTCGGCGGGCCGTCTCCCTCGTTCTCGTAGACGAGCGGCGCAAGCGAGAAATCCCAATTGCCCGGTACCAACGCTCCGGTCTCGATATCCGTGCAACCGAGGAATTCACGGATCGCGTCGAACACCGGATCGTACGGCAGATCCATCAGGTCACCTTCATCGTCATGACGAGCGCCGGGTATGTCATTTGGGCACCGGCCATGGTGTCGGGCCGCAACTTGCTGCGGGCATACGGTCGATAGCCGCGCTTGAAATGCCCCTTCAGGATGTAGCCGCCTGGAAGGGGGATCAGCGTCCGCTTCGTCGTGACGAAGTTTCCGAACCGCGCCATCACCATCTTGCGGACATCCTCGATGATGCCCGGCGGCACCGACATCCGCATGTGCCCGACATCAATCTTTCGGCTGTAGGGCTGGTTGTTGGTCAAGATCACCGTCGAGTTGATAGGGATCTCGTCGAAGCTTTTGATGACGCCGCCGGGCGTCATGATGAACCAGGACTGCTTGTATCGGCCCGACTTCTCCGGCGATCGCTCGACCGCGGACTGCAGCGCGAATTCGATGATCTCGCGCCACCACTGGAAGACGTAGAGGATCGGTCCAGGCGGCACGACCATCTCTTCCGCGGCACCGAGCACGCCATTGACGTACCGGTAGTATCGCTCCGACCCCTCGCCTTCAGCTATGGACTTGGCGAGCTCGCTCTTCGCGAACGCTGCCAACTCTCTGGCGATGTTCTCCGGCGAGATGCCGGCGGTGGCGAGTTGCAGATCCTTGGCGAACGTCGATATCCTGGCCATCAGTTGCCCGATACCGTGATATCGTAGCAGCCGAGATACTCTCGATGATCCTCGTCCACGGCGTCGATCGTGGCAGGGACATCGAGGTTTGCACCAAAGAAAATCCGGTCACCCTTGACCGGTGGGACCGGGAATCCATTCGTCTCTAGATCAAGCCGTGACACGATCAGCTTGCGAACACCGACCGTTATGCCTGGAGCCAATTCGCCCGGCGCATATCCTTTGGCGACGACCTTGACGTCTGCGCGGCTAACAACTGTCTGCGGATTCGTTTTGGTCATGCGCCGGAAACTGACAACATGCCCGCGGCGCTGAATGGCTCGCCGCGCCCGCGCCGTGCCAGCCGTGTTCATTATCCGAACTCCGGCTCGTAGCAGTGGGGCTCGAGCATAGAGGCGATGTCCGGCGGGAAGGCTCCATTCTCGCCAATTTTTCCGACCCAATATTCGATTTTCTCGATATCGGTCGTCTCTTCGGACTTGACCATCGGGTCTCGATCGGCCGCGAACCTAGCGGACCTGATCAGCCCGATCACCGCCCCCTCGATCGGCAGCGGCAGCGTGAAATTGTCCTCCGCCGGCAACGTCCACCCAGCCTTGTAGCGGACCACCGTTCGGACACCAGGCGCGTAGCCGATGCTGGGCGGCGGCAGAACGCCGGTGCGCCTTACCTCGCCACGAGCGCCGTCGAAATCGTAATCGGATGGGTCGATGGTGGCTGACCCGATCGTCACCGACACGATTTCAGTCACCGGCCGCCTGGCAAGGACGAGGCGCCGACCGCGGCGCCGATACCAGGGGCTCCGCTCGAAGTATTCGTCGAGGGTCTCAAGCCCCAAGGTCTTCGAGCCATCGGCCGCCATCGGCACGTCGATATAGTCGCAGATCATCGCGGAAAGCCGATTGATGAGGCGATCTATCTTCGTGTCTTCCGCAACTCCCGTGATGCCGAGCTCGGTCTTGACGTTATCGCGCGTGGTCAGCTTCCTGTCCGTGGCGGCCGTCACGACCGAGAACATGCGCCGTATCCCCTATTTGGCCAGTTCAGCCAGCGAAGTCCGGCTTGTAGCCGGACTTCATCGCCTCGATGATCTCGGTCTTCTCGGTCTTGCCGGTGAGATCGATATCCTGGTCGGCAGCAACCTTCTGAAGCTCCGCCACCGTCAGGTCATCGAAGTTGCCGGCGGCGATCGCCGACTTGATCTGGACATCGCGCTCGATGGCGGCCACGATCTCGGCCTTGGTGGTCAGTCCTGTGAGGTCGACGCCAAAGTTGGCGGCGAGAGCCTTAAGCTCCGCTACCGTCTTCTTGCTGAGATCGCTGCTGCCGTTCCCGTTGCTGTCGGCTCCCTTGCCGACGACGGCTTCAGGCTGCCGACGCGTGCCGCTGGGATCGCGGCGATCTTGATCCTGTAGGTTGAGGGCAACATCCGAGGATGCGCCGAGCGCCTTCGCGGCATCCTCCGGCGTTGTGAAATGTGCCGCACCGCGCTTCACCCAGCGATCCGCCGACCGCAGGGGAAGGTCGTAGGACTCGCCTTCCTCGAAGCGCACTTCGTCCGGGGTGCCCTTCCGATTGTCGTCGACGATACGCAACTCGTCGAACGTGATGTTTGCTGTTTCGGTCATTTTCGCGGACTCCGCCAAGAATGGGTTTGGCAGCCCTCGAAAGGGCTGCCGCGATCCGTCGCTCACGCTGAACTGAGTTCAGCCCAACGCGAGGTTCACTTGATGGTTTCGATGACCGACGTTGCCGCCGCACCCGGCGAGTAACGCGAGAACATGCCGAGCAGGACGGCGCCGGAGTCGCTCGTAGCAACAGCGGTGGTCATCGACAGGCGCACATGGGTGAAGCCGCCGGTCCGGTCCAACTCCTCGGCGCGGACGTTGATCTGCGCCTGTTTGTTCGATTTGTCGGTGCCGGCCTGGGTCATCTGGGTGATGGCCTTGCCGGTGATGTCCTTGGCACCGGTGCCGCTCGAGTCCTGCGCCTGCTGCAGCTTGGCGTCGATGGTCGCGGCGGCGCCGAGATCGCCGGCCATGACGATTGCGAGCAGTTGCTCGAAAGCCGCCATCGAAACCCAACCGGTGGTCAAGGTGCCTGCCGCATTTGCATCGGGATCGATGATGCCGACCAACTGCACCTTCTCGCTTATGAGAGCAGTCATTGGAGAATCTCCATTCTGAAGTTGATGGGGTGACCGCCAGGATCTGAGCGGCGAAGACGTGAAATCCCCGCCGACCAGGCCAGCGATCGCGGATTACGCGCGGTCGGCGAGCGTTATGAACGGGCTCAGGGTGTCCGCGCCCTTGAAGGGCGTCAGCGGGGCATCCCAGATCGGCTGGCCGTCCATCCGGGTGACGAACCGGAACGTGGTTTCGTCATTGATGAATCGGGCATGGATCGAGACGTCCTGCTTGAAACCTCCCTTCTGGATGGTGAGGTACTGGGCAAGGTCGATCAGCGCGACGTCGCCCTTGTCGCCGAGCGCCGAGTTGAACTCGGTCGGGACGATCGGACGGCCGAGCAGGCGCGCGAAGGGTTCGCCCTCGATCGTGCCCTGCGGCAGATAGATCGGCGTATTGCCGATTTTCATCGTCATGAGCTGCGGCTCGATCTGCTGGTTGATCGTCCAGATCGCGGTCTTGCGGCTGCGGAGCCACAGCCGGGCCCACATCTTCACGATGTTCTCGACCACCACGGTATCGGCAGACTGGCCGCCTTCCGGGTTGACTGTGACCAAGGCCGGCGACTTGATGAAGCCAAGCGGCATGCCGGCGCCGTTCCCCTCGAAGATGGCATCGTCGATCTTGAACGAGAATTCGTCGCCGAAGATATCCGGGATGAAGCTGTTCAAGAAGACGGCGTCCTCGAGCAGTTCGTCGGTGGCATACAGCAAGCCGGTCAGCTTGTGCAGGCGCAGATCCATCTGGCGGAACTGCAACGTCGTCCCCACCTTCTGCTGGCCCTCGCCGGTCCAGAACGCCTGGACACCGCCGAAGCGGGTGCCGTTGGCGCGGCTCGAGTCCTTCAGCGCGTTGATCTTCACGCCGTTGGAGTTCGGGCCGACGGGCAGTTGCCGAGTACGCGACAGCAGGTCAGACCGGTCGTACGCCCGCATCATGAGTTCCGACACGAAGTCCTGCTGGATGAGGTAGCCGCCATCCTGGCCGCCGCCCTCGTTCATTCCTGCTGCCGCCTGCCACTCCAGGCGGTCGTCAACCGTGATGCGGCGGCCGGCGTTGACGATCGCCACCATCTGCTCGCCGAGGGAGCCGAACTTCTTCTTCGGCTCCGCGGCAACGGTGGGCGAGGTCCGCTCCGTGCGCTCGGTGGAGGTCTCGGCGTTCTCCGCCGGTGCCGGCGTCATGGCGCGCTGCTCGTCCATGAGACGCTCGGTCGAGGCGATAGCCTGGTTGACGCGCTTCAGTTCGCCGACATATGCCGGTTTGTCGCCTTCTGCGGCGCGGTCATCCATGATCGCTGACAGGCGGGCCTGCTCGGCATCGGTGATGCTGCCGTCGGCCACCTTGGCCGTCAGCACGCCGGCCTCAGCGATCAACGCGACCTTCTTGTCGCGCAGTGCCTTGATCGACATTCGATCTCTCCTTCAATAAAAAAGGCGCCCGCGAAGGAGCGCCTTGGTTGCTGGTTGACTCAGGTGGAGACGTGCGGTCTCGACCGAGCCCGCGTAGACACGCAAAGATCAGGGTCGCTTCGGCGCCCCTACTCCGCGAATTCGAGTTGAAACGAAGATCAGCGAGCGCCGAGCGCCACGAACGGCGATACAGTCAGCGTTGAGTTCTTGGGCGTGATCGGGGTTTTCCAGCCCGGCGCCCCATCGACGCGGTAGCGCAGCTTGAACGCACTCTCGTCCGTCGAGAACTTGACGTGGATCGAGCTCAGAAAATCCGGGTTATCGTCCTTTTGGGCAACGATGTACTGGCTGAAGTCGCCCAGCAGGATATCGCCAACCGAGCTTAGGGCGGGCGTGTATTCGCAGACCTCGATCGGATACGACAGGAGACGGCGTGTCCCATCAGCGTCGGTGGTGAAGATCTTTTTGTCCGAAGCCGCATCCAGATCGAGGACGACACCGAGCACCTCATTGCTCATCAGCCAGATGGCAGAATTGTGCGATGGCCCCCACAGTCGCTCGATCATGCGGACCAGGTTTTGGTACAGAACCGTGCCGGCGGCCTGGCCCGACTCCTTTGGTACCGTAATCAGGGCGTCGGACTGCAGGACACCGATCTTCGGCGCCGGCGCCGCCATCGCATCAGTCGCATCATCCGGATTCGCCTGGTTCTCCTGCGCGACGGCCGGCTTCGGCTGCGCCGCCGGCAATCCGCGCGGCACCTCCCACGCCCAGGGCTCGTTGATGATGTTGAGCCCCTCGGCGACACGGACCTCGTTTACGCACATCCAGCCCGGACGATTGCCGCCCTCACCCAGCGCCGCGGCCCAGTAATCCTTGCGGGCCGCGAGGTTGCCGCGCTCGAGCGCATCGAGATTGAATTTCACCTCGTACAACCCGGTCGCGATGATGAGATCGCGCCGAATAGCCTGCTCGATCCGGCGCGCCCATGGGCGGATCGTGTACTTCACGAAGTTGATCGACTGTTCCTCGACGGTAGACCGGTTGGTCTGATCGTCGACGCCGAGCATGTGCAGCGGAATTCGAAAGTAGCGCGCCAGCTCCGCGATCTGCCACTTCCGGGCCTCGAGCAGTTGGGCCTCGCTCGCCTTCATCGAGGCGGGCTCGAACTTGGCACCGTCCTGGAGGATTGCCGGCCGGTGGAAGTTCTCCGGGCTGGCGTATTTCTCCATCAACCTGGCGATCAGGTTCCGGATCGCCTCGCGGCTCATCCTCTTCTGGGTGGTGATGAAACCACCCATGTTGAGGTTGTTCGAGAAGATGCGAGACGCGTACTGATCGGCGGCGACGCCGAGACCGATCGATTCCGCGGCGAGATCGAGCATACTGAGCCCGTTGACGCCATCGAGCGAAAGGCTCGGAATGCGCAACACCTCGTCCTGCAACAGAACCCGAGATCCTCCGGTATTCGGGTTCGATACGGCAAAACGCAGTGTTTCGTCGCGAAGCTGGTCTTGAACGACGCGATCGCTCCGCAAGAACTTCAATTGGTCGACGGCACCGCGCGTGCCGGGAACGATCTCGGCGTAGCCGGTGCCGAACAGCACGGCATGCAGGATGATCGATTCCCAGAACTCGACAGCAGTCTGCGTCCGATTAGGCTGATACCGGATCAATTCCGCGATCGGATGGCTCGGCCATGCCTGGCGGCCATCATCCGGCATGATCTTGTTGACCGAGACCGGAAGGCTGGCGATGGTCTCGGCCAACACCTTCGCGCACGCCGCGAATGCTGATAGTCGCATCGCCGCCATCGGCGTGATGCGGACTCCAGCCGTCGACCGCTTCCCTACCGACTCGTAGTAGAAATCAGCGTCGTCGCCGTAGTAGCGGTCCTGATCACCAGAATCGTCGGCCCGACGGCCGATCGACCACACTGCTGCAACGGCGTTGTTGATCCAACCCATGGGCGATTTCTGTCCTGATGAGTTGCGGGGAAGACCAGCGGACAGCGACCGCGGCCGCCGGCATCACACCAGGACGTCTTCGTCCTCGTAGGCAGATCCTGCCGGTTCGGGGTTCATCGACATCAGCGAGACGGCATCGAACACAGCCATGAGCGGGTCGATCTTTGCGGATCCGCTGGCCGCCTTGGTGATCAGCGTCGCGTTGCCGTTCCGTTCCGCCTTGGCGTTGCCGACAGCCCAGGTCATCAGCGCCGATCCTTCGTGGACGAGATCGCCGGCAGCGACTCGGCGCTCGGTATCCTTGATGGCACCGTTCAACTTCCAGCCCTGCGGGATGCCGACGATGCGCTCCTTGTCGAGCCCGCGGGCTTCGCTGGTGAGCTCGTCGACGATGGATCCGATGCCGGCGGCGTCCACGGCGATCGCGGCCCCCTCGGCCAGCTTCCCGGCCTCCTCGGCCAGCTTCCCGGCCTCCTCGATCGTCATCACGATGTCCGCGACGGCCGTGACATCATCACCCGGCCGATCGACGATCTTGAGGGTCTGTTCCTTCTCAAAATCCTTGAGCTCGGCCGCGATCTGCTTGCGCCGCTCGAGAACGATGGTGTGAGCCCACGCACGGCTCCACAGCAGCCACTTCCTCTTGGCGATGTCTTCGGAACCGCCAGCGGCCTTCTTCACGCGCCCCAAGACGGCTAGGCCGAGAAGGTCGTCGAGGCCTCCGCCGTCGATACCGACGACAACGACCTCGGAACGAGCCAACAGATCCTCGAGCGACGTGACCCGCTCTTTCGACTTGTCCCAGAAATCAGCGCCAGCCCAGCGATCCACTCGCAATTTGGAGCCGATCGGGACGTTGAGGTGCTTTGCGAGGAAGACGTTGAGCCCGGCCCGGTCACCACGCTGCGCTTCGGCCAGCTTGTCGACCAGCCATTCGGTGAAGACCGATTTTTCCAGGTTCGGGTTGGTGATGTAGAAGTTGGCCGGGTCGAGATAGGCCTCGGCCTCGACCATGTCGTCCGGGAATTCGTACAGGACGCCGAAACTCTTCGGATCCGTAACCCTACCGTCTCGGATGTCGCGGAAATATTCGAGTTTGGCCAGGAAGACGCCGGCCGGCGGCTCGTCGGAATGCGTCGACAGGTAGATGACGAAGCCTTCCAGCTTCGAGACCAATCCGCCCGTCGCCTCGCGCAGCATGGCGTCGGCGTTGGCGCGCTTGCCGAAGATCCAGAGCTCGTCGACCAGGACGAACGCGGCCTTCTTGCCCGAAACCGTGTCCGTATCGGCCGCGACCACCTTCAGCACCGCATTAGTCACCCGATGCGTGATCTGGCGGAAGTTGTCCTGGATGTGCAGCAGGTCGCTCAGTTCTTCGTCATGCCGGACCATATCGGCAGCCGGCTTGAACGCGTTGTTGGCGACTTCCAGCGTCGGCGCCAGGATCAGGAGTTCAGCCGAATGCCTCCAATTCCTGATCAGCGCCGTGAGCATGATCGCCGCGGCGACCGTCGATTTGCCGTTCTTCTTGCTGATCAGCAGGAAGAACTCCCGGATCAACCGCTTCGCCTGCTTGTGGTCGTACGCGCCGAAGATGGCGAGCACGAAGTCGAAGACCCACTGTTCGCCAGCCTCGCCAAACGTCGGCGGCCGCATCCCATCGATCTCCGGATCGAAGATCGGTGTCGCGTCGACGATCTTCAGCGACTTGAAGACCTCAAGAGCGGCATAAGCCTCGTCCGGGAACAGCGGCTCGAACGGGACCAGGCTCTCGCCGGCGATAATCCTCCGCTGCCAATCGATGCACGCCGTCGACCAGTGCTTCATGATCAGCCGGCGTCGTTGTTGACCACCAGCTTAGGCGGCTCAGGCGGTGCGAACTTCCCGACCACAGCCTGCGCGGCCTGCTTCCGCTGTTCCTTCTTGCCCAGTTTCTCCGGCGCCGGCTCCTTGGCCTCGGGTGCGGCCTTGGCACCGCGAGCATTGACCGCGGCCGCGGCACCGGAAGCCCGGCCCATGTCGTCGAGCCGCTTGATCGCCGAGGTGTTCTTCGCCTTGGCCGCCTCGAACAGCAGGTTGATCACCTCTCGGCGCCGGTTCGCGTAACCGCTTGCGAGCTCTTCGGGGCAATGCTTGCGCATCGTGTCGACATCAACGCCCAGGGATCTCGCGATCGTCGCGTCGGACTCGCCGCAGAACTTCATCCGCTCGATCGTCGTCCGCTCATCGACCGATGGCTTCCATGCGGGACGGCCGCCAACCTTTTTCAGCGCCGGCTTCTTTCGCGAGCGAGCACGCTTTTTCCCGTCAGTCGTTTTTTCGGTCATTTTGCGATTTCCGGAGAAATTTTCGGTCGCCCCAAAAAAATTGTGCGGATGCGACCCCAAGCGGTCCCAGGTCCTGTCGGCTTTCGGGAATTCAAGCCCCCCTGCCCCCCTCCCCGAGGTCTGACGGTAGGGGGTGGGCTGGCGTGCTGGCTGGCTTGGCCATGGCGTTGCGGGTTGGCTTGCCCGACCATGTCCGGCGGCGCCGCCCTGCCGCAACTTGCTGGCGTTGCCTTGCTGGCTTGTGTGCTAGGTGGTGACCGGTTGACGTGGCGGACTACTCGCCATCTTCCGGGTACAGGGCCGCATGGTGCGGAGCGCTATCGCTTGGCAGGCAATCCCATATGTCGGCGCTGCAGCGCTCAACCCGGATGACAGGCAGGATAACCACGGTTGCCGGTTCGGTGCTGGCTGGCGCCGCGCGCGCCTCGCCACTAGCTCGAGGGCCCAACGCGACGACGTCGCCCATGTGCGCTACCGCTCCGCCTTGCCACGGGCAAAGGCGACCATGGCTGCAACGGTGCCGAGTGCGACGACTTGGCCACGCCGGGCACGGCGCCAGCGCTTCGCTACTCGCCATGTCCCGATGGCTTGGCTTGGCGCAGGGTCGCCAGTCAGCAGCGTGGCGGATTCCTCAATCTCGATTATCGGCCGGCCGAACCAACCGCACCGCAAGCGCGCGTTGCCGGTTGGGCGCCACGTTCCTGTGATTGGTGCCGCTGCATTGGGCGGGTTGGCCATGGTGCACCGTTGACATGCGAAACCCGCCGAGACCTTTCGGCCTGGCGGGTTGCCCGTGGTGACAATCCTTCACTGTTCCCGCTCTGAATCGGAAAACGAGTCGGCTGTCAAATCGATGGCGCGGCGCTCGTCCGTTGATAGTCGCGCTCCGCCGGCTTGCCGCGACTCAAATCTGTGATAGGTCCGCCTAGTGCGGGCTAGCCCGGAAACGTCACAGCGGAGTGAGAACGGCATGGCGAAGAAAAGCGCGACAAAACCGGCTGACGTCCGGGCGCCACAGAAACGCGATTTTGCAACTGGCGATGCCTCACAGCGAATCAACGGGGCTGAATTCGTCGCGTGGCAGGAACGGCTGGGCCTTTCCAACAATGCGGCGGCGCGCGCCATCTTCGCGTCACCCAACTCGATCGCGACCTACCGCACCCTGGGCGCCGGCCCTGACGTTGCGCTGCGCTGCAGGGCCGTGGAGCTCGGCATCTCCACCGGCGACAGCTGGCAATTCATTGAACGGGCTGCGAAATTGCTGGCGCAGTACCGTGCGCTGCATCCCTGATTTGTGACGCTGCATCGACTTTTTTCGGACAATCGTCACTTTTTTGCGTTTTGCCTATTGACGCGGCCGGCCGTTGCTGTATGGTGTCCTCACTGGACGCGCAATTGTGCGCAACCGAAAAGGGAAAATGACCATGGCCGTCATCAAGACCAAAGACCTTCCGCCCTGCCCCGACTTCACCCAAGGACTCGGCACCGTCGGTTATCTCGAAATGCTCTGCCGCAACATCGAGGAGGAACAGAAGGTTAAGCCGGCCGCTCCGCAGCCCGCGCAGCCGGAAGCCAACCCGCTCTGGATTTTCGGAATCAAGTGAGGACTACCGGCGCGGCCGACATGGCCGCGCCTCCCTGCCAACCCGGCAACTCGATAGGACAACCAACATGCTCGGCAACGTCTTGGGCGCAATCCTCGCCCTATCCCTGACCGTCGGACCAGTTGTCGCCATCCTGCTGCGCATTCCAGTCTAAGCACAGTCCGCGCCGATAGAGTCGGCGCCGCTACTCCCGCGCGATTGTGCGCAACTGAAAAGGCAGACCATGAAAGACTTTTTGCTTTTCCTCGCCTTCGCCAGCGTCGGCACGTTTGTAATCGTCGCGTGCTGTCTCTGACGATTTGCAGCCTATGCCGTGCGCGCCACGGCATAACCGGCAAATCGCCGAACCCGCGCAACAGTGCGCAAACAAAAAGGAAGTATCTGCAATGACCGTCTACACCTCAACCGCCCGTTTCGATGGCTCCGCCCGCGCCCTGTCTGAGGATGAATTGCGCAAGCTGGCGCCGTCTGTTTTCGCGGTCGACGCGCACCATTCGCGTTCTGATCGTTTCCAGCCTATTCCGACTTTCGACGTGCTGCGCGCATTGATGAAAGAGGGTTTCCAGCCCGTCGGCGCAAAGCAGAGTGTTGCCCGGATCGATGATCGCCGCGACTTCACAAAGCACCTCATCCGCTTGCGCCGTCTCGACAACGCCGCGACGTATTCGGTTGGCGATACCGTCTGTGAAATCCTCCTCAAAAACGCCAATGACGGAACGTCCGCCTATGACTTGATCGCAGGCCTTTTCCGTGTTCGTTGCCTTAACAGCCTCGTCGCGCAAGTCGGCACCGTCGACTCCGTCAAAGTCCGGCATACCGGCACCGCCCAGGATGTAGCGCACAAGGTGATTGATGGAACCTACCGTGTTCTCGGCGAGGCACAGAAGGCACTCGCGGCGCCACAGGACTGGGCGCGCCTGGCTCTCGACCGCGACGAAAAGCAGGCACTCGCGGAAGCCGCGCACGTTCTGCGCTTTGGTGACGCGGAAGGCGAAACCAATACGCCGATCCAGCCGGAACAACTGCTCCGCCCGCGTCGGCGGGATGACGTGTCGCCGGACCTTTGGACCACGTTCAACGTGGTGCAGGAAAACGTCATTCGTGGCGGACTTACGGCGCGCGGCCGTGATGCCAACAATCGCCCGCGCCGCGTCACGACTCGCGCCGTCAACGGTATCGACCAAGACGTGAAACTAAACCGCGCGCTTTTCACCCTCGCGGCCAAGATGGCCGAATTGAAGGGCGCCGCACCGCTCGCCGCCTAAGCGATTGCAGCCCATGCCCGGGCTTGTCCCGGGCATGACCGGCAACCGCCGAAACTGCGCAATTGTGCGCAACCATCAAAAGGAAACCGAGCTATGAAGTATCCTCGCCACGATTCCGACCGCAAGCCGATTGACAAGCGGACTCGCCGCGCCGCGGTCCGCTTCGGAAAACGCGCCTTTCTGAATTCGTGCATCTGAAACGTCCACCATGCTTGATCTTTCCCATATCCTTCTCGGTGAGACTGCAATCCTCCGCTTTCCCACCAAACGCCAAGCCACTGCATTGGCTAGAGCACGCGGCTGGAATGCTCATGATGTCATGCAGGCCTTCAACCGGTTCAGCGTGTTTTGGGTTGTGGGGGAACGCCTGAACGATCGCATTCGGCTTGCGGCAAGGGAAGGAACCGAAACTGTCTCTTATGGAAAGTCAAGCTAGCTAGGACGTTGCGACACTGCCCGGCATGACCGGGCAGCACGGAACGCCCAGCGTACCAATGCGCGATTGTGCGCAATTCAGAAAAGGAAGCTTAGACCATGCAACAGATTGATTTGATCGCAGCGAAGGCGGCCAAGGCAACCGAGCGGCGCACATTGGCAATTCTCGCCTATGATAACGCGTGCGCCGAACCCGACAGTGCAAACTGGCGCGCGGTCGCTGATTTGCTCCGCCTCGCCTTGCCCAACGCAAAAGCAGGATCCGCCGCGCCCAAGATCCTGGAACCGGAAACGGATCCACGCTTTGCGCAATGGGCGGACTACGTCATTCCGCAGAGCGTCAGCGCGAAGCGTCTCGGCAAGTCGCCTGTTATCGTGGTGACGTTCGCCGATGGTGAGACGGTACGGGCACCCGCGGTTTCCCTGCCCGGCAAGCCGGTCAATATCGGGCGCGGCTTGCGCGTCGCCATCGCGTTCTATCAGTGCCGTATCGCGACGCGGTGCGGCGGCAACTCCGATTATTCGGCATGCATCACGGTGCCGGAATTTGTCACCGTTACATGCGAAACGACAGAAACCGAATACGACGCTGCGCAGTGCAACGCCAAGTCGGCGAAGTGGCGTCGCGGGACTTTCGACGCCAGCGCAGCCATTGCGGAGTCGGCCAGCTACCCCGACGAAACAGAGGACGGCGCTTTGACGCGCGCTGATTTCGTCAAGGCGTCGTACCGGCTGGCCGTGTCGCGGCTGCGCCTTGCAGAATTGCCGGAAGGCGCCGACGCTCGCCCGCTTCAATACCAGATTGAAGAATGCGAGTTGCGCTTGGCCGGCTGGACTCCGCTGCAGATCAGGGCGAGGTGGCGGGCGCGCGAAGATGCCGAGCGGGAAGCGGAGCGCCTGGCCGCAGAGGCGGCGCACGATGCCGAGCACGCGGACCATGCCTCTCCCCCGGTTGTAACTTCATTCAAGGTGAACCAAGCATTTCTCTCGACATCGAGGCTTACCCTTGTCGCCAGCAATGCCCAGGTTGCGCCCTCGCCCCGTTCCAACTGCATCCTGCGGATTGCGGCGGCATGACGCGCAAACCCAAATCCCGCAAGTCCCGCTGCCCGTACTGCCGTCAGTTGCGGCCGTTCTATTTGATCGCCCGCCATATCGAACAATGCGAGGCTCTACGCTAGAGCCTCCGCTACGGTTGATTTTGTCGCGCGCGATCGCGCGTAACCGGAAAGGAACCTCAACAAGTGCCGACTCCATACACAGAAGATGCCTATTCCTATCGTGTCGATTTCGCCTCTCGCGTCATCGCCACCGGCCGCAACGCAACGCGGTCATTCGATACCTGCTTTGAAATGCACGACGGAAACGCCGTTGCGGTGGCGCTCTACCGCCGCTCGCGGCGCAATCCGAAACTGCGCGGCAACCTGTTTCGATATCTCGGAAGGGATAACTTGGTTGCGCTGGCGTATCGCGAGCGCCGCCGGCCAACCCGCGCGCTTGCGGAATGGGCGGCTCAACTCCGCGCCGCCGGCCGCGCGGATTTTGATAAGATGATGGCCGCTGTTGAAGCCGAGAGAGCGGCGAAACGCGAACGCGCTATCGCCGCGGGGTATTCCCTGCACGAAATTGAACCGTATTGGTTCGTTTTCAAGCGGCCGGATGGCAGTCTGGGCGATCACAAGCGACACGTCGAATCCGATGTTTACTATGATGCCTGCAGCGACCTTGAGCGCCTCGCCGTGCCCGAGCGGGCCCAATCCAGCACCGTGGCCTGAGAGCCGGCTACGTCTGATTTGCCGTTGATAGCCGCGACTCCCAGCCGCGGCTGATTCCAAACTTCCGCAATAGTGCGCAAAACGAAAGGACACAGAGCAATGACTGCCATTACGATTTGGACCTGCACCACGGAAGGCGATAACTGCGGAACCGAAACCACGGTGCACGCCACACAATCCGAAGCGGTGGACTACGTGCGCGCAAGCCTGCGCGACCTTCTCAAGCGCAAACCCGAGCGCCTGGCCGAGATCGAGGCCGCGACCGCGGACAATATTGCCGAGTTATGGGAAGACGTCGCCGACGGGCCTTGCATCATTGAAGCTCACCCCGTGACGCTGCCGCCGCTTGCCGTCGCGATTTACGAGACCCGCCACGGTGACGAAACGCGCCTGTACGCCAACAGCGACGACGCCCGGACCTGGCGCCGCGAGATCGCCGCCGAAAATTGGGCGGCACGGATGGACGAGGACAAGCCGGCCGATCCTGACGAGATTGCTGACGCCTACTTCGAGCGCGTCGGCGAGATGCGCGGCGACTTCTTCAGGGTTGAGGTATTGGAGATTGGCGGCGGCACAGTTTCGGCTGCGCCCGCGCAGGACTGGCGCCAGATCGCCCGCGACCTGGCCGGCGCGCTGGATGCCTGCACCCATCAGATTGGCCAGGTGCGCGGCATGTTCAACGACGAGGACGGCACGATTGCGGAGGCGGTTTCCGACGCCGACGACGCGGCGGAGGCCTACCGCCGAGCCGCCGCAGGCCTCCCGGTTGCGCCCTGCCCGGCTGAAGAGGAGAGCAGCGCCCCGCGCGTCTGCCTCGCCAGCGAAGTCCCTGGAGCGTGGGCCGGCGATTGGTTGAGCGTCACGAAGCGCGGGACCACCGCGCACCGCACCAAAGATCAGGCTTACAGGACACTTTACGAGGTACATCCCGAGTTGCGCCCGCTGGATTAGGGCCGGCTAGCCCCGGCTACGATCGATTTTCTACCCTAGCTACGGCTGATTTTGCGCGATGACTCTTGACAGATTCAGCCGAACCAACTTAGGGCCCCCCCGCGCGATTGTGCGCAATCTAAAAAGGAGAAATGGACACATGACATTTTCTGCCACCTATTCCCCTGACGACAACAAGCTTCGCCTCTATTCCGTCTCGCGCCTCGATCCCGAAACCTATGCGCGCGTGAAAGCCGCCGGATTCAAGTGGGCGCCGAAACAAGGCCTTTTCGTCGCGCCGACCTGGACCCCTGCGCGCGCCGATCTGCTGATTGAGCTTTGCGGAGAGATCGGCGACGAGGATTCAACCCTTGTCGACCGCGCCGAGGACCGCGCCGACCGTTTCGAGGAGTACAGCGAAAAACGCTTGGCCGAAGCCAACCGCGCCCGCGACGCGGTCGACCAAATCGCCGAACGCTTCGCGTTTGGGCAGCCGATCCTTGTCGGCCATCACTCGGAGAAGAGCGCGCGGAAAGACAAAGAGCGCATGGACAACGGCATGCGGAAGGCGCTCAAGCTTTGGGATACTTCGAATTATTGGACAGCGCGGGCGCACGGCGCGATCCGCGCCGCAAAATACAAAGAGCGTGCCGACGTTCGTCACCGACGCATCAAGACGCTGGAAGCCGAGCGCCGCAAGGTCGAGCGCAGCAAGTCCGAGGCTGCGGCCTGGCTCAAACTCTGGGCGAAATGCGGTGAGGAGACGGACGCGGAGCGTCAGCACCAAATCGCGCTTGCAATTGCAAACCGCTGTTGGCTGCACCTGCCTCGCAAAGAAGGCGACCGTGAAGACTGGCCGCACAGCCAAACCGCTTACGGAGCGCTGAGCGAACGCGAATCCACCTTGTACGCTCCGCGCACCGTCGCCGAGGTCATCGAGCACGCCAAAGCAGTTTATCCGGCGACGATCGCGAATTGTGATCGCTGGCTTTCGCACTATGACAACCGCCTGGCTTATGAGCGCGCCATGTTGGCGGAACAGATCGGCGTCGACGGCCCGGACGCGCCCGCCTCCTTGGGCGAGCGGTTCGCCTTCCAGGTCGGCGGCAAGGTCCAGATTGCGCGGGAGCGCTCTGGCGCGTGGCTGACCATCATCCGCGTTAACCGCGTCGGCGGTACCGTCAACAGCCTCACGACTACTTCGCCGCCCGGCGTGACCTGGGCGTCAAAGTGGAAATATGGCGTCGAGGAGGTTTGCGGCTATCGGGCGCCGAAAGGCGGCGACGCCGAGAAGGTCAAGACCGCGTCGCAGCTCGCGCCGCTCTGCAACTATCCCGGCGAAGGCTTCCACCGCATGACGGCCGAGGAGTACAAAAAGAAGCACAAGGATTACAAGTGCACGAAGCTGGTTAAGGCGACTGACCAGACGGGAATGCACCGCGTACGCCATGCCATGCTCAAGGACTACAAGACCGCGCACGTTTTCATCACGGATGCAAAGCGGGTCGATCCGCCCAAGATCGTCCCGCCGAGCGAGCCGGCCGAACCGGCTGCTTTCGTGGTGGAGTTCGTCGCCCCGCCGACGGCCGCCAATCCACTGGACGCCGCCTTTACGCTGGTCTCCGAGATCATGGCGGAGCCGGCACCGGCAGAAGACTCCGCGCCCTCAGTGCCCGCGCCCGAGATCGCGATCGCGCCCGCCCTCCCGGATACGGCCGATTTGCCGGCCCCCTCGCCTACGGCTGATTTCGAGGCAATGCGGGCGGTGCTGCGCGGCGGCGGCGTGCAAGTCGTCGTCGCTCCGCAATTGTTCGAGACGCCGCCGAACCTGGCCGCCGATGTGGTCGAGCTCGCAGAAATCAGCGAGCACCATAGCGTGCTTGAGCCAAGCGCAGGCACTGGGCGGCTTGTTCAAGCCGTGAAAGCGGCGATCAGTGCCCGCGTAGAGTTGATTGCGGTCGAGATCAATCCGAAATTGGCAAATCTGCTGCGGTCTCATGGCACAAAAACCCATTGTGGTGACTTCCTGGAATGCTCTCCAATTCACCTCGGCAGGTTCGACCGGATCGTGATGAATTCGCCATTCGAACGCGGCGCCGATATCCAGCATATCGAGCACGCGCGGACGTTTCTCCGGCCTGGTGGCCGCCTCGTCGCGATCTGCGCCGACGGGCCGCGCCAACGCGCGCGCCTCGAGCCAATCGCTACCGAATATCGGCCGTTGCCGGCCGGCTCATTCAAGGCCGCCGGCACGATGGTGAATACGGCGCTGGTCGTGATCGATGGACCGCCGGAATAGTCCCGGCTGCGCCCTCCCGCTTACGACCGATTTCCCGTCACCCCCTCGGCTACGGCCGATTTTGAAAAGGAGATTTACCCATGTCGATCCAACTGACGTCTGAGGAACAGATGCTGCTCAATGCACTCATGAAGGGTCCGCGCACTGACCACGACCGCATCCCCGAGCGCGTTCTCGTCAATACCGGCATGGCGCGACGTGTCGACCCCGGTATGATCGAGATCACGAATGCGGGCCGGACCTGGGCAATGATGCCCGACGTCGGCGAAGAACTCGGCCGCGCTCGCGCGAATGTCCACGGCTTCGACCGCTTCAAGGCTAGTGAGCCGGCGCGCAGCATCTTTCGAAAGATGGGCCTTCTCGAATACCTCGAGGCGGCGCAGAGTTGGCGGCAGCTCCGAAGTTCTATCGTGCAGTTCAACGATCCCGACAAAGGGCGCTTCGTGAAACTCGCCAAGCAGTGCGACAGCGTCTGCAGTTCGGGCGAGCGCGTCTTGCTGCACGCGATCCTCTACGTGACCGATTTCGCCTGGCTGGCCGACAAGCTAGGCGGCAAGGAGGTTTGGCAGCGGATGGACCGCGCAGGAGGCGCGCACCGCGAAGCCGTCGCAGCATGCATTGGCGCAGAGGTGTATTAGCATGAGACAGGTTCGACGCGTGCCGGTGGATTGGCAGCATCCGAAGAACGCCGCCGGCCGCTACATCCCGCTGCTCGAGTCCGCCCCGGATGCGCCCGCGCCCGATCCGGACCGCTACATGCCGGCATGGCCGGAGGCGGAGCGGACGCATTGGCAGATGTACGAGGTCACCACTGCCGGGACGCCGCTGTCGCCGCCCTGCGCCTCGGCGCGGGAGCTCGCCAAATGGCTGGCCGACCACCACGTCGAGGCCGGGCCCGGCTTCACCGGGACCGAGAGGCAATGGCTGGCGGCCATCGACCGCGGCGGCGTCATTCCACCGGTTATGACGGTCGGCAAGCGCCAGGTTTCGCCGCTGGATTTCAGCTAGTCGGGGGGACTCCCGGCTACGATCGATTTTGTGCTATCCCCTCGGCTACGACCGATTTCCGGGCGACCGTGCCCAACAGGAAAGGATCCTGAGATGTCTCCACCTCGATTTGTCCACCGCAAGATCTCTGGCGCTGATTTCGACGCAGCGCTGGAACGGCAGGGCCTGACCCGGAAGTCGTTCGCCCGCGTCTTCTGCCAGAATCTCGTCACGGTTAACCGCTGGGGTCGGGATAACAAGGGCCAGATCCAGGACATCCCGTCCTGGGTGCCGATTGCGCTGACGCTGCTTACGCTCCCCAACGCACTCGGGACCGCGCGCATGGCCGCAGCGGCAATGATTCAGGCCGACCGGCTACATCCGGAGCTCGGCGAATACCCTTACCAGAAGCTGAGGCAGATGCCGGCTGACGCTGATGTGGAAGATGGAGAAGACCGGTGACAAAACTCACGATCAAAAGGATTGGCAACTCCGACGGACTCATATTCCCGAAAGAGTTAATGGCGAAGCTCGACTTGAAGACGGGCTCCGATCTCTATGTGGTGGAGGTCGCTGGCGGCGGCTTCATCGCCCTGCCCTATGATCCCGACTTCGAAAAGACGATGAAGACCGCAGACGAGATCATGGACAAATACAAGGACACGCTCCGCAAGTTGGCGGAGTGAGCCCGCCTCCCGGCTACGATCGATTGTCCAGCGATGCGGCCCAACCAATTTATAAATGAGGCAACGTTGACCATGAAAACAATTCTACTGGCGATCTCGACCGCGGCCATCCTTGTGACACCCGCGGTCGCGCAGAATGCAGGTACCAAGTTTCGTGGCGTTTACATAAACATGCCGAAGACTGAGGCAGACGGGCTGTCCAATAACTTCACTCTGAAGTGGGAAAAGGACCTGTTCGCGATGACCAAAGAAGAAGAGAATATCCCGGTGCTGGCGGTCTATTCCAAGACCGGCAAACATTGCGGAAGCGTCAAATTCGACAAGAATGGCACCGCCAAGAGCGCGGACTTCTATCGATGCTTCTTTGACGCAGAGTCCTTGCCGCCGCAACAATTCGCTGAAGCTATTCTCAAGAATTACAAACTGCCTGAGCTGAGCTGCGCACTGGAAAGGAATCTGATGGGAGAGGCCCTGCGTACCTGCAAAGGCCTACTGCAAACGGGCGAAGAGGTGAGCATCACGTCCCCTACCAACTCCTCCGATGAACCGGGCATTCACCTCAAGCGCGGTTCCGGAACGCCGAAGTTCGACTAATCGACGCTCACACTTTGGCTTGGTTGCGCCCGCGCCCTTTTGCGGCTTTTCGCTTTTTGGTCGGGCGCTTCATGCCTAGCACCGGCGCCGCTTCCTTCTTTGCCGCCGCGGCGTCACGCGCCTCTTGTTCGCGCATCAGTTCCTGATTGCGATAGTACCTGGCTTCCCGCATGGCCCGAAGCTGGTCCGCGCGTGGTGATGGCTCTTTCGACATTCTACCCCTCCTACGATTTCATGCGCCGAGATCGAGCGGCTATGCCGGCGCGGGTGTTGTGCGAATTGCAGGCGCAGCGGCCGTTATTGCGGTCAAGCGCCAGGTCTGGCCGATCCTTGATGTCCTTGATGTGGTCGGCGTACATCCGATCGCCGTTGGCTTGGCTACGCTCGCAGCGCCTACCGGTGCGATCGTCGATGTGCTCGCACCGATATCCCGCCCGGCGCTTGACGAACGCGGCCCACGCTTCGTGCTCGGCGGTCTGGTAGTGCGGATCCGCCTTCTTAGGCAGTGGCTTCGCCTTGCGGGTGTCGAGCGTCGGAACGCGCGGTCCGAGAGTCGGAATCCTTGCCATGTCACGATCTCGGATGGTGCGGCTGATTGCTGGCGTGCGTCCGGTGATGCTTGCGGGGACATTGCGGGTTTTCGCAGGTCAGGTTCGCGCCCGCTGGACAAATGCACCCCATCGGTCCGGATACTGGGTTGACCCCGCTGCTGCCGCCCTTTGGTGGATTCGGCGGTGGAGTGGACGGCCGTTCAGTCAGCACTCGCGGGATATAGTTCCGCCAAGTCGATGTCATTTTCGATCTCCTCGCCGCGGCCCGAACATTTTCCGGCCTATTGCTCTGAGCATTTCGCGCTGGTCCCACGTCAACTGGTCCTTGTCGACGTCGACCAGGAGAAGCCCGTATTCCCGCCAGACCCGGACCTTGGTCTCGAGCGGCGTCTCCCTCGTATTCGGAGCGAACCTGCCGAACGACATCAGCGTGACGTCCGCCGTTTCTGTTGATGCGGCCAGTTGAGAAGACGCTCACCCTGCAAGATCACCTCCATGCCGCGGCTCACGACATCCTTCAGGATGTTGAGATCGCGGTTCTGACGTAGAAAATTCGGATCGTAGAAGTCGCACAGCGCGTCGAGTGCGTCGGCGATCTTGGCGCTCGCCGTGGTGTGCTGGCTGCCGCCGCGGCGGTGCACCTCCGTCGGCGTCATGTCGAACAGCAGATAGCCGCAGGCCCAGTACCAATGGCTCTGGCCGAGTCTGGTCTCGCAGAGCTCGATACGCTGCGCCGCGGGGATCGCGCTCGGGATGATGTTCGGCACGCCGGAACGGTCGATCTTGTCCCCCAAGCTGGCAGCACGGATGCCGCCCTGCACAGCCTCGATGTCGCGGAGGAAGGCTTCGACACCAGGCACATGATGGGTCCGGACGAGCGACTTCCGACGCAGTGAATGCGCCTTGGTCGTCACCAGCACATCCTGGTTTGGATGCTCAAGATCCGGGATGCTTTCGAAGCGCTCGCCACGCGCTAGCCGAGCCGCTTCTTCCTGCCGCTTTTCCTCTTTGACCTGCCTTTTGGTCTTCTTGACCTTGGGCTCGAGCAGCCCGAGTGGATCTCCACCCTTGAGAAGCTTCTGGCGCCTGTCCTTCGCCACGGTCTCATTGCGCCGGACATAGTCAGCGACCATGCGAGCCTCCGGCGTGTCGTTGCCGAGCGCGTAGTCGAGGTAGGCATACATCAGCTTGCGCTGGCCCTCGCGGGCGAGGTCGTGCTCTATCCGGCGCTCGTATTCAGCCTGATACCGTTTCGCGCGCTGCGGATAGCCGGCTTCCCATGCGGCGGCCGCCTCGGCGCGCTTGTCCGCGCGCTGTTGCTCGCGCGCGGCCCGAGCGTCAACCTTCCGCTTCCGCTCTCGCTGAATCGTTCGTTTCGATCGGCGCTTGCGGCGCTCGCCTTCGGCCATTCCGTGCCTCGAGATCCTGCTCTCGAATCACGGATATGAAATCGCGGTGTGATTTGTCTACGAATGCAAGCGGAAAATGCCGATCTCATCAACGGCTGCAAAGATCTTAGCGGGAAGTCGGGACTGTCGCTCCTCCACTCGCATCAAAGCAGAGGTTGGCCGCTAATCTGAAAAGGCCCGCTCCGTTGCTTGCCCAAGTTAGCGCGTGTTTCATAAAGGCGTGGACGTCAGCTTCTCATGGCCAAGCGGAAAGCTTACGATCAGTCAGAGCATTACCGCTCGTGACCCATGGCCGAAATCCGGATTGAAGATCGCCACGTCAGCTCACCGGGGTAGACCGGACGCCGCTCAGCGCGGCGTCAAATGCCGCTTGTGACCCAATTGAGACATTGGTAATTCGCTGACTCAACCCGGTCGCGATTGACCCAATTGAAACATTGGTCATTTCAGTCGTGACACTGAATCGACGCTTGCAGTGACCTAGCTGTCGTAAAGGACAGTGTGACTGTCACACCCAGTGGTGAGAGGGACGAGGTGTCGAGCGCACGCATCTATGCTGGCTTTCGCTGAGGGGCAGATACCGACCCAACGTATGACCAGGCGTTGCCGGGCCATCAGTGGTTGCAGCTATTAGTCCTGCAGAGCGGCGTAACGCTTGCCAGCCTTTCTCTTTTGAGGATGCGATGACGTTCAGCATTCTTGCGAGGAAGGATGACGGGAAACCGTCGTTGCGAGCCACGTCAGTCCAATGCTGGCGTTGCGAAAGCTCGCACTCTAGTTAGGGGTGGATGGCAGGTGCAGATCACCGACGAGTACGGCAAGATATTTCAGCCTAACAGGTTCGAGGAGCTACTCAGATTTGACCGAAAGCCTCCGATCAGGTTTTGAGCTTCCGCGCTGCTTCGGCGTCGCGAGCCAATCGCTCCGCCTTTAACCGCTCGTGGTTTGCATGGAACGCCTTTTGAGTGCGTTCATACTCGGCCATTGCTACCTTGACGTCCGCCTCCTTGAAGGCTTCTCGTGCCTTACGCAAGGCCGCGGTGGGCACGTTCCGTTCGTATGTGTAATCCCTCATTTCCTCCTCCTTTTGCGTTTGCTTACTACGCAATTTTTTGTCGGTGGGTCGAAAGTCGCATCGGAGTTTCCTGGGAGCTCGAGGCCTAGTTTGTACACTTAACTACGTCGGCGAGTGCAAATCGCCTAGAAGCCAGCGTCCGAGAGCCTTGGACTTCATAGGATCTTCATACGCGGCCAGGGCCGTAACTACGTGATTGCAGACAGCACATTCAAACGTATGCAAGTCGACGCCAGGGCGTGCTGGCTCGATGCGGGTAAGCATCATCTCGGCCTTGCACTTCGGACAGGCGGGGCGCCCAAATGCAACCGGCAGAATGCCGGACGACAGGCGTTGAGATTGAGGCATATGATGCCTCCCCTCGAATAGGCGGGAGCGCAACACTCTCTGTCACCGGTGGATGCCGTGAAGCGGCGGTGATGGGGCTATATGGATCCCGATCGAACCAAATAGCCAGTTAATTCGTGTTCGGTTGCCGAATTAGTGGTTACAGAGCGATTCAAGGGTCAAAACAGAGGCCAGGGCGCCATCCGCGGTGCGGTCAGGACGCTAAATATTTCGGATTGGGACGGAACGATTCACCTTGGGCTGGTCTTGGTCCTCAGCAATCGGCGATCCTATCTCCGAAAGCCAAGCCACCGACCGGTCGACATTTTGCCCAATGCCCGGCGGGAGGTCTCAAACGGCCTCAGATGTGCGCGCACTGAGGCCGTTTTGCTTGTTCAATGATCCATCTGCGAACGTTGGGCAGCACGATCTCACTTGATCGGCGGAATGGTTCGCGCAGGCAGCGATGTCCTGAGCCTACGCGCTTATGTTCAACTGCCGCAGCACGTCAGCGATGAGTTGCTTCACGTCCTGATGGCCACCGTTGCTGAAGGTGATGCGCGTGCCTTGTCCGTCGGGCAGTGGTGTGGCGGCCACGATCCTATCCGTGTTGATGACGATGGGCTGATCGTCCGGTTGCGTGAACTGCACGAATGCCATGAAAGATCGATCCTGCCTATTGGGCGCGCGAGCCGCGCGCGGCGCCCCGAAACCTGCGACGCGCGGGCGTCAAGGTCAAGCCTGTACCGAAAACGTAACGGCGAGGCGCTCCAAATGGCTTGCGGCGTTTGTATCCGCTCCACCCGATGCGCCGCCTCGCTTCCCGGTGAGGGCAGCACTCATCTACGCGGTTGCGGAATGACCGCTGTTGGCCCAACTCGGACACCGGGTGAGGTCTGCTGTAGAGCCGCTATCAGGGGCATAGCGGACCTCATACGAGCCTGATCGGTCGTGCGGGTTTTTGAGTATACACCTAGGCATCGGGCACTGTCGCGACCGAGACCCCAGTTCTTTGGTTAAAATGGAATTGGTTCTCGATCCGCGTTGCCGAACAGCATGCGTGGCCCATCGAAGTCCATTTCCTTCCAGGTCTCGCCGCGACCGTCTCGTACCTTGAACGCGGCAAATTCAGCCTTGTGCTTCAGCACTTCCATGTCCTTGAGCCATTTGTCGAAGGCTTCGCGGCCGCGCGGGTTCGCCTCCGATGGCGGTTCCGGCTTGTTCTCACGCAGCCAGACGATTGGGACAGCGCAACCAAGGACGAGATCGCTGTTCTCGACGACGAGACCGCCGCCGTAGATATCGGCTGCGCGGAATCGCCAGTTTCCCGTCTTCTGGCCGTCGCGCGTGAGCTGCGCCAATTGCCAGATCACGATATCGAGCTCCTTCGCCAGCGCTTTGGTGCGCGCGGTCGCCTCCTCGATCGTCTGCACCAGGCTCCAATTGTCCCGAGACGGCTTGATCAGTTTGAGGTTGTCGATGCCGGCTTGCTTGATCCCGTAGCGCCGGACCGCGATGCGGATCTCTTTCTCGATCTCGTCGATCGTGAGCCGGCCGCGGTCCTGGACATACATTGGCATGGCGTCGAGTGCAGCCCTGGCCGTTTGCAGGTCCATGAACTCTTTCTGGTTGAAGTCGCCGCTGATCTGCTTCCTCACCGAAATTCCGGTGATCGACGCCAGGTTTCGATAGGCGTTTTGGATCTGCGACATCTCCATGCTGATCAGGAGCGAGGGGAATACGCTGGACGGGTCGAGCGAAGCCGCGGCGCCGTTTCGGAAGATCTGCGCCAGCAATCCCGACTTGCCATGGCCGGACGCCCCGGCCAGCGTGATGGCGGTACCGCCAATCTGGGGGCCAATGGCGAGGTCGATCTCCTCTATTCTGGTCAAGACGCCGACGGCGCGCCGGCCCTTGTGCTGGAATGCTTCCGCGGCCTTCTCGGTGGCGGCTCGCGCGGCATCGCCGACGCGGACCGCGTGGCGTATCCGATCATGGTCATCGACCACGCGCAGCAGCGTCTCGATATCCTCGCGGGTCTCGTCGAATGTCTTGCCGGCGACCGTCGCGACCTTCCCGAGCTCGATGCGGGCGCGCTCCCGCCAGGCCAGGATGATGTCGTCGACGAAATCGAGTGCGTTGGTGACGTCCGCCGCCCTCTCGATCAGGAACAGGAGCACCGCCTCGACCGCGCCGATCCCCTCGAATTCGGTCGGTAGCTTCGCCTCGAGCAGCGATAGGCTTGGGCCCGGTCCATGCTCGCAGCATTCCTGGACCGCGGTGAAGATCGCGCGGTGGTGCGGCACCGAGAATTGGTCGGCGGTCAGCCGGTCAGAGACCGCCCAAAAAGTCTCGGCCGACCCCAAAATTTTCCCGATGACGGCTTCCTCGGCCCGGACGTTTTGCGTCGGCCTATTTGGCTGTGCCGCTGGCTTCTTGCTCACGTACAGGCCTCCAGGCGCCGGCGCGCCTGCCAGATGTCGTTGTAGTCGCTCTTCATCCTCGGTTCGGGTTGCGTATCAAAGCGCTTGTCCAGCGCGCGCACCCGCTCACCGAGCCGTCGCATGGCCGCGCGGCCCGCGGGCTCCGCCAAGACGATGTCGTTCCCTTCCTTTTTCCAGGGCTTGTCACCGTCCGGGAATCCGGAAATCCACTCGACCTCCATCGGCACCTCGAAGCCGATGAGACCGCTCGTCGACATCATGGACCACACGGGATAGCGGTACTTGATCAGCGCGTTGGCGCCGAGCGCCGACTCCGCGCCCTCGGCAGCACCGATATGTTCGGCCACGCCGCCAAGCCTGATGGCGCCGCCGGCGGCCGGCCCGAAGCCCATCTTCGGCTCGCGGATGGGGGCCTTGGCCGGCTTCTTCGGATCCAAGTAGATTCGCCACAACGCGGTCAGGTCACCGAATACGTCATCGACTCGGCAGACCAAGCAAGGGAATGCTTGGTTGGATTGCGACGGCGACTCGCCAGGATAAAGCAGCAGCCGCGGATGGTAGCGGAGCGCATCATACCAGCCGCCCGACGGTACCGGGATTCCACGGGCGTCGACGAGATAGGCCTCCGCCAATGTGCCTTCGATCGACACGCATTCCGTCCATATACCGCCTGCTGTAAGGACCCTGGCGCGCTCCTGCTCCACTGCCCGGCGATCGTCGGCGGCGCGCTTCTCCGCGGCATCCGCCTCGCGCCGCTCGCGCTGCCGGCGCTCCTCCGGCGTCTCCTGGCGCCCGCTCTCGAGCCCGACAAATTCCCGCGCTCGATCGAAGACGTCCTCTGACGTCGCGCGATGATTGCCGGTCAAGCCATACGCAAAGAGATTGATCTCGTCGCCGCCGATGCTGGCCGAGCTGCGGACCCAGGCGCCGCGTTCGTACTTGCCGACCCGCGCGAGATAGACCTGAAACGACCCGAGATCGTCCTTCCGGCCAGTCGGCGCGCAGTACGCGATCTTGCCGCGCTTCACGTACCCCTTCCAGAAATGATCCAGCACGCGCTCCAACTGCTCGTTGAGCCGTTTCTTGATCTCGGCAGTGTCGTAACGCGTCATACCAGTCCTGCCGCCGCCTCTGTTGCGCGCCGCTTCAGGTTCGCCCAAAGCCGATCGCACGCGCTCCCGTCGTTCACGTGGTGGTACCGACACCAGGCGCGCTTACGGCGGCCGTACACGCGCCGCATATCCTTCGGCACCAGACGCCAGTGTTCTCCGCAGATCCATTCTGTCGGCGGCGAAAACCGCCCCGTGGTGTGCCGGCAGAACGGCACACAGCATTGCACACGGCCACTCATAGCATCTGCTCCTGTTTCGGTTCAGGGAGCGGTAATGGTCCGACCGGATCGGCTGGCTTCCATTTGTCGTAGTCGGCGGCGATCTCGCCGTAGACGCGTGGGTGCTGCACCTTGAAGTCAGGAAATCCCCTCGACGCTCGATAGACGCCGCCATCCAGCACCAGCCAGCCGTTGCCGGATGGCAGCCAGCGCCGGTGATCGATGTTGACGTGTTTGAAATCGGCGCGGATCAGGAAGCCGCGTTTCTCAAGGATGATCGCGATCTTGATCGCGGCGATCTTCCAGTCGGTCAGTTGAACCGGCGATGGAGAACCTGCCACAACGTCCGGCACGTAGTCCGGCAGACGGTGGCGATGGGCCGGCGCCCATTCGTACCAGTGCTTCTGGTTGATGCCGTGCTTGTCACCCGGCAATCCGGGCTCGAACACCTCTGGTCGGTAAAAGCGAGGCAGCGCGTCCGTCTGCTGCTGCGATCGCACTCGAATAATCGTCAGGCCGATATAGGCACAGATGAGACCGAAGCCGCCCGGCGCGTCGTACGGCACCAGGACAGCCCGGCAGTCCGGCCCCATACGGTCGGCGTCATAGGCGCCGTATTCCTCAAGGCACTGGTTGATGACGTCGGTACCGAAGCGGAGCTTGGCCTCGATCCCGATCTGGAAACCATCGGCGTTCCGCACGAGCAAGATGTCCCAACCTGCGTGTTCATTGTAGGGGGTCCATCCCTCCGGGAGTGCCGAGATGAACCGCTTGCAGAGATCGGCTTCCGTCTCGAACGGCTTTGCTGCCTTCGCCATTTCCCTCACGTCGATTGAGCAGCCATGAGAGCGACCGCAACCGGGCGCACCCAAATCGGTGTTGATCCCATCATGAAGGTCTGGCCCGACCAGGCGGCGAGCAGCGTGACGCCACAGACGCCAGCAATTGCCTGGGCCGCGGGAGGCGGCACCATGTTTCCGATGCGCTCGCGCCACGCGGAATCTGAGGCGCCATCAAGCACCAGCATGTTGTTCATGCGCTCGATGTACGCCGCCCAGTCTTGATCAAGCGGATCAAGCGAAAGCGCTGACCGTTCCTGCTCATCGTCGAGGTCGACGAGGCCTTGTAGCGCGGCGAGTTCCAGGGTCGTGAACGGCCTGTGCCACGTCCCATCCAGCGCACGGATGACACATACCAACTTGTCGTTCGCGGCCGGTAGCTTGTCCCATGGCGCAGTCTCCGCCGCGGGACCGTCGCCGGTATGTCGTGGGTCGGCGACGACCACGGGCCGTTGTTGTTCTTGGCGTGCGCCGGTACCGCCCCGCTGTGCTGATCCCACGGCACGACACCGTAGTGACCGCCCGTGAGGTAGGCGTTGCGCCTCTCGTCCGACAGCGCCTCGGGGCGGGGATCGGCGACCGCAAAGGCGCCATTCGTCGGATTGCTCTCGCCGGCCACACCGGCGGGCCCGTCCCATTCGTTCACGCCGAGCGCCGAGTTGCGCGCGCCAACGGCGAGCCTCGGATCAGCTACCGACAGCGCACCGCCCGATGGATGAGATGACGCCGTTACGGTGCCACCCGGTTGCTCCCAATCCGTGACCTTAAGGACATGGTGATGGGTGTGCGGACCGAAGCCTGGGCGGGGGTCAGCAACCGCACCTGCACCCGAAGCGACCTGCTGCGAACCCGTCACTGGTCGAGCATGCTCTGTCCATCCGGTCACCCGTTCCTTCGAGCTCGATGCGCCGGGATGCCAATTGTGGTGCCGCGGATCGGCGACGGCGAACGCGCCGGTGCCGGTCGTCGAGGCGCCGATGACAGCGCCGGAGGCCTCGTCGTAGCCCGTGACACGATACTTGGTCTGCTTATAGTCGTCGCGCTGCGCGGGCCGCGGATCGGCCACAGCGAGGCCGCCGCCAGCACCACCAGGTCCAGCAACTGCCGGTGAATGCTCCGGCCATGCCACGATCCGAAAGGTGGAGTTGAAGACCTTCCGCTCAAGCCTGGGATCGGCGACCGCATAGCGGCCGGTGCCGACCGAAACATCGCCCTTGACCACGGATGACGGCTGATCCCAATGCCCGACGCCGAGTTGCACGCTCTTCTCGTGACCGTCAATGCGGGGATCAGCGACCGATTGCGCGCTCGAGCCTGGGCTGCGCTGGGTCGTCACCGCGGCGGCGGTGCCCTTCCAGTTGTTCACGCGCAAGCCGTGGAAGTCTTGGCTCCGGATCTCGCGCGGATCGGCGACGCTGAACGCCCCGGTAGTCGCGTTCGCGCGCCCTGTTACCGTGCCCGATGTTTCGTCCCAGCGCCGGACACCAAGGACACCCCTACCCTGCGCGATACGAATGGCGCGCTCGGCCGGAGACATCGCCGCTCGTTCGGCGGCACGCTGGCCCGCTGGCGTGAAAGCCACGCGGCAGTGCAGTGCGCAGTACGGGCGGCCTTCCTCTGCGGTTCCGCCACAGAAGAAGAAATCCGGCAACTGCGGGTCACCAACTGGCCAGCGGCAATGATGCTGTTGGAGATCCAGGAGTCCCTTTCGGCGCTCGACCGGTATCGCCGCATCGAAGGCCGAGACGTTGCTCGGATCGAAGTCCGGCGGGATCTCCTCACGTTCTTGCGGCTCTTCTACCGGCTGCCTTCGGGTAAAGTGGACCTTCCGGCCATTCGTCCGCCTGCGGACTTTCTCGACCTCCGGAGGCGCAGGCTTCGCGCGGCCAGTGAGACCAAGCCGATGAACCTTGCCGATCACCGCATTGCGGCTGATGCCACCGCCCAATTCCGCGGCGATCTTGCTCGTGGAAAGTCCGGCTTCCAAGAGCTTCTTCAACTGCTCGACGCGTTCGTCCGACCAGGTCAACACCGCCATCACTTCACCGTCTTTCGGCGATCGCGTATCTCGGAGAACTTTTTCGTCCCGCGGTGAAGAAACCATGTGCGGATGTCCGCCCAGAGCTTTCCACGCTCGAGCCAGACGTCGCGCCTAGCGCTGTGGTGTTCGGCTAGGCTGGCGCAGAAGCTGCCGATGTTGACCGCAATGTCGGAGAGGAGGAGATAGAACACCTGGAGGACTTTCGAAGTAGACGACCGCGCGGCCGGCGCGGCGGCGGCGCGTCAGCGCTTGGCGTTCAATTCCATACGAAGCTGCTCGACCTCGCGGTCTTCGGCGGCGCGGGCAGCCTCACGCTCGGCGAGGCGCCGGCGCAGGATCTCGCCCTTGATCCATCGCTCCCGCGTCCGCTCCGGCACCTGCTTCCAGAATGCTTCGAAGAACTCGGCCCCTTCAGGCTCCGCCAACAGATGAAAGAACTCTTCGAATGCGATCGCGCGCGCGCCGGACTTCCAGTTGTCGATTGTTCGGATCGAGCACCGAGCTCCATGAGCCAGGTTCTTTCGGCTGCCGCCCATCAGATGGTGCGCTAACCGTATGATTTCGGCAGTCAGATTCATGGCCTGCACATTCGTTCGCGATGTGCTGCACGAACGTTCAGCACCACAATTTGCGTCCCGCGAGAGGCTGATGGAAACTGTTCCCATGATGAACACCCCCTATTTCCCGAGAAAAAACGAGATCGCCACGCCGGTGACGATCGACATCAAAGACGACGACTGGGCGCGCGCGCCCTGGCCGGAACACGGATGCTGATCGCGGAGGAATCCTTCGACGCGATGCTGCAGATGCTGATCGATGGCGGGCTGGTGCCGAAGAGCTGCGCCGCGGTCATGCTCGACCGCCTTTCTGCCCGGCTGCTATCGGCAATGACAGTGGGGTCAAACTCAAGGTCAAACGCCGGATCAAGAGGGCCGACAACGATAGGGGTTACTCGACCAGCCTAACAATCGAGGGGGCCGATGGCGCCAAATTTTCGAATCCGCAGCAGATCCTGAATAGCCTGATCGGCTCGCTGAGTTGCGATCCTCTCGAATTTATCGCGATGAAGCCGAAAGATCAGTTCGACCTGCTGAAGCGCTTCGTTCCCGGTGTCGATTTCGATGCCATCGCCGAGGCGAACAAAAAGGACTTCGACAAGCGGACGGAGGTTAATAGGGACGCCAAGTCGCGGCGAACACGAGCTGACGCTATCGCGATCGATGAGACGGCGCCGACGGCTCGGGTTGACGAGGCTGCTCTCGTCGCCGAGCTCGCCGCTGCCGGCGAGCAGAACGCGCAGGTCGAGCGGTACCGGGCGACCCAGGCCGCGCGCAAGCAGCGCGCCGCAGCGCTCGATGCCTCTGCCGAGCAGAAGCGGAAGCGCATCCAGGAACTGCGCGACGAAATCGAGCGATTGGAACTCGGCGAGCAAGAGGACGAAGCAGCCGCTGCCGATGTCCGGATGGAGATCGCCGATGCCGGCGACGAACCGGCGTCGATCGATACCGCTGCGCTCCAAGACACGATAGCGGCGGCACGAGACGAGAATGCCAGATTCGATGCGGCGGAGCGCGCCCGTGCCGAGAAAGAACGGCTCGTCCAGGAAGCCACAGTTCTCGAGCGGCAGTCCGCCACCCTGACCAAAGCCATGGAGGATCGCGAGAAGGCGAAGCAGGACGCGATCGCGGCAGCGAAGATGCCGATCCCGGGCATCACGTTCGGTGACGGCGTTGTGCTGCTCGACGGCCACCCGCTTGGCCAAGCCAGTCAGGCGCAGAAGCTGAGCACCGCGATCGCCATTGCGGTGGCGCTGCAGCCGAAGCTCCGTTTCATCACCACGAAGAACGCGGCGCTGCTCGACGACGAAAGCTGGAAGGCGCTCGCTGACCTCGCCGAGCAGCAGGATCTGCTGATTATTGCCGAGACGGTGAATTCCAGCCGGCCGACCGCCGTCGTGATCGAGGATGGCCACGTCAAGGGCGCCGTGCACCAGGCAGCGGAGTAACAACCGTGTCTGAAAGCAAGGTCGAAATTCACGTCCAGTTGAAGCGCCCTCGCCGCTTCGTCCTGCTCCTTATCCAGGCCTGCTTCTGGACCATGTTGATCGGCTCGATCGCGGTGTCCCGCGTCTGGCTCGGAGGATCATTCCTCGTCGAGATCCTCGCCACGATCTTCTCGATCGCAATGCTCGCGAAGTTCGCCCTTCAGTTTGCCGGCAAGGAAGTCGAGATGTCGACCGATGACGTCGCGGCCTGGCTCCGGGATGGCGCGCGTCGGACGTCAAGGAATGGGTGGCTGCCCGCTCCGCCAAGATCATCACCATGTCGAAGGTTCGCCAATGAACGCGCTCGTCTCCGCCCCGATTTCTAATAACGTCGTCCGTTTCGAGCCCGGCATTTATTTCGGTGTCCCGGAAGCTGAATACCACGCCGACCAGTCGCTCGGCTCCACTTCGCTGAAAGAACTGATCATCGACCCTGTCGAGTATCAGCACGACCAGCTCTATCCGGGGGTCGAGAAAGAAACCATGGCGCTCAAGTGGGGCCATGCGATTCATTGCCGTGCCTTGGAAGGGCGGCTCTCCCTCGCGGAACGGTTCGCCATTGCGCCGGCAGTGACGGACTACAAGGATGCATTGGTGACGATGGAGCATCTCCGGAGTCACTGCAAACTGGTTGGGGTCAAGCCTGGCAAGAAGAAGGAAGAAGCGATCGCGGCCATCCGCGAATTCGACAAGGATGTCCTGATCTGGGACGAGATCATCGCCAAGTTCGAAGCTGAGAATGTCGGCCGAACCATCATTCCGCGGGATGCTCTGCACGAGATCGAGATGGCGGCGCGCTGGATGCAGCGTGATCCAAAACTCGCGCCGGTCATGCGCGACGGTACCTTTGTCGCTGGCGCTAGCGAAGTAAGCATCTTCTACGTAGAGAATGGTGTGCGACTGAAGGCGCGCATCGACCACCTCCTCTCGCACGCCATCATCGATTTGAAGTCGTTCCGTCCCTTCTTCAAGGAGCGCGCGCTCGAAGCGGCGAAGAAGGCGGTTTCGCGGATGCGTTACGATCTGCAGGCCGGTGCCTACATCAAGGCGCTGCGTGCCGCCGCCAAGCTCTATGCCGAGGGCCGGGTTTTCAACAATCCCTATGACAGGGAATTTCTGGACTCGGTGTTTCGAGCGCTTGCCGTCGCCGAAACCGATGCGGATTCCGACGACGCCCTGAAGTGGGTGTGGGTGATGATCAAGGCGAGCGGCGCTCCGCAGCCTGTCGTCGGCGAATTCGACTTGAGCAGCATGATCTTTAAGCAGGCCGTCGCCGACGTCGACGGCGCGATCGTAGCCTACCGCGGGCTCATGGAAAAATACGGCCCGGACAATGAGTGGGAGCCGGACATTCCAGCCCAGAAATGGGGCGACACCGACTGGTCGCCATACGCCTTCATCTGATCATTGAGGAACGGAAATGCAGCAGCAAATCATTTCACCCGCAGATTCAATCCGAATGGAAGCAACCGGGCTTGTGCCGGACCACATGATGGACTCCGCACTGCCGGCAATCCTGAAGGCAGAGATCGATAGCCAAATTGCAACGGCGAAGGCATTCCCGCGGAGCATTCATAAAGCAATCGAAAATATTTGCACGCTGGCCACCCTCGACGAGGAGACCGCGGCGGAGTGTCTCTATGCTCTCGTTCGAAAAAAGAAGCAGCGCGGTCGGAACGGCCCGACCGACGAGACCGAAAATAAGCCGATCGAAGGACCGAGCATCCGCCTTGCTGAGATTGCCGCGCAGTGTTGGGGCAACAATCGCATTAAGGCTCGCGTCATCACCGTCAACAAGAAGGATGGTTGGGTTGAGGCGCTGGGCGTATTCCATGATCTCGAAACGAACATGGCATCCGAAGCGACGATCCGACGCAATATCCTGACGTCGGGAGGGCATGTCTTCTCCAATGACATGATCACGGTGACCGGCAATGCGGCCGCCGCGATCGCGAAGCGCAATGCGATCCTGGCCGGCATCCCGCGCGGCGTCACCCGGCAGGCTTATTATGCCGCACGCGCCATCGTCGCCGGTACCACGGCCACCCTGTCCGAGAACCGAGAAAAGGCAATTAGGGCCTTTGCTTCGTTCGGCGTCACGCCCGATCAGATCTTCGAAGCGCTCGGCATCGAGGGCGAAGGTGACATCAAACTCGACCACATCGCGACCCTGCGCGGCATGTTCATGTCGATCAAGAACGGGGAAGCGACGGTCGAGGAGATGTTCGCCAAGGAGAAGCCGACTGAGGGCGATCCAAACTACAATCCGCTGGTCAAGAACACGGCCGGCGCGACCGATCAACAGACGCATCAAGCTGATGCGGCCCAGACCGAAAGTCGATCTGGAGCCGACCAGCAAATCGGCCATGCCGGTGAGAAGCCGGCTACGGATTCAGGTCAGGGTACCAGCGGAGCGACGCAGTCCCGAGACCAGGCATCGGCTTCCCCAGCCCCGGCCGATGCCGGGACGAGCCAGCGCGACACTGGCTCGTCCCAACCTGATTTGCTGTCCGGTACACCTCCCGCCGGCGGCAATGTGCGGTCGACTGAGGTCCGCCAGTCGGCCGAGGGAGCGGACCAGGTCTCCCGTGGCGGGACGACCGGGTCCGCTCCCGATCAACTTCGCTCCTACAGCAAGGCGTTGGCGCAAATCGAAAACGGAGGCCCGGCGAAACTCGGGAGGATGTCTCTCGCCTGGTACGAAAAGAACGGGAAAGAGAGCGCCTTCAACGACTCCGACCACCAGAAAAGGCGAAATTGATCCTGGCGGCTCACACGAAGCGCCTCACCGGCGAGATCACGATGGAGGCCTGTCTCAAGCAGGTCGAGGAGATCGTCGCACGATGACGATCCTCGACAAGCCACCTCCGGAATGGAAGCGCCCGCCGATCCCATGCAAGGTCAAGCTTCAGGTTCTCCTCAACCAGGAGGGCCGAAGCACCATCAACAATGAGAAGCTCGGTCGGATCGAACATACCAACTTCGATCACCGGCCGGCGCTCGAGGCTCGGAAGTTCGATACCGCCGCCTGGGACACGATCCCGCCGGCGAATGATCCGAATTTCATCGAGGCGATCACGGTCAACCAGCACGACCGACGGAGCAACGGGCCAGGAGGGACGCGCCGGATCACAACGCGTGGATCCGACACCGGCGAGCGCGCGAGGACGCGCAAGATCCAGCGCAGCCACACCGAGCACCAGGCCGCTATGGAGGCTAAGGCGAAGGGCCGCCCTCGCCCGAAGTCAGCCAAACCGAAACGCCCGATCCGCGGCCGTTCGACCTTCCCAAAGAGGAAATTGGCATGAGCATGCTGCTGGCTACGGCGCCCGAGTTCGCAAGCGCCGCCGCGCTGGCCCGCCACTATGCGGCCGTCCGGTCGAGGATGCCGCGCGTCGTCCCGCCCACGCCGCGGCCAAACCCGTTCTTGCCAAAGCCCGTCATCATTATGCTCCCGCCGCCCACCGACATCGTCCCGGATCAGCGGCGCGCGCCGCGCGAGCGTGTCGCCCGACTGACCGCTGAGGCCGAGCAGACCGCAATCCGACGCGCCATCTCAGCCTATTTCGACGCCGCGGCCGATACGCCTCTCGGCTACGGCACGAAGGTAAGGATGAAGATTCTCCATGCCGCAATCGCCGGCGCGTTCAAGGTAGGCCGCGATGTCGTTCTCCAGAAGTCCCGCTGGAGCGGATCTTGCCGCATCCGCCTGATCTCGATCGGCCTCGCCCACCGCCTCGTATCCGACAGCCCAAGCGCCGTCGGGATCGCGTTCGGCGTCGACCATAGCTGCGTCTGGAATGCACGCAGGCGGGTCGGCGCCCTCATCGAGGACATCCTGGTCGAGATGTACGACGGCGCGTCCTGCTCTCTCGGAGGGCGAGAATGACGGATCCTGCCAAACCCATCATCCGGCGGCGCATGACGTTTCACATGCGCGCCACCGGCGGCTCGACTTATGGCCACGACCTCCTCGACGAAGGCGGCGACATAATCGGTTCACTCTCGTCGTGGCTCGGCACCGGCAAGAACAGCGGACAATCGCATGACGTCTACAAGCTTCGCGACGATCCCCGTGAATTCGAGACGTTCGTGCAGTTCCGCGAGGCCTATCTCGCCAAGCTCGAGCAAACCCGCCGCGACAAGGAATGGACAGACGCGGCACCAGAAGGAGCCACGAAGTGATTACGGCGGATGGATACTTCGCTGATCAGCCCGTCGTGCCTGGTGCGGACGTGATCTATCGCCCGAAGGGCAACGCCGGCGAATATGCACCGCTCGCCACGAACCCCTATCGTGGTTGCGGTCACGAGTGCCTCTACTGCTATGTGCCGCTCGCGACGCGCATCCCCCGGGACACCTTCAATGAAGGCGCCGAGCCCCGGCCTGGTTACCTTGACCGTCTCCGCCGTGACATCTTGCGCTACCGCAACGCCGGTGTCGCCGGCGGGCCGAACGAGCAGATATTTATCACGTTCTCCAGCGATCCGTTTCATCTCGGCGACCTCTCCCATACCGAGTTGACCATCAGGACGCTTATTGATGGCGGGCTTGCGTTCTGCACTCTATCCAAGGGCGGCAGCCGCGCCCTCCCCTACATCGATCTTTATCGCCGCGATCGCGACGCCTATGCCTGCACGCTGACGACACTGGATGGTGCGTTCTCGAAGCAGTGGGAGCGCAAGGCGGCGCTGCCGTGGGATCGCATCGAGACGCTGCGCCGGTTCTATGAGGCCGGCATCTTCACCTGGGTGTCGCTCGAGCCGACGCTATCGGCGGAGTCGTCGATCGAGATCATCAGGCACACTCACGAGTTCGTCGACCTCTATAAGATTGGGCGTGTGAATTACGTCGCCAAGATCGCGAAGGCGATCGATTGGCGCGACTACACCCTCCGCATCATTGAGGTCTGTCAGGCGCTCGGCGTGAAGCACTACGTCAAGCGTGACCTCCAGGAACACTTGCCTCCCGGTTATCCCAACCCGCTGCGCGTCCAGCAGCATCACGGAGCTACGGCATGAAGCCGGAATTCATCACGTTCACCGGCGTCGATAATTGGACCTCGATCGATGGCATGATCGCGCTCTCGAGCCGCTACCCGATCGAATGGGGCGTTCTGTTCTCGCCGAAGCGCCAGGGCATTGATCCACGCTACCCGCACCACGCCGGCTTGTCGCGCATCATGTGGAGCGGACCGCGTTTGTCGGCGCATCTTTGCGGCGAATACAGCCGCAGGATCATGGCAGGCGAATGCATCGTCGACATTATCCCGGCCGACCTCGGCTCTTTCCGCCGCATCCAGGTCAACCATGCCGACCCGGAGCCGACGCGCATCATCGAATTTCGGAACGGCTGGGGCCGCATGCGCTGTATCGCCCAGACCCGAGGGGACGAGTTTCCGCGCGATACCTCGGTCGACTGGCTATTCGACCGTTCAGGCGGGACCGGAGAGGCCGCCAGCTCATGGCCAATGCATCCCGGAGGCGATCGTCTCGTCGGTTACGCCGGCGGCATATCGCCGGAGAATATTCGCGGCGTCATGTCCGTGCTCGAGCAGATGCGGGGCCGCTACTGGATCGACATGGAGAGTGGAGTTCGGACCGAAGACAGGTTCGACATCGAGAAGTGCCGAGCCGTGTGCGAGGCGGTTTATGGAGCCGCGCGGTGACCGACATCCCAATTCTATTCTCAGCGCCGATGGTCAACGCGGAGTTGGACGACCGTAAGACCATGACTAGGCGCTTGGCCGTCGCGGAGCGGTTCTACCGGCCGGGTGCCAAGATCCCCGCCGACGCGCGGGCTGTTGAGGGTGGTTTCGTAGCCGACCGGCCTTCCTTCTGGACAAAGGTGAAGCCTGGCGATCGGCTTTGGGTCCGTGAGGAGTGGCGCGTCAGCAAGAAATGGGATTCGACGAAGCCGGCCGACCTTCCGCCGCGCGCTATGTCGGTGTTGTTCACGGCTGGGGGCTCGATTGCCAACACGGCTGCTGGTTGGGCGCCTGATCTCTCGTATCCGCCGGCCGGCGTAACTGTGCCCTGGGCTGGGCGTCGTCGTGCGTCAATGCACATGCCCCGCTGGGCGTCCCGCCTCACCCTGATTGTCACGGCGGTCAAAATCGAACCGCTTCAGGACATCTCGGATGAGGACATTGTTGCTGAAGGTGCGAAGGAAGCTTTCAGCCAGGAGACAGCAGCGATCCCGGGTCCAGCCGCGTATATGGCTTGGCAGGAGAAGGCCTTCTATGCATGGCGAGACCTTTGGGTCTCGATAAACGGCCAAGACTCCTGGAACGACAACCCTGAAGTTGTTGCGATCTCGTTCGAAGTCATCAAAGCCAACATCGACGCAATAGCGAGGGCAGCGTGACCGAACTCGCTCCGCTCTGCTGCGGCGTAGCCGCCAGGTTGACCGACGGTCGCGAGATCTACCCGCGCCGCACCGACTTGCACCACAAGCTCATATATAAGTGCGATCGGTGTGGGGCGTATTGCGGCTGTCATCCCGGTACCACGAAGAGCCTCGGCACACCGGCAAACTCTGAGACCCGCCGGGCTCGGTCGGACTTCCACGACCAGGTCTTTGACCCGCTCTGGAAGACCGCGGTGATCACCGGCGGATACACCGTTCGGGACGAGCGCGAGGCCAACCGAATACGGAAGGCGGCACGCAATCGCCTCTACGTCTATCTCGCGAACCATCTCGGCATCAGTCGGGACGACTGTCACACCGCGATGTTCACGATCGATCATATCCGGCGCGCCACCGAGATCCTGAAGGACGTCACCTATCTGGATATTCGCGCCTGGCACCGCGCGCTCTACAGGTCAAAAGGGAAAGCGGCATGAAGCACGATAGCATCGGGCAAGTCTCTACCCTGCTCGCAAAACGCGAGGAGGCGACGAAAATTGCCGAAGCGGCGCGCATAGGGCTCCTGGAACCAATCCGCATTCTTCACGAGGGGCAGATCGTAATAACTCCCGGGACGATCGTACCCGAAGAATATGTCCGGCAAGCCGTCATCGAAGCCGCCTACGAATGCATCCGGTCGATCGACAAGGAACTAAACAAGCTTGGCGTTTCGACCCCACCGCTGGAGGAAGAGCCGGAAACGATTGAGGAATGGAAGCAGGCCGCCAACCGCTATCTCCGGGTTTGGGTGCGAGAGCTCGGCGGCCGGCTGAAAAACAAGCATCATCTCATCGACGCGCTCGCGATCGCCACGGCGGAAATGCGCGAAAAGGCCGAGTTGCATTCGGTACCGGTCGTGCCGAAAGCGATGCACGAAGAGCGAGTCACCGAACTCATCCAGTTCAATAATAAGCTCGAGGAGCGCGCGCGCCGCGGAGCGCAAGCTTCATAGCTTCATGAACGGCTCCGATGCCGACAGGCTCGCCTTTGCCGTCGAGCGCGCTGCGGCACAGGTCATTGCCGATATCAAAGGCGCCCATCAAAACCGGAGCGCCGACCGTGGCTGATGTGACCGGACCGATCTCATCGTTGCCAGGATCGCACCACGCGCTTCCGGAAGGGACAATGTGCGATCAGCATCCAGACCGGCCGGCGGTCGCTCGTGTACAGGGCGAAACCGACTCGTTCGGCTCCGAGATGAATGATCTCTGCGAAGAGTGCCTCAAGGCTGACCGCGAGTACGCTCGTTCACCGGAGGCTCGAACCGGCAAATGCGATTGGTGCAAGCAAGCCGCGACCGTTCTCGCTGACACGCGCGATTACGAGGAAGGCATGCACGGCCCCGTGTACCGCGTCTGCGGCGTTTGCAGGAAGCGGCGAGACGAGGAAGACCGAGCAGAGCTCGATCAATATGACAACGATTACGAGCCGTTCGACGACGGCTTCGACGATTAATCCCACCCAATCCAAAGGAGGTGAACCAGTGCGCAAGACCATCAAGGCCGATCTCGTCATCATCGATCCCCAAAACGACTTCATGGACATCAAACACGAAGGCAGCGGTTGGGTCGGCGCAGCAATGCCGGATGGGACGCTGTTTCGGTCTACGCTCCCGGTACCCGGCGCGCTTGACGACATGCGACGTGTCGCCAAGCTGGTAAAACGCGTCGGCCGCCGGCTCAACGACATCCACGTCACGCTGGACTCCCATCGCGTCGTCGACGTCGCACACCCCGGCTTCTGGCGCGGCCAGAACGGCCAGCACCCTGCACCCTTCACCATGATCACGAAGGCCGACATCAAGTCGGGTATGTGGGCACCGCGCAACCAGGCATACCGCCAGCGGATGCTCGACTACACCGCGGCGATCGAGGCTGCCGGCAAGTTCGTTCTGATGATTTGGCCGGAGCACTGCATCATCGGAAGTTGGGGTCACAACGTGGTCGATGATCTCCGCCTGGCCCTTACTGACTGGGAGCGCGACAACTTCGCCACGATCGATTTCGTCACAAAGGGCACCAACACCTTCACGGAGCACTACGGGGCCCTCATGGCCGAGGTGCCGGATCCCGCCGACCCGTCCACGCAGTTGAACGGCGCCTTCCTCTCCGTTCTCCAGGAGGCCGACGTCATCGGTATCGCGGGCGAGGCCTCATCGCACTGCGTCGCCACCACGATCCGGCAGATCGTCGACAACATCGGCGACGATCACCTCCGCAAGATCCACATCCTGACCGACAGCATGTCACCGGTCCCGCAGGCGCCCGGCGGACCTGATTTTCCTGCGATTGCCGCCCAGTTCCTCAAGGACATGGAAGCCCGAGGCCTAGTGCTGACCACGGCCGACGCCTTCTTGTCCTGATCGCCTCCCCTCACCCCGAAATTCAGAAAGGAGACTCCATGCCCCGTCTCGATGGTACCGATGTCGAAACCCACACGGTGGGCAGCAACTTCTCATTCACCGGCGCGCGCATCGAAGGGCTCGGCGCGACCGAATATACGCTCGTCGACATCGAGGTCGACATGAGCGGCTCGGTCAGTTCCTTCCGGCCCGACCTGATCGCCGCTGTGAAGACCGCTGTCGATGCCTGCGGAAAGTCCCCGCGGTCCGATAACCTGCTGATCCGCGTCGCCGCCTTCAGCACGATGTACCCGAAGGGCGTCAACGAGGTCCACGGGTTCATCCCGCTCACCAACATCGACGTCGCCTCTTACGACACGCTGCAGCCGGGTGGCGGAACGCCGCTCTTTGATGCCTGCTACAGCGGCATCGGCGCATCTAATGCGTACGCCAAGATGCTGTACGACCAGGAGTTCAATGCTAACGCCATCAGTTTCTTTATCACCGATGGCGAGGACACTCATTCCGCGATGCGGCCCGCCCAAATCAGGGCCGAAGTCGAATTGGCCCAGCGCGAGGAATACCTCGAAAGCCACGTCAGCGTCCTGATCGGGATCAATGCCAGCAGCTGCAGCGGAGCGCTCCGGGACTTCCAGCGGGAAGCCGGCATCACCCAATACATCGACGCCGGCGACGCCACCAAGGGCAAGTTGGCCAAGCTGGCTCAATTCGTCTCGCAGTCGATCTCGAGCACATCGCAAGCATTGGGCACAGGCGGTCCGAGCCAATCGATCGCACCTACCATCTGAGCAGAGCCGCCGCGGAGACCACCTATGCGCTTCACAGCCGACCACGCCTTCCACATCGGATCGCAGCATCTCCGCGGCGGCATGCCGTGTCAGGACTATGCACTGTCGTATGCCAGCGACATCTTCGGTGCCGCAGTTGTTTCAGATGGCTGCTCGAGCGGCGGGCGTACCGATGTCGGGGCTAGAGTCGTCGCGCATTCCACGCTGACCTCTCTGATGGAAGCGCCTCGGTTTAATGAGCGCATCGTAGATCACTACAGCCACCGCCGCGATGAATGCGCGCGATCTGCACTGTACCTCCAACCCGATGATCTGCTCGCGACATGCGTGTATGTCGCCATTTCTGGCGACAGAGCGATGTCTCGGATCGTCGGCGATGGCGTCGCGGCCGGCATTGATCGAGATGGTAGGCTCGTGATGAACCGGATCGAGTGGGCCAAGAACATGCCGGTCTACCGCGCCTATTGGCGGACCGACGAGTATCGCGCATTCATCACAGCACATGGCGGGATGGACGCGCGGGCCCTCTCGCAGCACATATTTGCTCCTGACTGCGCCCCTTCAGAGTTTATCGGCCGTCATACGGTCGAAGACGGGCTTGTCGGCACCAGCATCGACCATGACCTGCAGATGTTCCGATTTATCGCCGTTTTCTCTGATGGGGTCACACAAGTCGACGGCATGGATTGGCGCGACGTCGTCACCGAACTTATGTCGTTCAAGTCGACTGAGGGAGCCTTCGTGAAGCGGCGGATGCTCCGCTTCCTCAGGGACTGCCTGCGCCACGGTAAAGGCCCGATCGACGATATAGCGATGGCCTGCATTCACATCGAGCACGAGGCGCTGTGATGGCGCAGACCTTCTTCCAGGACTTCCGCAAGGATAACGGCTTCCCCGTGACGGTCGAGTACAGCTATCGGCCGGGAAGCGAAACCACCTATTCGCCGCGGTTCGGTGCCGAAGGTGGAGATCCTTGCGACATCTGTATCATAGCGTCGTGGCCAAACACGCCGGAATACAATCGCGTGTTCGGAATCCTGCGCAACCTGGAATGGGGCCGTCACCCGCGCTGGCTGACGCCCTTCGTCTGGCTCGCTCTCCAGACGGTGAAGCTGGACATCTGGCTCCGCGAACTCCCGGCCGCCCTATCGGAGGCCGAGCGCGAGCGCATGGAGGAGTGGCTCATCGAGCACCACGTCTACGAACCCTCCGAGGAGGACTTCTACTGATGGCGCGCAAGGGTGCGATCAATGTTCTCCTCGACGGCCGCGGCGGCGTGACGCTGCGCGAGTCCGATTACATCACGACCGGCGGCGAGGGCTCAATCTACAAGACCGGCCAGACCGTGGTGAAGCTCTACACCGATCCGAACAAGATGGCGCGCGACGGCATGCCGGAGAAGGTGAAGATGCTGGCGCGGCTGCAGCATCCTGGCATCGTCGCGCCGCACGGCCTGGTGCTCGACGACTCCCGGAAGCCGATTGGCTTCTACATGCCGTTCGTCGTCGGCGAGCCGATGTCGCGGGTCTTTGTCTCGGATTACCGGTCACGGACGGGCTTCGGTGAGTGGGATGCCGTCGCGGTTACCCAGTGCATGTTCGATATCGTAGCCTATGCGCACACACAGCAGGTTCTGCTGGTCGACGCCAACGAACTGAACTGGCTGGTCCATTTTACAAAGGGCAATGCCGCGTCCGCCTCGGTGATCGATGTCGACTCCTGGGCGATAGGCCGATGGCCGGCGACGGTCATCATGCCCTCAATCCGGGATTGGAGCGCCAAGGCCTTCTCGCCGGAGACCGATTGGTTTGCCTGGGGCATCGTCGCCTTCCAGGTCTTCACGGGAATCCATCCCTTCAAGGGGCGGATCGAGGGCTACAAGCCCGGCGACCTCGTCCGGAGGATGAAGGATAACGCCTCGGTTTTCGACCAGCGCGCAAAGCTGCCGCTGTCGGTCCGCGACTTTTCGTGCATTCCAGGCCCGTTGCTGGATTGGTTCCAGGCAACGTTCCAACTGGGCAAGCGCGGCACGCCGCCGGCGCCGACCGTTATGGGCAAGCCAGCGAAGGCCGCGCAAGTCATGCGCGCCGTCACCACGGCCGCCGGCGGCGCGCTGGTGTTCGAGAAGTTGTTCGCGCGCACCGGCGATCCCGTCACCAGGATCTGGGCGAACGGCGCGGTCCGGCTTGCATCCGGTGAGCTATGCGACCTCGAAACTGGAATGAGCATCGCCTACCAGATGCCGGCCGACGCCGAGGTCATCAAGGTCCCGGAAGGATGGGTGATCTCGCTCCCGACTTCGACCGAAATCGTCTTCGCGCACATCCCATATGAAGTCGTCGGGGGCGTCGGCGGCCGCAGGCTCGCCGAGCAACCACTGCTGCCGCTCCGTCGCATCTTCCGCGCTGGCAAGACGCTGTTCGGGGTCACCGACCGCCAACTGATCGAGCTCGAGCTCAACGACGTCGGCCGACCACGGATGATCATGGATCGGCGCTGGAACATGCTCGTCGGGGCGACGACCTGGCTGGATGATGTTGCGGTCACCAACGCGCTCGGCAATGCTTTCGTGGTGCTGCCGCATGCCGGCGGCATTTCGCAGATCCGCGTGGCCGAACTCGACGGCAAGACCGTGGTTGCCGGCAAGGCCTGCGGCCGGTTCGCCGCCTTCACCGTCGTCGACAAGCAAGGCGTCTACGGCAAGGTCGAACTGACCTTCGACAAGACCTTCACCCGGTACCAGGCATGGGTCGGCCCCGCCGACGGTCCCGAGCTCAATATGGCGATTTTGCCGCGCGGCGTCGTAGCCACCATCACCGACGACTTCGAGATCACGATCTTCGTCCCGACCACGGGCACCGTAAACAAGGTGCGCGATACCGGAGTCAGCACCGCGATGAAGCTGGCGGCATGGAGCGAGCGGATCGTCTACATCCTCGACGGCGCGGTCTGGCAGATGAGGATGGCACCGTGAAGAGACAGAAGTGGAATTGGCGGAAGCACCTCACACCCGCGGAAGCCGCGTTTATGCGGGAGTGCGATGCTGAAGCGAAGAAGATCGCCGAGGCCCAGTCACGTTGGAGCGCGAAGTACCAACTCGAGCGCATCAAAATCGTCAACCGCGCCCTGGAGCGCGCGATACATGCTGGAGGCGAGGCATGACGTTCTATCGGACCTGCACCGGCTGTGTCGTCCAAGGGCAACCATGCGACGCGCGCGACGGGTTACGCAAGAAACTCAAGGGTCTCGGCGTTACGTCGGTGAAATGGAAATGCGCCGATCGCATCGCGAGGTTTCAGGTCGGCGACCTGGTCTGGGTCGACACAGTCGCGGACCCCAACGATTACGGAGATGACGGCGAACCGTATCGCGACGAATTTCCGGGCGTCATCGTCGATGCGGCAGGCGCTAAACCGCTCGTCTTCATTGATCCCGGCGTGAAGGGGAAGAGTGAGGAAGCCGCGTTCGTAGCCGCTAAGTCAAACGGCTTCTGCCGAATTCCGCTGTCGAGGCTCAAAGAGCGCGAGGGCGAAAAGGAAAAAATCTGCCAGTCGTGCCAATGGCCAGAATGGAAGGGCCATCATCCAGGTTTTTCCTGCGCGATCTCCCACAAATCTGCCGAAGATAACGCGCCCTTCTGAGAATGGAGCCGCCGATGATAATCCGCGTATGCGACCTCGAGACCACCGGCCTTGATGCTTCAGATGAAGTCATTGAGATCGGATACACCGATATCGTGAAGGTCTCCGGCGTTTGGAGCATGTCGTCGCGCAGCGAGCAGTCATTCGCGCGCCCGGCCAGACCGATCCCACCCGAAGCATCGGCCGTCCACCACATCACGGATGAAGACGTGAAGGACGCTCCGGCGTGGTCCGACGCATGGCGCCTGCTCGTCCAGACCCCTGATGATGGAGGCAAGATCACGTTTGCCGCGCATATGGCGCAATACGAGCGGCAATATCTCGATCCGTTGTTCCAGGCCGATTGGGTCTGCACCTGGAAATGCAGCTTTCGTCAGTGGCCCGACTTCGAGAGCCATTCGCTTCAGGTTCTCCGCTACGCTCTCAAGCTGCCGGCGGATCCCAAGCGCGCGGCGCCGGCCCATCGCGCACCGCCCGACTCTTACGTCTGCGGACTCCTGCTGCTCGAGCTCCTCCAGCACCAGACCCTTGAGACGCTGATTGAGTGGAGCGCCCAGCCGCCGATCTTCACCAAGTTCGATTTTGGGCAGTTCAAGGGTAAGCCGCTGTCAGCCGCGGACGCTGGCTATCTCGATTGGCTCGGCAACAAGGATCACAATCTCGGTGAGGACTGGCGCTGGAACGCGCGCCGTGAGATCGAACGTCGTGCCAACGCCAAGGTTGAGGAAGCCGCGCGAGCCCGTCGGGGATACCTCGAGCAATCCCTCGCCGCGATCCCCGGTGCCGTATCGGTGCGCGATCTCGAGAACTGGTGGCACGGACAATCCGATCACTGGGCCGCACACGGTATCCTTGTCGACTCCAAAGAATACGAGATGCTGCGCAAGGCGTGCGCCGACCGGAAGCAGCACCTGCTTCGTACCGGCGAGCCCCAGTTCGAACCGCCTGGAGCATCGACATGAACGCGCACGCGCACAATCCAGGCGGCAAGGCCCGCCTGACGCTGACGGACGGCGTCGCCGGCGACGCGATGTTTGCCGGCCCGAACGACTGCTACCGGCTCATCCTGACACGGAAGTGGGTCAACCTGTTCAATGCCTCGACCAGGCTGCCGAACAACTTCGTCCTCTGGATCTGCCACAACCCGTCGATCGCCGATGCCTCAATCGACGACCCGACGATGAACCGCGTGATCGACTTCTCGATGGCGTGGGGCTTCGACGGCTTGGCCATGATGAACGTGTTCGACTACCGGGCGACCGATCCGAAGGATCTGCTGGCGCCCGGCGTGGTGCCCTGCAGCCGCGCCAACCTTCCGCTGATCCGGGACACTGCAAAGCAAGCGCAGATGATCGTCTGCGCCTGGGGCAACGTCGAACGCAAGCTGCTCGACCAGGCCATCGAAGTGGAATCCGCGTTGCGCGCGGATGGCCACACGCTCTGGTCCCTGGGGTTGAACAAGGGCGGCACGCCCAAACATCCCGGACGAATTGCCGGCGACACACCGCTCGTTGAATTTAAGGAGCTTAGAATATGACATTTTCTTTCCCGCGCGCCGTGTTGGAGCAGCATACCGCGTTCCTGGGCAAGACGGGCTCGGGCAAGACGTCGACCGCCAAGCTGGCCGTCGAGCAGATCATCCGCGACAATCCAACGGCTCGAGTCTGCGTCCTGGACCCGATCAAGTCGGATTGGTGGGGCATGACGTCGAGCGCCGACGGCAAGCGGCCGGGCCTTCCATTCTACATCCTTGGTGGTCCGCGCGGTCACGTTCCGCTGCATGATTCCGCCGGCAAGGCGATCGGCGAACTCGTCGCAACGGGAGATCTGCCGCTGTCCATAATCGACATGGCGGATTTCAATGCCGGCGGGCTGCAAAAATTCTTCAACGACTTCTCCCCTGCCCTGATGAAGCGGATGCGCGGCGTCGTCTATCTGGTGATCGAGGAGGCACACGAGTTCGCGCCGAAGGAGCGCGCCGGTATCGGAGCCGAGAACCTCGCAATCCACAATGCCAAGAAGCTGGCGACCGCAGGCCGGTCAAAGGGCATCAGGCTGATGGTGGTCACGCAGCGAACGCAGGCCTTGCACAATGCTGTACTGGGGAGCTGCGACACCATGATCGCGCATCGCCTCACCGCGCCGGCGGACCAGGAGCCCGTCAAGAAGTGGCTGAAGGCCAACGTCGACAAGGAGACCTTCGAGCGCGTCTCGACCTCCCTCGCCTCGTTGAAGACCGGGACCGCATGGATGTGCTCCGGTGAGGCACAGGTCGCCGAGATGGTGCAGTTCCCCAAGATCTCGACCTTCGACAACTCGGCGACACCGACGGGTGACATGGCAGACCAGCACGTCCAGACGGCACCCGTCGATCGGGAACGTCTGCGAGCAATCATCGGCGATGCCGTCAAGCAGGCGGAGGAAGATGATCCGGAGGCGTTGCGCGCCGAGATCGCACGGCTGCATGCCGAGATGCGCAAAGGGCAGCCTGCACTCCAGTCCAACCATGATCCCGCCGCTGTGGCGGCCGCCGAGCAGCGTGGCTACGCGAAGGGACTCCGAGACGGTAATGCGATCTTCGATGCGTTTGCTAGGCGTGTCGATCAGTTGGTTTCGAACATCCAGGCAACCGTGGAGGTGGTTGCAAAGGCGCGCGCCAGCCATGCGATTCAGATGGCCGAGAAACTGGCATCGAACTCGCTTGCACCTCAGCCAACGACCGCGCTTCCGACACGCGCGCCAATCGAAGCCCCAACGCGATTGCCATCACCTGCGGCAAGCGGCGGTGGTGCGCTAACCCAGGCTCTCCAGAAGGCGCTGAATGCGATCGCGTGGTGGCACAAGATCGGCCGCGATCCGATCGAGAAGGCACGCGCCTGCGTCGTGGCTGGATTGAGTCCTAAAGCCTCCACCTTTGGTGTCTACCTCGCTGAATTGGCCAAACGAGAGCTGGTCGTCACCCCCGAACCGGGGAAGGTTTCGCTGACCGAAGCTGGCCGCGCGCAGGCCGTCTTCCCCGCGGCATCCACGGCGGCCGAACTCTATAAGATGGCGGCATCGCTACTGGCCCCACAGGAGCGCAAGGCTTTCGATGTGGTCTATCGAAGCTATCCGAAGTCGATCGCGCGCAAGCGCGTGGCCGAACAGTTGGGCCTCTCCACCACGGCCAGTACAACCGGCGTCTATCTCGCGGCGGTCGCCTCCTACGGCATCATCGAAAACGCAGGTGCCGGCGAGATCCGCGCTGCGGATTGGCTTTTCACCGCATGACTGAGGAGATCAATCGAATGAAATTCCCTTGGCAAAAGAGCATCGTGCGAGAGTTCATTCCAACAGCTATTGGCGAGAAGTTGGACAAAGGTGCTTGCTTATTGGTTGAGGGACCTGAGTTCAGCAAAATGAGGAACTTTGTCATAGCCGACGAGAACGGCGTCGTGATTTGGACTGGCGATACCGAAGCTTTCACAAAGCTTATCCGCGATGCTGCGCGATCTGCGGCGGCTGCATGATCTCCGCCCCGTACACGCCGAAACGCCTCTTGGAGCGCGCCGCCTCGATCGACAAGCAGGTCGAAAAATGGTCGGGAAACGCCGGCTACGCCGACACGTTCCGCATGGAGGCTTGGGCCCTGCGCATGGCCGCCGCGGCCGCCACCGCCGGAGACGTTGATAAGACTCGTCACCACACGATTTCGACCGCGGCAGCGCTGTTAAATTGGCACCGGCATCTTTCTGGGACCAGCCGGGAGATGCGGCCGGGGATCGACCCGGTCGAACGTGGAATCGAGACCGAGTGCGCCCAATGACTCGCGCTGCGCCGTTTACCCAGGCTTCCGCTGAGCGCGCCATTAAAGCTGCCAGGAAAGTCGGGCTGAAGGTCACCGGTATGACCGTAAGCCCAGACGGCGCTATCAGAATTCACACCGCAGAGAAAGAAGATATCCCCAAAACTTCGTCCTTGACTGGGGGACCTAAGCTCCGGGACGCTCGGGAGAAACTCCGTGCACCTCGTTGAGCCCATGGGCAAAGATAAGATTCGCTACTTCCTCTATCTGGAAGGGCGCTGGCGGTGGCGGCCAACCAAGGCCATGCGGAAGGCTGGATTCCGCATGGTCCCGATGGGCAAAGGCGGTCCTGGGCGCGACGCCGAAGGCAACCCGGCTGCAAGCAAGGACGATCTACGCCGCGCCGTCGAGCTCAATGCCGAATGGGACGCCCACCGAAGGGGCGGCGGGCCGGCAAGAAAGATAGATCGCCCGTCATGGGCTGAAGGTAGCGTGGGTGATGGCTATGTGCGGGCGATGGCGCTGCGTAAAGCCGACCGCACCAAGAAGGGCATCGTCTGGACCTACGAGCAGGAAAGCCGCGACGACTGGCCTCGCGCATGGAAATGGCTTGGCCCGGAGTTCGGCGACTGCGATCCGAACACTATCGAGCCCGAGCACTTTCTCCGCATCGACGAGGTGACCGGCGGGGTCTCGGGGCTGCTGGTCAAAATCGAGAGCGAGGTCTCGATCGGCGAACGGCATCGCGTCCTTAAGGTTTGGCGCGCTCTGTGGAAGCGCATGGCCGCGATGAAGTATTGCAAGCTGGACGCCGACCCCTCGAAGGCGATCACCAACACCCCGCCAGATCCGCGTCAGGCCACGTGGCTCCGCAAGGAGGTGCTGAAACTCGTTCAGGTGGCATGGCGCCATGGGTTCTTCGGACTGGCCGCCTGCATGGCCGTAGCCTGGGATTCCATGCTTTCGCCGGTTGATGCCCGCAAGCTGCTCGCCGGGATGGCTATCGACGACGGGGCCGGCATCCTGTTCCTGGTAGACCGCGCCAAAACCGGCCGCGGCGCCGCCGGCACGCTATCGCAGTGGAGCCAGGCGATCTTGCTTGCCTACATGAAGAAGCAGTTTGAGGGCATCACGCTGCTCGAGAACACCCCCCTGTTCTGGACCCGCGGTCACCAGCCGGTCAGCCGCAAGGGCGAGTTGGGCCAGCGTGGCGGAGACCGCGGCGGCGGCCGCCCGACGGCTCCCAGGCCCTACCGCAAGCAGACGCTGGCGGACGATTTCAGGACCGTGCGTGAGCTCGCGTTCGGTATTGGGGAGAAGCGCCAGATCCAGGATATGCGCCGCTCTGGGGCCGTCGAGGGCGATGCTGGAGGGGGCTCGGTCACCGATCAGTCGAACAAGATGGCGAACACCGTGGAAGCCAACAAGCGGCTCCGGAAGACGTACAATCCCGTGAACATCGCCAGCGTTCGCCGGTTCGACGAGGCCCGAGCGATCGGCGCCAAGAAGCTCGAGCAGAAGCCCGACACCGACGCGCCCATCCTCTTGGAAATCTTCAAGACCGCAACCGGAACGGTGGATCGATAGATGTCGGTAGCCGGGAAATCTCGCCTGATACTTTCGGCAGTTAAGAGCCCAGTTTTCGGGGCAGATAGTGTCAGGAAGCCATTGAAAACGTTGAAATTATCCGGCCTGTCACGCCGGAGGTCGCGGGTTCGAGCCCCGTCTCTCGCGCCATTTTGGCGATGTGTTTCAAACAGTTAGCTCCGCGCTCGACTTTCGATCCGTCCCCTTCGCCAAACTTCCCGCCGGCAACTCGGCGGCTTCAGTTGTTGCGAACGGACCAGTTCGCACAACCGTTTCGTAGCTGCGACGTTTGGCGGTTTTGCGGTTTCGATGCGGGAAGTGGCCGATTTTCGGGCGAAACGGCGTAGTCAGTCAGGGTCCGAATCGAATAAGGCCTGAAATGTCAGGGTTTCCTGGACCCTCGCCATCGAGACCCCCAAGGGCTCCAGATCTCCCGTCGACGCGTTTTCCCCAACGATTCAGCATCCGCTTCGTTCGAAAACGCTTCTTTAAGCCGTTCATCACGAGGAGGGCCACACATGGCGAAGAAAGCAGCGACCCCGGCGACCATCACCCTGAAGCATCTGGCGGCGGCGATCGCCGAAGACCAGGAACTCTCCAAGAAGCAGGCCGAAAGCATCCTGACCGACGTCGTGACGCGAATCACCAAGCACCTGAAGAAGGGCGAGCGCATTCGCATCGTCGGCCTCGGCATCCTGCAGGTGCGCAAGCGCGCCGCCCGGATGGGCCGCAACCCCGCCACCGGCGAGCAGATCCACATCAAGGCCAGCAAGAAGGTCGCCTTCCGCCCGGCGAAGGAACTCAAGGAAGCCATCTGATCGGCCAAGTGATCGGCCGAGTGACCGGCCGAGCCCCTTCGTTCAGTCAGCGCCATTCCGGCTCTTCGACGCGGCCCCCGGAGTGGCGCTTTTCTGTTATAGAACTAGCCCAATCCCTCTCTCGTCCCCCTCTTGGACTTGCGGTCACCATGCTGGCTCCAACGCTTGATTTCAAACACACCGTTACCGAGCGCTTCCTGCGCTACGTCGTGATCGATACTCAGTCCGATCCGGAATCGCCAACCTGCCCTTCCACCGAGAAGCAGAAGGATCTCGGCCGCCTCCTCGTCTCGGAATTGCAGGCGATGGGGCTCAGCGACGCCCATCTGGACCAGCATGGCTACGTCTACGCGACCATCCCGGCCACATCAGACAAGAAGGTGCCGGTGATCTGCTTCTGCTCGCACATGGACACCTCGCCGGACTGCACCGGCAGGAATGTGCGGCCGCAGATCGTGAAAAACTATCGCGGCGGCGACATCGCGCTGCCAGCCGACCCCGCGCAGGTGATTCGCGCCGCCGAGCACCCAGCGCTTTCCGACCAGATCGGCAACGACATCATCACCACCGACGGCACCACGCTGCTGGGAGCGGACAACAAGGCCGGCGTCGCCGAGATCATGGATGCCGCCCATTTCCTCGTTAACAATCCCCAAGTGAAGCACGGCACCATCAAGATCCTGTTCACGCCCGATGAGGAGATCGGCCGCGGCGTCGACAAGGTCGACCTGAAGAAGCTCGGCGCAGATTTCGCCTATACGATCGACGGCGAAACCGCCGGCCATATCGAGGACGAGACCTTTTCCGCCGACGGCGCCAGCATCACGATCGAAGGCGTCTCCACCCATCCCGGCTTCGCCAAGGGCAAGATGGAGCACGCGATCAAGATCGCCGCCGCGATCGTCGAGCGGCTGCCGAAGACCACCTGCTCGCCGGAAACCACCGAAGGCAAGGAAGGCTTTCTGCATCCGATCGCGATCTCGGGCGCGCTGGAGCAGGCCAGGCTCGACTTCATCATGCGCGATTTCACGGAAGCCGGGCTGATGGAGAAGGAGGCGCTGCTGGAGGCCATCGTCAAGGACGTGATGAAGGCCTATCCGCGCTCGACCTATCGCATGGAGGTCAAGCAGCAGTACCGCAACATGAAGCAGGTGATCGACCGTCACCCCGAGATCATCGACTACGCGGGCGAAGCCATCCGCCGCGCCGGCCTGACACCGGTGAAGACCTCGATCCGCGGCGGCACCGACGGCTCGCGCCTCTCGTTCATGGGCCTGCCCTGCCCCAACATCTTCGCCGGCGAGCACGCCTTCCACTCGCGCCTGGAATGGGTGAGCCGGCAGGACATGGAAAAGGCGGTGCAGACTATCGTGCATCTCGCGATGATCTGGGAAGAGCGGGCGTAGCGGTTACGTACGCAAGCTTTCTCCCCCGTCACTGGGAGCGCCAGCGAAGCAATCCATCCCTCCACATGCGCGGAAGCATGGATTGCTTCGTCGCTATCGCTCCTCGCAATGACGGTAAGGGCGCAATGACGGTGGGCTGCTACGAAGCCTTCGCCGTCACGATCCAGATCGAGGCGGGCAGCATCACCGAATTGCCTTTGACGAACGGCGCGAGCGCCTCGCGGATCGCACCGGCGGCAGCGGCGCGGAGTTCAGGTGGCTGATCCTGCAGCGCCCGGCTGACCGGCCCGATCTCGAGCGCGCCTTGTACGGCGCCATCGAGGCCGCCGCCGATCGCCGCATCGAGCGAGAGCGGGCACGGCTCCATCTCCACATTCGTAAAGCCGGCCGCGCCGAGGATGCGTCGCACACGTTCTTCCGAGGCGAACGCGAACGGCCCGGGATCCTCGGGCCCCTGCTGCGGCAATTTCGGCACGTGTTTGTAGGCGGCCTGCAACGGCGTCATGAAGAATGGATTCTCGCGCGGCTCGCGCCAGCAGATGAACGCAAGCCGCCCTGACGATCGCAGCGCCTTCCTCATATTCGCAAACGACACCGCGGGATCGGCAAAGAACATCACGCCGAATCGCGACGCCAACAGGTCGAAGCTTGCGGGAGCGAACGGGTACACCGTTGCATCCGCGAGCGCGTACTCCAGCGACAATCCCGGCGTCACGCGTTGCCGCGCCCGCTCGAGCATCGGGCCTGATACGTCGATGCCGAGCACGTGGCCGGACGGCCCGACCTTCCCTGCAAACGCGACGGTGGTCGCGCCGCTGCCGCAGCCGATGTCGATGACGCGCTCGCTTGTCTTCGGCCTGGCGCGATCGATCAGGATGTCGAGGACCGGAGCCAGCAGGACGTCCTGCGCCGCTTGCCGGTCGGCCCAGCGCTGGCCGCCCGGCCCGTTCCAGTAGGCGATCTGGTCGGCGTTTTGCTCGTGGCCAAGGGCGGCGTCCATCAGCAGGTCTCTTTCGTCGCAGCCTGCAGCATCGGCATCACCTGATAGGTGAAGCCGGCATCGGCCTTCATGACGGGATCGTTGGCGAGAATGGTCTGCGGGTCGGCATCGTCAGGCAATTGTAGCACGCCTAACCCCCAGACGCCGGCCGGATCAGCCACCGGGCCAAACACAATCGCGTTGCCAGCCCGCAGCAGTTCCCCGCAATAGGCCGTGTGAGCCTGCATGATCTCGGCCTCGCCAAGTGTCATGTCCTGCGGAAAGGTCGGACGCGGCGGAACAAGCTTGCAGACGAAATATCTCATTGCGGCGCGTGCTTCGCGGCGCTGCCGGTCTTGGGTTTCTTCTGCGTCGTGTTGGTGGCCGAAGGGGCCGCGTTGTCACTGCGCACGGCGCCCCAGGGATCGCTGGGCCCCGCCTTGTCGGGAATGTTGCGCAGCGATCTCTTGTAGGCGCGCTCGGCGTTGCGCTCTTCCTCCTTCTGCGACGGACTCTTGTCCTTGTCGACGTCGCCATATTGCGGCACGGCATTCTGCGCGAACGCCGATCCGGCCATCAGCGCGACCATCACGGCGGCAACAAAGACTCGCATGGGCAGCTCCCCGGGTTTTCACGCAATGATATCACCCGGTTGAGCGCATCGCCAATCCTCCGGCGAGCGCAGCGCCGCGCATTGAGGCCGCATTGCTTTCACCGAATGGCCACATGAAAAGCAGATGCCAACCAGATTTCCCGGATAGGACTTGTTTGGTCTTCAACCTGGAAAGGCATGACCATGCGCATCTTTACGGCATCCGCCATCATTGCAGCTCTTTGCCTCGGAACACCGGCTTTGGTGCTGGCGCAGGGAACTCCCTCGCAACGTGGGGCGGAGTCGCCGCCCGCTCAGTCCGAGCCCGGCACCGTTATACGGACCATACAGGTTGTCGACGTCAAGGAACTGCAGCCGGCGGTGCGCTCGAAAGTCGATGAGATCATCTCGCAGACGAGCGATGAGGACATGCAGTCACTTCGGAAGACCATCGACGCGACGCCGCAGGCGCTATCCGCGCTCAAGGCCAAGGGCATGACGTCGTCGCAAGTCGTTGCCATCAACATCGCCGACGGTGTCCTGACGATGTTCACGAAGACGGCGTGAGATCGGCGGAGCTTGCGTCGCTCGTTGAGCGGCGCCTTGCTCGAAGATTCACTTGCTAACCAAACCAGTCCGCCTTTGCTCTGCGAGCTTCGGCGCGACAGTCTTCGCCCTACGTACTCCGGCTTGCCGAGCCGAAGCCCGCAGGGCGAAGGCTGGTCCATGCGCGCCTCTTTGCGCTCCGCAACCCTCTCTGATTTGCGTATAAGGTTTTCCCTTTCGCGTTGCGCTCGCTCAGCCTGCCTCTTCTCTTGGATCTTTTTGTCTAATTCCTGCATCGCACGATCGAAGCGCATTCGCGCGAGCTCAATCGGGACTGATGCGCTATTCTTGCCCATCTGATGAAATGCAGCCGTTGCGGCTCCGTGCTGGCGACATTATGGGTAATGTGCCAGCGAGGATCATCATGAGCTTGAGAGAAGGCGCCGCGGCCATCGTGATCGATACAGATGGTCGCTTTCTCATGCAATTGCGCGACGACAAGCCCGGTATCGTTGATCCCGGCAAGATCAGCCTTTTTGGTGGCCGACGCGAAGGCAATGAGACTTTCAGGGACTGTATCGCCCGTGAGATCCACGAAGAACTGGGCTGCCGTCTGCCGGCAGAGAGCTTCCAGCATCTCGCTCGCTGCGTTGGTTCAAACCACCCGATTACCGGTGGCAACTTTCACGCCGAGATATTTATCGTCCGATCGATTTGTTCTGAAGAGCTGACGATTACCGAGGGCCAGCTAAAGACGTTCACACTCGCCGAGCTTTGTCAGATCAGGGAATCCCTCGCGCCGCTTGCCCAATTTGCCGTCGACGCCTTCTTGTCGGAGGCCAAATCGACCAACATGACTGTTCCGGAGCTACCTGGCCCCTGAAATCCCAGCGCGGGCAGCGGGGCTTGTGGTGGGCGGCGAGAGATTCGAACTCCCGACCCTCTCGGTGTAAACGAGATGCTCTAACCAGCTGAGCTAGCCGCCCTCGCCCGCTTCTTTACCCTCGCCCTGCCCCTAGGCGCAAGGTCGGGGCCATCATTCAGTCGGAAGCCCCGGCAACGCCTTGAGATCGTTGATCCAGGGCGCGGCCGAGCGGCACCAGATTTGGCGCCGGGGCTGCAATTGGTCGCGCTGGCGGATGCTGCCCCAGCGGATACCCCAATCCTCGGGGCCCCCGTCCTCGCCGCTCGTAAACAGCGGGGAACCGCATTCGGGGCAGAAATGCTGGAAGCGGATCCGGCCATTGTCGCCGGCCTTCCCATAGATTTTCGGCGATTTGCCCGTGAGGCGTATTGCGTCTCCGGCGCAGATCACGGTGACGCGGTAGGGGGAGCCGGTCAGCGTCTGGCAATCCGTGCAGTGGCAGATCGAGACACGCTCGGGGTCGATATCGGCCTCGTAGGTCACGAAGCCGCAGTGACATTGTCCGTCGATCTTCATGGCGCCCTCCTCTCCGCCTGCTCCCTGTCCTAGAGCATGATCCGGAAAATCGGATCATGATCGGTGCGCTATCTTCGAGCGAAACTCCCATAAACAAAACGGCGCCCGAAGGCGCCGTTCGTTGTTCAAGCAATCCGGTCCGGTCAGTGGGCCGTCAGGCCGCCGGTCTCTTCGGCGGTGTCGGGTTTGACGTCGACCTTGGTCTCCTCTTCCCAGACGATCGGTGTGGGCACCCGCACCAACGCCCTGGCGACGACCTCGTCGAGCCGGGAGACCGGGATGATCTCCATGCCGCCCTTGATCGCATCGGAAATCTCCGTGAGATCCTTGGCGTTGTCCTCGGGGATCAGCACCGTCTTGATGCCGCCGCGGGCGGCAGCCAGGAGCTTCTCCTTCAGACCGCCGATCGGCAGCACGCGGCCACGCAGCGTGATTTCGCCGGTCATCGCGACCTCGTGGCGGACCGGAATGCCGGTCATGACCGAGATGATCGCGGTGGCCATCGCCACGCCTGCGGACGGTCCATCCTTCGGCGTCGCGCCCTCGGGCACGTGCACGTGGATGTCGCGCCTGTCGAACAGCGGCGGCTCGATGCCGTAGGTGATCGCGCGCGAGCGGACGTAGGACGCCGCCGCCGAGATCGATTCCTTCATGACGTCGCGCAGATTGCCCGTGACGGTCATCTTGCCCTTGCCGGGCATCATGACGCCTTCGATGGTCAACAGCTCGCCGCCAACATCGGTCCAGGCCAGACCCGTGACGATACCGACCTGGTCCTCGCTCTCGATCTCGCCGAAGCGATACTTCGGCACGCCGAGGAACTCTTCGATGTTCTTCTCGGTGACCTTGACCGACTTCTTCTTGGAGATCATCAGCTCCTTCACCGCCTTGCGGGCAAGTGTGGAGAGCTCACGCTCCAGGTTACGCACGCCCGCTTCGCGGGTGTAGCGGCGGATCATCAAGAGAAGCGCATCGTCGTCGATCGACCATTCCTTGGAATCCAGACCGTGCTTGGAGAGCGCGTTCGGGATCAGGTGCTTGCGCGCGATCTCGACCTTCTCATTCTCGGTGTAGCCGGCGATCCGGATGATCTCCATGCGGTCCATCAGCGGTCCGGGAATATTGAGCGTATTCGCGGTCGTGATGAACATCACGTTCGACAGGTCGTAGTCGACCTCCAGGTAGTGGTCGTTGAAGGTCGAGTTCTGTTCGGGGTCCAGGACCTCGAGCAGCGCCGATGACGGATCGCCGCGGAAGTCGGCGCCCATCTTGTCGATCTCGTCCAACAGGAACAGCGGATTGGAGGTCTTCGCCTTCCGCATCGACTGGATGATCTTGCCGGGCATCGAGCCGATATAGGTGCGGCGGTGACCGCGGATCTCGGCTTCGTCGCGCACGCCGCCGAGCGAGACGCGCACGAATTCACGCCCCGTCGCCTTCGCGATCGACTTGCCAAGCGAGGTCTTGCCGACGCCGGGAGGCCCGACCAGGCACAGGATCGGTCCGGTCAGCTTGTTGGCGCGCGACTGCACCGCGAGATACTCGACGATACGGTCCTTGACCTTCTCGAGCCCGTAATGGTCGGAGTCCAGCACCGCCTGCGCGGCTTCCAGGTCCTTCTTGACCTTGGACTTCTTGTTCCACGGGATCGACAGCAGCCAGTCCAGATAGTTGCGCACCACGGTCGCTTCCGCGGACATCGGCGACATCTGACGCAGCTTCTTCAACTCATGCTGCGCCTTCTCGCGCGCTTCCTTGGACAGCTTGGTCTTGTTGATGCGCTCTTCCAGATCGGCCAGCTCGTCGCGACCTTCGTCGTCGCCGAGCTCCTTCTGGATCGCCTTCATCTGCTCGTTCAGGTAATATTCGCGCTGGGTCTTCTCCATCTGGCGCTTGACGCGCGAGCGGATGCGCTTCTCGACCTGCAAGACCGAGATCTCGCTCTCCATCAGGCCCAGCACCTTCTCCAGGCGTTGGGTGACCGACAGCGTCTCCAGGATGGCCTGGCGATCGGCGATCTTGACCGCCAGATGCGAAGCGACGTTGTCGCTCAGCTTGGCGAAATCGGTGATCCCCTGAACAACGCCGACGACTTCGGCGGAGATCTTCTTGTTCAGCTTCACATAGCTCTCGAAATCGGACACGACCGAGCGCGACAGGGCTTCGGCTTCGACCGAATCGGCGTCGGTGTCGGCGAGCGCGACCGCGGTCGCCTCGTAGTACTCGCTGCGGTCGGAGTATTTCTCGACGCGCGCGCGCTCAAGCCCTTCGACCAGCACCTTCACAGTGCCGTCGGGCAGCTTCAGGAGCTGCAGCACGCTGGCGAGCGTCCCCGTCTCGTAGATCGACTCTGGCGCCGGATCGTCGTCGGACGCATTCTTCTGCGTCGCGAGCAGGATCAACGCGTCGTTCTTCATCACTTCTTCAAGAGCGCGGATCGACTTCTCGCGGCCGACGAAGAGCGGCACGATCATGTGCGGGAAGACGACAATGTCACGGAGCGGCAGCACCGGATAAGAATGGCTTTCGCCGTAGACAATCGATGGCCGGGGTTTTGAGGTTGTCATGGCCTATTCCTTTCGTTGTGCCCCCTTGCACGCGGCCCGCTTGCTTGCGCAACCACCACAAGGTGCCTGTATGATCCGAATGTCGTTCGGCCCTCGGCCGCTTCTCGTTCCGGATTTCAGATGACGAATCTTGAGACGTAAATTTTCATCACCGACAGCATTAGGTGGCTATCGGCCATGGGGGTGTCAAGTACTTAGAAATACCGGAAAATCCGGACTAAACGCGCAGAATTAATTACATCGAAATGGCCACCGGGAATCCCGGCAGCCATCGGTATTTTCGTTCATCCGCCGGCCGCGGCCGGCAAGCGCGATCAGGCGCTCGCGCTGCTCTCGACGGCGCGGTCGGAACGATCCGCGTAGATGTACAGCGGACGGGCCGTTCCCTCGACCACCTCGCGCGAGATCACGACCTCCTCCACGCCTTCGAGGCCCGGAAGATCGAACATGGTCTCGAGCAGGATGCTCTCCAGGATCGAGCGCAACCCGCGCGCGCCGGTCTTGCGTTCGATCGCCTTGCGGGCGACCGCGCCAAGCGCCTCGTCGGCGAAGGTCAGCTCGATGTTCTCCATCTCGAACAGCCGCTGATACTGCTTGACCAGCGCGTTCTTCGGATCGGTCAGGATCTTCTTCAGCGAGGTCTCGTCGAGATCCTCCAGCGTCGCGACCACCGGCAGGCGGCCGACGAATTCCGGGATCAGGCCGTACTTCAGCAAATCCTCCGGTTCGACGTGGCGGAATATCTCGCCGGTGCGGCGATCTTCCGGAGCGAGCACCTGCGCGGCAAAGCCGATCGAGGTCGAGCGGCCGCGTGCGGAGATGATCTTCTCCAACCCGGAGAAGGCGCCGCCGCAGATGAAGAGGATGTTGGTGGTGTCGACCTGGAGGAATTCCTGCTGCGGGTGCTTGCGGCCGCCCTGCGGCGGGACGGAAGCCACCGTGCCTTCCATGATCTTCAACAGCGCCTGCTGCACGCCCTCACCCGACACGTCGCGCGTGATCGAGGGATTGTCCGACTTGCGGCTGATCTTGTCGATCTCGTCGATGTAGACGATGCCGCGCTGCGCGCGCTCGACGTTGTAGTCGGCCGCCTGCAGGAGCTTCAGGATGATGTTCTCGACGTCCTCGCCGACATAGCCGGCTTCCGTCAGCGTCGTCGCATCCGCCATGGTGAAGGGCACATCGAGGATGCGCGCCAGCGTCTGCGCGAGCAGCGTCTTGCCCGAGCCTGTCGGACCGATCAGGAGGATGTTCGACTTCGCGAGCTCGACGTCGTTGTGCTTGGTCTGGTGATTGAGCCGCTTGTAGTGATTGTGCACGGCAACCGACAGCACCTTCTTCGCATGGCTCTGGCCGATGACGTAATCGTCCAGCACCTTGCAGATTTCCTTCGGAGTCGGGATGCCGTCGCGCGACTTCACCAGCGAGGACTTGTTCTCCTCACGGATGATGTCCATGCAGAGCTCAACGCATTCGTCGCAGATGAAAACGGTGGGACCCGCGATCAGCTTGCGGACTTCGTGCTGGCTCTTGCCGCAGAACGAGCAATATAGCGTGTTCTTGGAATCGCTCGTGCCGACCTTACTCATTCTTATCTCCGTCCGCCGTTCGAACCCGTCGCTCCATCGACCTATTCCGGTACTGTCCGGGCTTTAGGTGTAGATAGAGCAAAAACCGTACCAAAAAAGACCCTACTTAATACTGATCCGGCGAATCGCGGTTCAGTCGAATCTCCCCCGCAACTACATCCGATACGTCAGAGCCAACCATGCTGTCATCCGACTATCAAGAATTCGCTAACCGGGGGCTTGCCGGGCACCGTGACAATACCGTGATTTATAGCCTCCGCACGTAAATAACCTGTCGAAAACGCACGGTCGTTGCGACATTGCCACGCGACAGCTCGATACGAAAGCGGAACTTTCTGCCCAAGTTGGGGCATACTGCACCGCAATCGCCTGAGTTTGCCGACAGGGATTTCGTCGTCAACGCAAAAATCGCGCAAGCGATCCCGTAAGACTACGCGGCTTTCGCTGCAGCCGGATCCTCGGGACGCCTATCGATCACCTTGTCGACGAGACCAAACGCTTTCGCGTCTTCCGCCGTGAGGAACTTGTCGCGCTCGAGCGCATCCTCGATGGCCTTGTAGGTCTGGCCAGTGTGCTTGACGTAGATTTCGTTTAGCCGCTTCTTGAGATTCAGGATCTCCTGCGCGTGCAGCATGATGTCGGTGGCCTGGCCCTGGAAGCCGCCGGAGGGCTGATGCACCATGATGCGCGAGTTCGGCAGCGTGAAGCGCATGTCCTTCTCGCCGGCAGCGAGCAAGAGCGATCCCATCGAGGCCGCCTGGCCCGTGCACAGCGTCGACACCGGCGGGCGGATGAACTGCATGGTGTCGTAGATCGCAAGACCCGATGTCACCACGCCGCCGGGCGAGTTGATGTACATCGAGATTTCCTTCTTCGGATTCTCGGCCTCGAGGAACAGAAGCTGCGCGACGATCAGCGTCGACATGCCATCCTCGACCGGGCCGGTCACGAAGATGATGCGCTCCTTCAGCAGGCGCGAGAAAATGTCGTAGGCGCGCTCACCGCGGTTGGTCTGTTCGACGACCATCGGCACGAGGTTCATGTAGGTTTCAACGGGATCGCGCATGGGATTACCCCTGGAGTTGGCGGGGCCGAACGGCCGCCGGCTGTTCCGGACGGACGATCGTCCCGTGATGCAGGACTGCGTTAAGCTGCGCTCAGATATGCGCCATTTTCGCGGCGGCAAGACCGCACAGATGGCTAGGTCCGAACGCGGCAACTCAAACCGATTCGGCTGGTCCCGCCTAGCGACGGAATGCCGTCGTTCGGCCGGTTTCGCCGTTCATCATTAACACGAGGTGCCGGGATTACGCCGCAGTTTTCTCGGCGTCTTCATCCTTGAACAGGTCTTCCTTCGAGACCTTTTTCTCGGTCACGTTGGCGAGTTCGAGGATGAAGTCGACCACCTTGTCCTCGTAGATCGGGGCACGGAGCTGGGCGAGCGCCTGGGCGTTGCTGCGATAGAAGTCCCAGACCTCCTTTTCGCGGCCCGGCATCTGGCGCGCACGCTCGATCACGGCGCGGCCGACCTCGTCATCGGACACCGTGATCTTGTTCTTCTCGCCGATCTCCGACAGCACGAGGCCAAGCCGCACGCGGCGGTCGGCGATCCTGCGGTACTCTTCCTTGGCGGCGTCCTCGGTGGTGTTCTCGTCGGCAAACGTCTTGCCGGCGGAATCCATCTCCGCCTTGATCGAGTTCCACATCAAGTTGAACTCCTCGTCGATCAGCGACGGCGGCGCCTCGAACCTATGGTTCTCGTCAAGCCGGTCGAGCAGCGCGCGCTTGACGCGCTGACGCGTCGCGCCGGCGAACTCGGCCGTCAACCGCGCCCGTGCGGCTTCCTTCAGCTTGTCGAGCGATTCCAGCCCGAGCGTCTTGGCGAACTCGTCGTCGATCACGGTCTCGCCGGGTGCTTCCACCGTGGTCGCCGTGGTCTCGAATTCGGCCGGCTGGCCGGCGAGCTTTTCGCTGGCATAGTTCTTCGGGAACGTGACCTTCAGCGTGCGCGTCTCGCCTGCGCCGATACCGATCAGTTGCTCCTCGAAGCCGGGAATGAACTGGCCCGCACCGAGCACGACCTGGATGCCCTCGCCGGTTCCGCCGTCGAAGGCTTCACCGTTGATGGTACCTTTGAAGCTGATGGTGACGCGGTCGCCGTTCTCAGCCTTCGCGCCCTCGCTCTTGGCCGAATAGGGACGGCTCTGATCGGCGATGCGCTTGATCGCCTCATCAACATCGGCGTCGGTCACATCAGTGACCGGCTTCTCGACCTGGAAGGTCTTGAAATCGGCAAGCGTGATCGGCGGCACGACCTCGATCGCTACCGTGTAGGTCAGGTCGCTCTTGCCGGCGAGCAACTCCTCGACCTCTTTCTGCTCGGTCGGCATCGTGATCTTCGGCTCGGTCGCAAGACGGAAGCCGCGGTCGGTGAAGATCTGCGTGTTGGCGTCGCGGATGGTCTGGTCGATGGTCTCCGCCATCACCGAGCGGCCGTAGATCTTCTTCAGATGGCTGACCGGCACCTTGCCGGGACGGAAACCGTTGATGCGGACCTTGTCCTTCAGGTCCACAAGTTTCGCGTCCGCCTTGGCATCGAGGTCGGTGGCAGGAACGCTGATCTTGAACTCGTGTTTCAGTCCCTCATTAAGGGTCTCGGTGACCTGCATCTTCTTCTTCCGCTCCTGTCGCGCCTTTGCGGGCGCGACTGTGTCAATGGTTCGACGCACGGCTCAACGCCTGCGCCGGTGGTTCGGCGGACCTGTCTCCCGAACACAGAGACAGGCCCTCCAGAAAGGGATCATGCAAACGCTGGATGAGCGCTTGGTGCGGGTGGAGGGACTCGAACCCCCACAACTTTCGTCACTGGAACCTAAATCCAGCGCGTCTACCAGTTCCGCCACACCCGCTTGGCGCATCATCTCCGGCCGCGATGCCGCGGGCGGCGGCTTATAGCATGAGCCCGCCCCGGCGCAGCAAAAAAATGGCTTTTTTCGCATGTCCTCTCGGCCCAAATGGCCGCTGGACTTACAGGTTCAAAAATGGTCCGGATCGGGCCGATGGCAAGCCTTTTCCTGAAGCTCGATCGACGCACCCTGCTGGCCGGACTAGGCGCCGCCGCGCTGCAAGCGGGCCTTCCCGCCGCAACCTTGGCGCAAGCCCGTCGTTCACTCGCCATTTCCGCGAGACCCGACAGCCTGGTGCTGCGCCAGGGCGGCGCGGCTACGCCGGTCTGGTCGTTCCCAGGCGAGGACATCAGGGCGAATCGCGGCGAGACCATCGAGCTGACGCTCGGCAACGATCTTCCCGCACCCCTTGCATTGTACTGCCGGGGAATCGACGGCGCTCCGGCCGCCGAGCCCCTGCTCGCCCGGG
>NZ_PSRR01000006.1 GCF_004296405.1 Bradyrhizobium sp. Leo170
GTTCGCCCGCTTCCATGCGGCGTTCGAACGCGGTTTTGAGGCCATACGCCATGCCTATTCGCGCTGGCTTACCGAGCTCTTGAGCCATCGCCTGATCATCCCGATTGGCATGGGACTTGTCTTGCTGCTGGCCGCCGTCTTGTTTCCGATGGTCGGCCGCGACTTCTTCCCGGCGATCGATGGCGGACAGATCCAGCTTCACGTCCGTGCGCCAGCCGGAACCAGGATCGAGGCGACGGAGCGCGTCTTTCAGCAGGTCGAGAACAAAATCCGCGAAATCATCCCGGCCGATCAGCGCGAATTGATCGTCGACAATATCGGGCTGCCGGCACGGCCGTATAATCTTGCCTTCAGCGATGGCTCGACCATCGGCGTCAACGACGGCGTGATCCTTGTGGCGCTCAAGGAAGGCCACGCCCCGACTGCCGCCTATGTGCGCAAGCTGCGCGAGGAGTTGCCCAAGGCCTTCCCGGAGGACACGTTCTACTTCCAAGCGGCGGATATCGTGACGCAGATCCTCAATTTCGGACTGCCGGCGCAGATCGACGTCCGCTCGGTCGGCTACGACAAGGACAATAATCTGCGCGTCGCACAGGAACTGCGGCAGCGTCTCGCCGATATCCCCGGCGTGGTGGATGCGCATCTGCAGCAGGAAGTGAACGCGCCCGCGTTCTATGCCGATATCGATCGCACCCGCGCAGCCCAACTCGGCCTGAACGCCAACACGATCGCCACCAATCTCAATGTCAGCCTGAGTTCGTCCGAGCAGGTGCAGCCGAACTTCTGGACCGACCCCAGTTCCGGCATTCCATACTACTTCGCAGTACAGACGCCCGAGAGCAGGATTTCGTCCGTCAGCGATCTCGGCAACACGCCGGTTTCGACGTCGCTGGCGTCGCTGACCGACACACCCGTGCCCGGCCTGCTCAGCAACGTCGCCACGTTCAGACGCGGCAGCGTCCCGACCAACGCCAACCAGGCCAATATTCAGCCGGTCTACGAGATCTATGCCAGCACGCAAGGCCGTGACCTCGGCAGCGTCGCGAGCCAGATCAGCCATATTGTCGGGGATCTGCAGAAGCAGCTCAAGCCCGGCAATTCGATCCAGGTGATCGGCCAGATCGACAGCATGAACAGCTCGTTCATCAATCTCGGCATCGGCCTGCTGTTTGCCGCGGTCTTTGTCTACATGCTGATGGTGGTGAACTATCAGAACTTCGGTGATCCCTTCGTCGTCATCCTGGCTTTGCCCGCGACGCTCTGCGGCATCCTCACCATGCTGTTCGTGACCGGCACGACCTTGAACGTGCCGTCGCTGATGGGAGCGATCATGGCGGTGGGGGTGGCGTCAGCCAACTCGATCCTGCTGGTGACTTTCGCCCGCGAGCAGCAGCTCGCCGGAAAGACTGCCTTCGAGGCCGCGATCGAGGCCGGGCATACCAGAATCCGGCCGGTGCTGATGACCGCGGCCGCAATGATCGTGGGCATGATCCCGATGGCGATCGGAGCCGCCGGCGAAGAGCAGAATGCCGCGCTTGCGCGCGCGGTGATCGGCGGCTTGCTGTTTGCGACGCCGACGACGTTGCTGGTGGTGCCCTATCTGTTTGCCATGCTGCGCAAGGGTAACGACGGCAAGAAACATCATGGCGTTTTCGACGAGGTGCTGGAATGAATTTCAATCGGCCTTTGAAGGTTGAGCCGACGCCCGAAGTGGATCGTGAGCGCGATCCGGCGCCGGTGCGGCATGGCCGTTCGAGGCGCTGGATTGGCCGGACTGCGGGCGTGGCCCTGGGGCTGATCGGGGCGGCCGCGCTGGCGTCCGGAGCCTGGAGCCACTACGCACAGTACCGCCAGACTATGGCCACCGCCGAGCAACGTCGCGATCTCGTCCCGGGCGTTCGTGTGGCGACCGTCGAGCCCAGCGACGGGATCGACGTCGTGAACCTGCCGGCAACCACCTCGGCTTTTGCCTCGGCCAACATCTTCGCGCGCGCCAGCGGCTATATCGCCAAGCGCGAGGTTGATATCGGTGATCATGTCAAGGAAGGGCAATTGCTGGCGGAGATCGTTGCGCCGGAACTCGACCATCAAATCGCGCAGGCCGAGGCGACGCTCGGGCAGCTCAGGTCGGCGCTGCAGCAGGCGCAGGCCAACAGGGAACTGGCCAAGGTGACGTGGGACCGCGATAAGCCGCTGGTGGAGAAGGGCTGGCTCACCGCGCAGCAGGGAACGATCGACTCCCAGACGTTGAAGGCGCAGGAGGCCGCGGTCTCGGTCGCGCAGGCCAATGTGGTCGCTGAGGAAGCGCAGGTGCAAGTGTTGCATCAGCAGAAGATCTACCAGCACGTCGTTGCCCCGTTTGACGGGGTGATCACCCAGCGCAATGTCGATGTCGGCAGCCTGCTGCAGGCGGATGCGACCAGCGGCACGTTCATGTTCACGATCATGCAGAGCAATGTCATCCGTACCCAGGTGTTTGTTCCGCAGGATGCGGCGTTCGGAGTGCGTGCGGGGATCGATGCCATCGTGCACGTTCCGGAACTGCCCGACCGCACCTTCCCCGGCAAGGTGACGCGGATCGCCGATGCGCTGCAACCGGGTTCGCGAACGCTGTTGACCGAGATCGATATCCCGAACCCGGACGGTGCCCTTACGCCCGGCATCTACTGCACGATTGAACTGCGCATCCCGCGCAAGACGCCGAGCTTCAAAGTGTCTGCGGATGCGATCATCTTCAATCAAGGCGGCCTGCAGGTCGCCGTGGTCGAGAACGGGGTGGTGCACCTGCACAAGGTCAATGTCGTGCGTGACCTCGGCCAGCAAGTGGAGATCAACAGCGGTGTCAAGGCGGGCGACAGAGTGATCCTCAATCCGTCGGTCGACCTGGCCGACGGCAACCGCGTGACTCTCAGGACCCAGGCTGTTTCCTGATATCGCTCCACCCGGTCCGCCCGGATCGGCAGCAAAATCCCTCCCTAAAATGCAATTTAATGGCGTGGTTCCGCCGCCAAGCCTATGTTGGTTGAAGAGCGGCCCCACCGCGCTTGCCCTCCAGGGCGGTGACCAGGCGGCCGCTGAGTGGGCGCACTCCCTGACTTGAAGTGGGCTGGCGGCGTCGCCCGGTTCCTGGCGGCCCGGTTGGCAGTTGGGCCTCCGGCATGGTGGTTGTCGAGAACGGATTGATGACGAAAGTGCTCTTGATCGAAGATGACGGCGAGACCGCCGAGGAGATCACGGCCGAACTCGCCGAACGCGGGTTCGAGGTCGAATGGTCGGCCAATGGTCGAGAAGGCCTCGACAAGGCGCGCAACCTGAGGCCTGACGCCATGATTGTCGACCGCCTGTTGCCCGGAATGGATGGGCTCAGCGTGATCGAGACCTTGCGGAAGGAGCAGGTTCGCACGCCGGTGCTGGTGCTAAGTGCGCTCGGCGCGGTGGATGACCGGGTGCGGGGCCTGCGCATGGGCGGCGATGATTATCTCACCAAGCCTTTCGCAGTCGTGGAACTGATCGCGCGGATAGAGGCGCTGCTGCGCCGGCCGATGGAATCGCGCGAGACCTTGCTGCGCGTGGGGCAGCTCGAACTCGACCTGATCGAGCGTAGCGCCAAGCGCGGCGAGCGGGTGATCGATCTGTTGCCGCGCGAATTTCGCCTGCTCGAATACATGATGCGGCGCAGCGACCAGTTGCTGACGCGCGCCATGCTGCTTGAAGAAGTCTGGAACTACAAATTCGTCCCGGCGACAAACCTGGTCGACGTGCATATGGGCCGCTTGCGCCACAAGGTGGACGGGCCGGACGAGACTCCGATGATCCAGAATGTCCGAGGTGCCGGCTTCATTCTTCGTGCGGCCTCCTGAGATATTGCGCGGGCTCCGATCGATGGCCGTTGACGTCATGCAGAGACATCCGAACGCGATGGGCCAGTGGCAATTCATTCGGTCGAACAGCTTTCGCTGGGCACTTGCGGTGGCCGGCGTCCTTGCCGTTTTCATGATCGCGCTGTTCGGTTTCATCTATGTGAAGATCGACAATTATCTGATCGAGCGGACCGACCGCATGCTCAGCCGTCAGATCGCCTTCATGGCGACGCTGCCGATGGAGCGCCAGCTCAACGCGATCGAAGATCATCTGCGGCAGGATTCGCGCGGCGTTCAGTTTGCAGGGGTGTTTGGATCGGACGGGCGGAGGTTGGCCGGCAACATGGAGCGTCTTCCGGCCGGTCTCAAGATCGACGCCCCGGCGCAGAGCGTCACGGCGGCGAAGGTGGACCCGCCGAATCACGATCACTCAGTTCGCGCCATCGCAAAGCGCATGCCAAACGGCAACGTCCTGGTGATTGCACGCAATGTCGATGAGACCAAGGAAATCTCCCATGTCGTCGGCGAAGCGCTCGCGTTCGGATTGTTGCCGGCATTCATCATCTGTCTTCTGGCCGGTGCCTGGCTGAGCGTGCGGGCGCAGCGGCAGGTCGAGGAGGTCAACCAGCGCGTTCAGCGCATTATCGCGGGCGATCTGCGTGAACGGCTGCCATATAGCGAGGGCAGCGAGCCGTTCTCGAAGCTCGCGGTCATCGTCAACGGCATGCTCGACGAGATGGAAACGATGATCAACGCGCTGGCCGGCGTCGGCAACGATATCGCCCACGATCTCAGGACGCCGCTGACGCGCGCAAGACTGACGCTCGAGCGCGGCCGCACCCATGCAACGTCGCTGGAGCAGCTTCAGACGGTCGCGGACAAGGCGATCGCAGGGATCGATCAGTCGCTGACGATCATCACCGCACTGTTGCGGCTTGCCGAGATCGAGAACAGCCGGCGGTCGGCCGGCTTCGGCATCGTGCCGCTGCATGAGATGTTGCGGGAGGTCTGCGACATCTACGAGCCGATCGCGGAGAACAAGAATATCGCGCTGACTGTCCACGCCGAGCACGAGCTCAACGTACGCGGCGACCGGGACCTGTTGATCGAGGCCGTCACCAATCTCGTCGACAACGCCATCAAGTTCACGCCGGAAGGCGGCAAGGTCGACATCGAACTGTTGCGCAACGCCAATGAAACCGTGATCCGCATTGTCGATACCGGCAGCGGGATCACGGCAGAGGAGCGCGACGCGGTGCTGCGACGGTTCTATCGGTCCGACAAGATGCGCAACACGCCTGGCGTCGGCCTCGGCCTCAATCTGGTGGCTGCGATCGTCAAGCTGCACGGCTTCCGGCTGACCATTCATCCCGGCGCGGGATGCCGCGTCGAGATCGCCTGCCCGGATCCCGAAGCGCAATCGCCGAGGGGAGGGCCGCTGCCTGTCCGTGCGACTTGCGTATAGCCTGCTTTTCCTCCGATATTGAGCGTGTCGTTTGGAGGAGCAGGCCATGAGCACAGCGATACAACCCTATCGGATATCGGTCGGTGACGATGTGCTCGAGGATCTCAAATCAAGATTGCGCCGGACGCGGTGGCCCGAGGCCGAGCTGGTCGAAGACTGGAGCCAGGGCGCTCCGCTGAACTGGATCCAGGAGGTCTGCCGCTACTGGGCCGACGAATATGACTGGCGCAGCCGCGAAGCGCGCCTCAATCGCTTTGCGCAGTTCACGACAGAGATCGACGGGCTCGGCATCCATTTCCTGCACGTCCGCTCGCCGCATGCGAACGCGTTGCCGCTGATCATCACCCATGGCTGGCCGGGATCGGTCGTTGAATTCCACAAGGTGATCGAACCGCTCACCGATCCGACCGCCCACGGTGGCCGTGCGGCCGACGCGTTTCACGTGATCTGTCCGTCATTGCCGGGCTTCGGCTTCTCCGCCAAGCCGCGCACAACCGGCTGGGGCGTCGATCGCATTGCCTCGGCCTGGGCCGCGCTGATGGAGCGCCTTGGCTATGCGCGATACGGCGCGCAAGGCGGTGATTGGGGCTCGGCCGTCACGACCGCGCTGGGCGCGCAAGACGCTGCGCATTGCGCGGGCATTCATATCACGCTCGCGATGGCGACGCGGCCCAATGTCGAGGGACAGCCGACGCCGGAAGAGACGCGGGCGCTGAGCGGTATCAAATATTACGCTGACTGGGATTCCGGCTATTCCAAGCAGCAGTCGACCCGGCCGCAAACGCTCGGCTATGGGCTCACGGATTCACCGAGCGGTCAGGCCGCGTGGATCCTCGAGAAATTCTGGGCCTGGACCGACTGCGACGGGCATCCCGAGAACATCCTGTCCCGCGACGAACTGCTCGACAATGTCATGCTGTATTGGGTGCCCGCCACAGCGGCTTCCTCGGCGCGGCTCTATTGGGAAAGCTTCGGATCGAAACGGCGAACCGTGCACAAGGTCACCGTGCCGACCGGCGTCGCCGTCTTTCCCAAGGAGATCGTCACGCCGGTTCGAAAGTGGATGGAGGCGAGCTACACCAATATCCGCCATTGGAGCGAGATGCCAAAGGGCGGTCACTTCGCCGCCTTCGAGCAGCCCGAGTTGTACGTGCGGGAGGTGCGCGAGTTTTTCCGGCCGTTGCGCGAGGAATAGAGGGAGTCATGACCGACCGCGACGTTTTGCAGCCGTTACTCGAGCGCACCGGTTGCTGGGTGCATTTGGCTGCAAATTAATGGGCCCCGGTGCATTGGAGCATCGCGGGGCCCTGCATCTTCGTTTTAGCGAAGGATTCTGGTAGACACCAGGATAACTCTGGATCGTAAAGCGCGTGGCCTTTGCGCTTCCATCCGGTGGATATGTTCAGATTGTCGACGGCGCAACGCGGCTAGCAGCTGCTGTTCACCTCAACTGCGCCGAGACCTTGCCGCTGAGCAAGGTCACAGGACTGTCCCGGTGGCGTCATGCTCCTCTCCAAGAGTGGCCCGACGGACATCTGTCCGTATCCTCTGCTTGCCGCCCGACCACATGATCGGTCGGCAATCCCTGCAAGGCCGGGAGCCAAGCTCCAGCACCCCGACAGGTGCATCAACAAAATGCTGCGGCAGATATTGGAGACTGTCAAGTGAAGTCGCGGTTCCCCGAGGCGAGGGAACCATGAAGCGCAGGATCATTTCCTATGTCGGCTGCCAAGCGCTGTTGCGATGGAGGCCGGCTCCTTGATGCGCTCGATCAGCATGTCGATGCGATCGCCGCCCCAGAACAGCTCACCATTGAACACCATGGTCGGGACGCCGAACACACCAAGTGCCTCCGCTTCCTCGATGATCCGATCGTGCTCTGCTCGCGCGGGCCCATGAACATATTCCTCGAAATCCTTCGCCCGGCCACCGATCGAGGCGATCACGCCAGCGATATCAGATAGTTCGTCGATCTCCAGATCATGGTTCCAAAACCGGCGAAAGACCGTGTCGTGATACGGCCGGAACAGCCCATGGCGCTGGGCGAATAGCATGCCGGCGCTGGAATAGAACGCGTCGTAGATCCGCCGCGGTCCCTTCATCGTCAGGCCTTGCGCGTTGGCGAAACGCCGGGCGTCCATGTAGGCGTAACGCACCTTGCGCCAGAAATGCGGGGTGCGCTCTTCCACCGTCCCCATGAATTCCGGGATCCGCAGCGTATAGGGCAGCCACTCCAGCTCGACGCCATGCTGTTCTTCGAGCTCGAACAGGCGCTTGTTGGCCACGAAGGCGTAAGGGCTCTTGTAGTCGGTGTAGATGCGTACGCGCGGCCTTTCCATGCTTGGCCCTCCCTGATCGTGGTGGCGCTCAGGCGTCTGCACGTTTCGTTTGTCGATACTGGCTCAGATCGGGATCATGGGTCATCGCCCAATAGTCGACGAAGCGCCAGGGCATGGCCGAAAATACGCGGCCCCGGCTGTTGCGATAATAGGTCGTCATGCCCGGATGGGTCCAGATCAACTGCTCGTGTTCGGCATCGACCTTGCGGACATATTGATCATGCGCTTCCTGACTGACATCGATGGCGGCGATGCCTTTCTCGATCATCTCGACCAGGCAAGCCGAGATGTAGCGGCTCTGGCATTCCGACTGGAAAATCACGCTGCCGCCATGCGCAGGTCCTGAGTTGGGGCCAAGCATCAAGAACAGGTTTGGGAAGTTTGGCACGGTCAAACCGAGATAGGCTGTCGGGTTGTCGTTGGCCCATACGTTCCTGAGATTGTTGCCGCCGCGCCCAGTGATGTTGAGCCGCGCCGCCATCTCCGAAACCCTGAAGCCGGTGGAGACGACGATGATATCGTGCGCGCGCTGCTTGCCATCCGCCGTGACGATGCCCTCGCGCGTAAAATGACCGACTGGGTCGGTGACCAGCTCGACGTTCGGTTTGGTCAGCGTCTTGAACCAGTTGTTGTCGAGCAGGATGCGCTTGCCATAAGGCGGATAGGTCGGCACGCATTTTTCGATCAGGTCGGGGCGATCCTTGAGCTCGGACAGGATGAAATCCGTCAGCTCCTGCCGATGCCGGTCGTTGCCCTTGTTGACGGCGCGTGCCGGATGCGGCCAGTTCGGATCCTTGCGCAGGAACGGCAGCAGGCCGTCGCCATAGCGCCAGAACATGTTGAAGCGGTACCACTGCACATAGAAGGGCAGGTACGCGAGCAGCCATCGCGCGCCTTCGGTGATGGGGTCGGAGTAGCCCTTGACCGGCCGCGCCCATTGCGCGGTGCGCTGATAGACCGTGACCGACGATACGCGGTCGGCGATCGCGGGCACGAGTTGCATCGCCGTGGCCCCGGTACCGATCACAGCGACGCGCTTGCCGTCGAGATTGATATCGTCGGACCAGAGCGCCGAATGCACGGCGAGGCCCTGGAAGTTTTCCTCGCCCTTGAAGCGAGCCGGGGCTGGGTCGTTGAGCTGGCCGATGGCGCTGACCAGAGCCGTCGACTCGAAGGTCTCTTCGCCGGTCTCGGTCTTGAGAGTCGAAATCCAGCGCCGCTTGTTCTCGTCCCAGCGGGACGCAATCAGCTCGGTGTTGAGACGAACATGGCGTCGGATGCCGTGTTCGCGCACCACTTTCAAGAGATAGTCGAGCAGTTCCTGGCGCGGCGCGAAATAGCGCGTCCACTGGTTTCGTTCGCCGAAAGAGAAGGAGTAGGAGTGGTTCGGCGTATCGACGCCGCAACCGGGATAGCGGTTGACGTACCAGGTGCCGCCGATCTCGTCCTCTTTCTCGACGATGGTGTAGGGGATGCCGAGCCGGTCCAGCGCGACGCCGAGCGCAATCGCACATACGCCGGCGCCGACGATCAGGACGTGCTGCTCCGCGAGCTTCTCGTTCGATGGACGTTTGGCCCAGCGCGCGTCACGCGGGATGAAGCCCATTTCCTCACGCATCAGCGGTGCATATTCCGGTGCGACGTTCTCGCCGAGCGTCGCACTCATCATCTTCAGCATCAACTCGTTGCCGGGATCGGTGATGACAGGTTTCGGCTCGCCGTGCTCATAGAGCTTCAGGACTGCGGCGCGGACCTCGTCCTGGATTTCCTTCGGCACGCCGGCATCCGGATCGGGGATCAGGCGCACGTCGCGCTTGGGCTTGTACGGCGGTTCCAGCCAGCGCTCGTCGCCGGTCATGTGCACCAGCACCATCAGCAGCACGCGGATGTCGCCTTCAGCGATGGCGGAAGCCAGGTCGAGTTTCTTGCGCGGCATTTCGATGTTCATGCTCTTGTCCTCATGCTTCCGGCGCTTCCGGCAGCCCGCCATAGGCGGCCCACGTGCTGCCGGCGATAAAGCCGGCATCGATCGGCAGGTTGATGCCGGTGACGCCGCTGCTCCTTGGTGAAAGCAGCCAGGCGATCGCCTCCGCCACTTCGAACGGCTCGACTAGCCGGTTCATGGCTGATGGCCGCGACAGCAGTTCCTTGTCGAGCGCGCCCGAGGCGATACCGGCTTCCAGCATCGCCGTGCGGGTAAAGCCCGGCGACACGGCGTTGACGCGCACGCCGGCCCGGCCCCACTCGGCTGCAAGCGTCTGCGTGATCTGGATGACGCCGGCCTTCGCCGCGGTATAGGCGTGAATCGGACCGGAGGTCATGCCGGCGACGGAGGCGACATTGACGATCGCGCCATTTCGCCGCGCGGCCATCCGTACGCCGACGCTGCGGGCGACCATAAAGGTGCCGCGCAGGTCGATATTGACCTCGCGGTCCCATTGCTCCATCCGCACGCGCTCGATCCGATGCATCTTGCCGAACACGCCGGCGGCATTGACGAGGCCGGTGATCGGACCGTGCGCGGCCTCGATGTCGGCAACGCCGGCTGTGACCGTCGCTTCGCTCGCAACATCGAAGGGGGCCGGCCAGAGGATCGCATCCGTCCCCACCAGCGGTTCCGGCGCGATGTCGACGATGACGACGCGCTGGCCCTGGTCGGCAAGCAGCGTGGCGGTGGCGGCGCCGATGCCGCGGCTGCCGCCGGTGACGAGAACGAGGCCGTCAGCGCTCATGACCGTCATCCTCACTTGCTCTGTTGAACAGCCCTCGGGTGACGAGCTTCCGATAGGCGGAAATCACATGATCAGGCGGGGCAGTGACCTTGCCGCCGGCGTAGGAATAGCGGCGGCTGAGATAGCCGCGCGCGCCCATCAGCATCTGCACGATCGCCTCGAATTCCTCGTCGCTGAAATCGATGATCTCTCCGGCTTGGCGCGCGCGGCCGAGGATGCGTACATAGGCGGTTGAGATATTGTCGAAATGTTTCTGGTAGCCGATCGGCGCAAAGAACTCGGCTTCGTTGAGGATGCGCAGGAATTCCGGCACTTCGAGGATGAAATCGAAGAAGGCACTGAAGCGCTCGATCTCCTCCCGCGCCGTCTGCTCAGTGCCGGTACGCGCATAGATGAAGCGCACCATGTCCAGTCCGATCTTCGGCAGTAGCTGCTCGAGCAGTTCCTGGCGGCTCTCGAAATGATTGTAGAAGGTGCCTTGCGCGACGCCGGCTTCTTCGGTGATGCGGGCAACGGAGGCTTCGGCGTAGCCATATTTGCCGACCACCTTGGTCGCCGCGTCGAAGATCTTTTGCTTGGTCCAGGCGTTGCGCTCGACCCGGTTCAGCTTGGTGATCTTGATGGGCGCAGCGTGCGGTGCTTGGGTCATGTAGCGGTCTCCAGTTCGGCGCGCAGCACACGCTTGAGTACCTTGCCGGAAGGATTGCGCGGCAGGCTGTCGCGGATGATCAGTTGTTTCGGCACCTTGAAGCCGGCGAGCCGCGCGCGGCAGTGGTCGGTGAGGGCGGGAAGATCCAGCGCAGCTCCTTCCGCCAGCACGACGATCGCGACCGGCTTCTCGCCCCAGCGCTCATCGCGCAGGCCGATGACGGCGACCTCGCGAACCTCGGGCATCTCATAGATGACGCGCTCCACCTCGGAGGAGGCGATGTTCTCGCCGCCGGAAATGATCAAATCCTTCTTGCGGTCGGTGAGATAAAGGAAGCCCTCCTCGTCGAGATAGCCGACATCGCCGGTGCGGAACCAGTCGCCGAAGAAGGCGGCGGCGGTCTTCTCCGGGTCCCGCCAGTATCCTTTCGTGATCTTCGGTCCGCGCAGGCAGATCTCGCCGTTCTCGCCGGGCGGAAGCCGATCGCCTCGATCGTCACGGATCTCAATTTCGACATGGGCGATGGCACGGCCGGTCGAGCCGATCTTATCGATCTCGCGGCCCGGCTCCATGAAAGTGTCACCGCCGACGCTCTCGGTCAGACCATAGGCGTCGATGTAGCGGGCATTCCTGAAGTAGTCGGAGAAGGCGCGGATGCGCACCTCCGGCGTTTTCTCGCCGCCGCCGATCGCCCATTGCAGACTGGAAACATCGTAGCGGTCGCGAGTGGGGCAGGTGAGGATCGCGGTGGTCATCACAGGGGCAAACCACGCCGCGTTCAGCTTCTCCGCTTCGATCGCAGCGAGTGCCTGTTCGGGCCTGAACTCACGATGGACCGAGAGCATTCCGCCGTGCCAGAGCACCGCGATTCCAGGCAGATCGAGCGCGCCGACGTGGTAGAGCGGGCCGACGACAAGGAGGCGGGTATCCGCATTGAGGCCGAGCACCAGCGACTGGTCGGCCGACTTCCAGTACATGTTCTCGTAACTGAGCATCACGCCCTTGGGGCGGTCGGTGGTGCCTGACGTGTACATCAGCCGCATCAGGTCCTGCGGTCGGCGGACATGCATCGGCGCGGGCGCGATATCGCCTGCGAGCCGCGTTGCGGTCGATTGCGCGGCCTCATCGAGCAGCACGATCGGCGCATGAACCGCCGTGATCGCGTCGAGTTCTTCGTCCGCGATCAGGATGCGCGCGCCGGAATTGTCGACGATGTAGCCGACCTCATCGACGGAGAGGCGATAATTGATCGGCAGGAACACCGCGCCGATGTGGCTGATCGCAAACACCAGTTCGAGAAAGGCAGCGCTGTTCTTCATCAGAACCGCGACGACGTCACCGGGAGCGATGCTGCGGGAGGCGAGCCAGCCGGCCACCCGGCGGATGCGCTCGTCGAATTTGCCGTAGGAAATGTCAACGTCGCGATATTTCAGCGCACACCGATCAGGCGTCCGCTTGGCATGAAAGGCGATGAAGCTCGATAGGTTGATCATCTGCCGCTCAAAGGACCGTTTCGGCCTCGTTTCCTTCCCGGATGAACTATGACTCGTAATTCATCTTTGGCTTGACGTCACCCCCCTTGCTCTGAAATCCTTGTGTCCACGGAGACGAGATGATCTCCGGCAAGGGAATAGGGAACGACAACCCGACTGGGAGGGGAGAATGAAGAGAACCCGTCAACCGGGCATCAGCCGCCGTGCGACTCTGGCGCTGATGGGCGCCGGTGCGGTGATATCAGCTGCGCCATGGGTGGCGCGCGCGCAGGCCAAGACCATCAAGATCGGCATGCCGACGATTCTGTCGGGCCGCGTTGCGCAGCTCGGCACCTCCTCGCGCAACGCCGTGCTGCTGGAGGTCGAGAAGGTCAACGCCGCGGGCGGCCTGGCCGGCCGGCAGATCGAGATGGTGATCCGCGACTCCAAGGGCCAGCCGCAGGAAGCAGCCCGCGTCGCGCGCGAACTCGTCAACACCGACGGCTGCGAGATGCTGTTCGACGGCGAGGCCTCGTCCGGATCGTTCGCAGTGCACGAAGTGGCGCGCGACCTCGGCGTGCTCTGCATCCATACCTGCTCGGAAGCCTCGTCGCTGACGGCCGATCCGAAGCAGCACATTCCCAACGCGTTCCGCTGCGTCCGGCAGGGCATTCACGATTCCATCGTCGGCGGCAGCTATGCGGCTGCGATCGCGAAGGCCAAGGGCTTGAAGAAATGGGCGACCTGCTCGCCGGATTATGCCTATGGCCGCGATACGACAGGCGAATTCGCGCTCTATCTCAAGCGCTTTGCGCCCGATGTCGAGATCATCAGCGAGTCCTGGCCAAAGCTGTTCCAGCCTGACTACACCGAAGTGGTGACGAAGATCCTGCAGGCCAAGCCGCAGGCGCTGTATACCTGCCTGTGGGGCGGCGATCTGACGTCCTATATCGACCAGGCCAACATCTACGCGCTGTTTACGCAGATGGAAGTCTTCGCCGTCAACATGGCGGACTACACCGCGCTCACGGTGGTGAAGAATCTGCCGAAGGGCATTCACTCCGGCAACCGCTACATCAAGACGTTCCCGAAGACGCCGGAGAACGCCGCATGGGGCGACGCCTACCGGGCGAAGTACAACGAGTATCCCACCAACTGGTCGTGGCAGAACGCGACCGCGGTGATGCTGCTCACTGAAGCCGTGAAGACGGCCAACTCGACCGACGGCAAGAAGGTCGCGGAAGCGTTGCGCGGGCTGACGATCAAATGCCCGTTCGGCGCCGACGGCACCGTGACGATGCGCGCGGAGGACAACACCCTGGTTGGCTACGCCATCGGCTGGGGCACCACGATCCCGCAGGAACCCTATGTGCCGGAAGTGAAGGCTGGCGATTGGAAGACCATCTTCGAGCTCGAAGCCGAGTGGAAGAAGAGCAAGGGTTACACCTGACCGATCTGTGAGTGGAGGCGGGCGGGCCGCTTCCACTCATGCACCGCTTAAGTTTGCGCGCCGGCGGTCTCGCGCGCTGGGATGGAAATGCTGCATTGGATATAGACGCGCTCGCTGGCTGCCTTGCCAGTCCGGCCTGTCTGGTGACGCAAACCACCAGCGGCCTCATCATCGGTATGCTGCTGTTTCTCGTCGCCGTCGGGCTGACGCTGATCTTCGGCGTGCTCAAGGTCGTCAATTTCAGTCACGGCGCCTTCTATATGTTCGGCGCCTATTTCGCGATGACGGCCTACCAATTCTCTGACAGCTTTGCGCTGGCGATGTTTTGCGGCGCGGCGGGCACGGCGATCCTCGGCCTGATCTTCGAGCGCGTGTTCATGAGCCGCGTCTATGGCGCCGACGTGCTGATGCAATTGCTGGTCTGCTACGCCTTCGTGCTGATCTTCGACGATGTCGTACGCATGGTGTGGGGGCCTGAATTCAAGTCGATGGGTATGCCGGCGGCTTTCCAGGTGCCGCCGCTGTTCATCGCAGGTGGCGTCGTGCCGCCCTATTACCTGCTGCTGATCGGGGTCGCGCTGGCCGCCGCCTTGGTGCTCGGCCTTGGGCTTGCCCGCACCCGGATCGGCAAGGTGATCCGCGCGGCCGCCCACAATCCGGGCATGGTGTCCGCACTCGGCATCAATACCGGCCTGCTCTATGGCGGCGTGTTCGCGCTCGGTGGCATGCTCGCCGGGCTTGCCGGGGCGCTGGCGGCGCCGGTGCGTTCGCTGACGCCGGGGATGGGCTTTTCGGTGCTGATCGAATCCTTCATCGTTACTGTGATCGGCGGCATGGGCTCGATCCTGGGCGCGCTGATCGGGGCATTGCTCATCGGCCTGATCCGCTCGTTCGGCTCGCTCGGCTTTCCCCTGTTCACCGAAGGCTTGATGTACCTGTTCATGGTGATCGTCCTGGTGTCGCGGCCGACCGGCCTGTTCGGCAAGGAGGTCGCATGACCGAGCTGCAGGCTGGTCGCGCGTCGGAAACCTTGGGTGCGCCAAGCATCGAAACGCGCTCGTTTCGCTCGCGTTATCGCGACATTCTGATCGCACTGGTCGCTTTTGCTGTACTGGCAGCACTGCCGTTCTTCTTCGGCAGCAAGGCGCTGCTCGATTTCGTGATCCGCTGCTCGGCTTTCGGCCTGTTCGCGACTTCGCTCAATCTGCTTGTCGGCTACACCGGCATGATCTCGTTCGGGCACGGCATGTTCTTCGGGCTCGGCGCCTATGGCTTCGGCCTGCTGATGCAGCGCACCGCCGTGCCGATACCGGTGGCCTTTGTGGCGACGCTCGCGATCACCGCTGTCTTCGCTGCAATCATCGGGGCGATCTGCGTCCGGCTGAAGGAGATCTATTTCGCGTTCGTCACGCTGGCATTCCAGATGCTGATCCACTCGACGATCCTGACCTGGGCGTCGCTGACCGGCGGCGATCAGGGCTTGCGCGGCGGCATCCCGCGCCCGGTGTTCTTCGGCATCGATCTTGCCAATCATGTGCATCTTTACATCACAAGCTGCGCGCTGCTGGTGCTCGGCCTGCTCTTGATGCGCCAGATCGCGCAATCGCCGTTCGGCTATACGCTGCGCGTGATCCGCGACAACGCCCGACGGGCGAGCTTCATCGGCATCGATGTCTGGCGCGCCAAGCTGACGATCTTCGTGCTGGCGGCGCTGTTTGCCTCGACCGGCGGCATGGTCATGGCGCTGTTCGTCTCGGGCGCCTATCCCGAATTCGCCTACTGGACGATTTCGGGCGAGGGCATCTTCATCAACATGCTCGGCGGCGTCACCACGTTCCTGGGGCCGATGGTCGGCACGGTGCTGCTGCTGATCCTCAACGATACCGTCACCCGCTACACGGAATATCATGGCATCGTGCTCGGCGCCGTGATCCTGTTCTTCGCCATCGGTCTGCGCAAGGGGCTGATGGACTATGTGCTTGAGTGGTATACGCAGCGGCGCGACGGGCCAGGGGAGCGCGGCTAGCCATGCTGGATATTCGCGGCCTCTCAAAGTCGTTCGGCGGCGTGAAAGCGACGGACAACGTTTCGCTGGATTTTGCCGATGGCTCGCTGACGGCCGTGATCGGTCCGAATGGTGCCGGCAAGAGCACGTTCTTCAACCTGATCACAGGCGCGCTCAGGCCGGACTCCGGCGAGGTCCTGCTCGATGGTGTCGATCTCGCCGGCAAGTCGCCGCCCGACATCGTGCGGCACGGTATCGGGCGGGCGTTCCAGGTTGCCAGCATCTTCCCGTCGCTGACAGTGCAGGAGACCATGCTCGCCGCCGTCTGCGCGGATCAGCGTCGCTCGACCGTGCTGCACCGGCGCTTCCCGCTTGCCGAAACTCGGGATCGTGCCGAGCACGCGATGGAATTGCTCGGCCTTGCCAACAAGCGCCACCGCACCGCCGCGACACTGTCGCATGGCGACCAGAAACTGCTGGATATCGCGCTGGCGCTGGTGCTCGATCCAAAGGTGCTGCTGCTGGATGAGCCGACCGCCGGCATGGGCACTGAAGAGCGCTGGCGGATGATCGACAAGGTCCGGGAGCTCTGGGAGGCGCAGAAGATCACGGTCGTCTTTATCGAGCACGACATGGACATCGTGTTCAAGATCGCGCCCAGGATCGTCGTGCTCTGCTACGGCCGCATCCTTGCGACTGGCACACCTGATGCCATCAGGCGCAACGAGGCGGTGATCGAAGCCTATCTGGGCACCGAGGAACATGCCGAGGCCGTGACATGAGCGCTTTGCCAGTCGTGCAGGTCGAGGACCTCGACGTCTACTATGGCACCAGCCAGATCTTGTTCGGCGTCGGCCTCTCGGTGCGGCAGGGCGAGACCATGGCGCTGCTTGGCCGCAACGGGGCCGGCAAGTCCACCACTATGAAGGCGATCATGGGACTCGCGCCGGCGCGTCGCGGCAAGGTGACGCTGAACGGCAGGACCGTCTCCGGGATGAGGCCGCATCGCATCGCCCGTGCCGGGCTCGGCTTTGTCCCGGAGGACCGCCAGATCTTCCCGGAGCACACCGTGGAAGACAATCTCGTCATCGGCCAGAAGAAGGGGCCGAATGGCGAGGACGAATGGTCGATCCGGCGCATCTATGACGTGTTCCCATCGCTCGAGCCGCTGCGCTATCGGATCGCGGGACGGCTGTCCGGCGGCGAACAGCAGATGCTGGCGATTGCGCGGACGCTGATGGGCAATCCGGCGCTGCTGCTCCTGGACGAGCCGAGCGAGGGGCTGGCACCGATCATCGTGCAACGAATAGGCGAACTGTTGCGGCAGCTTCGCGCGACCGGCGCCACGGTGTTGATCGCCGAGCAAAACATGCATTTTTGCCTTGGCCTTGCGAGCCACGCGACGGTTATCGACAAGGGCCAAATCGTCTACACATCTCCCATCGAAGAGCTGAAGGCCAACGACAACATTCGGCGGCGCTATCTGGCGCTGTAGCCTTCGGCCCCCATGGGGAGGATGAATGGCGGTTGAAAGCAGGCTGGCGCCGACACACGAGGCGCCCTATCGCGGCCTTCGCGTGCTCGATTTCGGACAGGGCATTGCGTCGCCCTATTGCGCGATGCTGCTCGGCGTCTATGGCGCCGATGTCATCAAGGTCGAGCCGCCTGAGGGCGACTGGTCGCGCTATCTCGGGACGACCTATGGCAACCACACCACGCTGTCGGCGGTCTATAACCGCGGCAAGCGCAGCCTGTGCCTCGATCTGAAGCACAAGGATGGGATCACGATTGCCCAGAAGCTGGCAAAGGACGCCGACGTCCTGATCGAAGGCTTCCGGCCCGGCGTGGCCGCACGGCTCGGGCTTGGTTATGAATCGCTGTCACGCGACAATCCTGGCCTGGTCTATCTCTCGGTCAGCGGCTTCGGGCAAACCGGGCCTTACGCGAAACGTCCCGGGTCGGATTCCGTGGCGCAGGCCTTTTCGGGTCTCGTCTCGGTCAATGCCGGCACGGACGGGGTGCCGCATCGGGTCGGCACGACGATCTCCGACATCGTCACCGGCGTCTATGCCTTCCAGGCCATCGCCACCACGCTGTTCGCGCGGGCGATCGTGGGTACGGGGCGCTGGATCGACGTTAATCTCTGCCAGTCGACGGCGGCGCTGCTGGGCCACAAGGTTGCTGAGTTCATTCTGGAGGGTGGCGCACCGCGCGCGCTCAACGTTCCCGCAGGCACCTACCAGGCCAAGGACGGCTGGATGATGGTGACGCTGGTGAACGAAGCGCAGTACAAACGCCTATGCACAGCGATCGGACGCGACGACCTCGCCACCGATCCGCGCTTTGCCGATTTCGCCAGGCGTGCCGATTCAGCCGACGCGCTGATCCCGCAGCTACGGGAGGTCTTCTTGACCCAAACGGCCGAGGCGTGGCTGACGCGCCTGCATGCGGCCGATATCATCGCGGAACGCATCCACAATCCCGGCGAATGGTTGAGGAATGCTCACGTCGAGGCGACCAAAGCCGCGGTCTGCCAGGACACGCCCGGCGTCGGCCCGGTCTACACGCCGCGAACGCCGGGGATCGCAAGTCGTTCAGAGGACGATTTGTGTCCCGCGCCGGATATCGGTCAGGACAGCGTCGAGGTCCTGACAGAGGCTGGCTTCGACAGTGCGGCCATCGATGAGTTGATCGGAGCCGGTGCGGTGCGCCAGTGGCGGCCAAATGGAGGTGGTGCATCATGAGCAAACTCGTCCGCTACTCGGTTGCCGACGGTATTGCCGAGATCGTGCTGGATCGCCCGCCGGTCAACGCGCTGAGCCTGTCCCTGATCGATGCGCTGCTGGCCGCATTGCAGACAGCCAAGGACGATGCAGCCGTGCGCGCCGTGATCATCGGCAGTGCTCACAAGGTATTTTGTGCCGGACTCGATCTCGACATCGTGCGCGGCAAGCCGGCGATCGAGACCAAGGGCTTTCTCGAGCGCCTCTACTTCGCCCTCAACGACATCCAGTACCGGATGGGCAAGCCGACGATTGCGGCTATCGATGGTGCCGCGCGGGCCGGCGGCATGACCATTGCCATATCCTGTGACATGATCATTGCCGGCGACGCTTCGACCTTCGGCTATCCGGAGATCGATGTCGGGCTGATACCGGCGCTGCACTTCGTGCATTTGCCGCGGCTGGTCGGAAAGCACCAGGCGTTCGGGCCACTGTTTCTCGGCGAGCCCTTTGATGCGGCAACCGCGTTCCGCATGGGCCTTTTGAGCGAAGTCGTGCCGAAGGGGACCGCGCTCGATCGCGCCCGCGAGGTCGCCCGAAAGCTCGCCGCCAAGTCGCCGATCGTGATGAAGATCGGCCGCGATGCCTTCATGCGTGCGGTGGATGCGGACTACCGCCGCGCGATCGAGAACGCGGCCGAGAGTTTTTCGCTTGTCGCGACGACGGAAGATTGTCAGGAAGGGTTGAACGCGTTCATCGAGAAGCGAACGCCAAACTATCGGGGACGCTGATGGCTGGACTATATTTCGAGGAGTTTGAGGTCGGGCAGGAATTCCATCATGAATTCAGCCGGACCGTGACCGAGATGGACAATACGATGTTCAGTCTGTTGACCATGAACCCGCAGCCGCTGCATCTCGATGCCCATTTCGCCGAGAAGACCGAATATGGCCAGCGGCTGTTCAACAGCCTCTATACGCTCGGCATCATGATCGGCATGAGCGTCTATGATACGACGCTCGGTACCACGGTCGGCAATTTGGGCATGACGGATGTGAAGTTTCCCAAGCCGGTGTTTCATGGCGATACGCTGCGGGCGCACACCAAGATCGTCTCGAAGCGCCCAAGCAAGTCGCGGCCGACCCAGGGGCTCGTGGAATTCGAGCACATCATGACCAACCAGCGCGGCGAGGTGGTGGCGAGCTGTCGCCGTACGGGGCTGATGCTCTGCAAACCGAAGGCGTGAGGCAATGCGATCGTTCCTGTTCGTTCCCGGTGACAGTGTCCGGAAATTCGAAAGCGCGAAGAAAACGGCCGCCGACGCGCTGATCCTCGATCTCGAAGATTCCATTGCGCCGGAGCAGAAAGTGGCGGCGCGCGGCATCACGCGCGAGATGCTGAATTCGCGCAATCCCGATCAGAAGATGTATGTCCGCGTCAACGCGCTCGATACCGACATGACGCTAGGCGATCTCGCGGCTATCATGCCGCGGAAACCCGACGGCGTCGTCCTGCCGAAATGTGCCGGGGCCGCCGACGTCAACAAGCTCGCGCTTTACCTTGATGCGTTCGAGGCGGCATCCGGCATCGCGCAAGGTTCGACGCGCATCGTGACGGTTGCGACCGAGACGGCGCGCGCGGTGCTGAAACTGCTCGACTTCGAGAATATGAGCCCGCGGCTGTGGGGCATGATGTGGGGCGCCGAAGACCTCGCCGCCTCGCTCGGGGCCTCGCGCAACCGCACCAACGGCCGCTTTCATAGCCCGTTCTGGCTGGCGCGCGATCTCTGCCTGATCAGCGCGGCCGCCGCCGGCGTGGTCGCCATCGATACAATCGCGACCGACATCAACGATCTCGAGGCGCTGCGTGAGGAATGCATCACGGCGCGGCAGGATGGTTTCCTGGCGAAGGCGGTGATCCATCCAAAGCATGTCGACGTCGTCAATGCCGCCTTCATGCCGACCGATGAGGAGATCGCGTGGTCAGAGCGCGTTGTCGCCGCATTCGCGGGCAATCCGTCCGCCGTGGCGAAGATGGATGGCAAGATGTTGGACAAGCCGCATCTGCGCGCCGCGGAGAAGATTCTGGCGCTGCGGCGGGAATGAGGTGCGTAGAGTGGGCAAAGCGGAGCGTGCCCACCATTTACGGTCGGTGCAAGAAAGGTGGGCACGCTTCGCTTTGCCCACCCTACAAATCTACGAATCTGGGTTGATCAGCGCTCGCTCGGCGGCAAGCCGGGCGATCTCGTCCTCCGTAAATCCTGCTTCGCGCAGGATCTCCTCGCCGTGCTCGCCGAGCTGCGGCGGATGATTGCGGATCGAGGGCGGGGTCTTGCTCCAGGTCGCGGCGGGGCCGGCGACGCGGAGCGTTCCTTCGGTCGGATGCTCGATCGACTGGATCAGCCCGACCGCGGCGAGATGCGGATCCTCGATCAGGCTGTCGAGATCGTGCAGCGGGGCGTGCGGAATGTCGGCCTCTTCGAACTGGCGCATCCATTCGGCGGTGCTGCGGGTCTTCATCACCTTTGAAAACCAGTCGTAGACGAAATCATAGTTGCGGGTCCGCGCCGAGATGCCGTTCAGCCGGGGATCGCGATTGGCTTCGTTCTCCAGGCCGATCTTGCGGAAGAACGCGTTCCACTGCTTGTCGGAATAGACCAGCGCGCAGATATAGCCGTCGCTGGTCTGGTAGGGGCGGCGGTCCGGCGACAGCAATCGCGAATAGCCGGGCGGGCCGATCGGCGGCTCGAAACTGCGGCCGGCCATGTGGTCGCCGAGCACGAACTGCGCCATGGTCTCGAACATCGGGATTTCGATCGCCTGGCCTTCGCCGGTGCGGTCGCGATGGATCAAGGCGGCGAGGATCGCATGGATGGCGTTCAGGCCGACGATGCGGTCAGCCATCGTGGCCGGCGAGTAGCGCGGCTCACCGGTGATCTTGCCGGTCAGTGCCGGCAGCGCCGTCAGTCCCTGGATCAGATCGTCATAGGCCGGCGCCCGGCATAGGGGCCGGTCTCGCCGAAGCCGTGCAGGCTTGCGTAGACCAGCCGCGGATTAGTCGCGAGCAGATCTTCGGCGCCGAGCTTGAGCCGCGCCATGGCGGCCGGCCGGACGTTATGAACGAAGACGTCGGCCGTCGATGCCAGGCGTAACAGCGCCTCACGCCCGCCCGGCTTCTTGAGATCGAGCACGATGGAGCGCTTGTTGCGGTTGCCCTGCAGGTACATCGCGCCCATCCGGGGATGGCGCATCGGCGCGGCATGGCGCATCACGTCGCCATCGGGACTTTCGACCTTGATCACGTCGGCGCCGTAGTCGCCAAGGATCATGGTCGCGTAGGGCCCCATCATGACGCTGGTGAGGTCGATCACCTTGAAACCGGCGAGGGGACCCGCCGGCTTCGGCGCACGGTCTTGAGCGCGCCCGGTCAACGGCCTGCAGCCAAAGCTTCGGTGAACGCCTTGAACACCTCGGTGCCCGGCTTGCCGCGCTTGTTGATGTCCTTCACCCAGTCCTCGGCGACGGCCTTGAAGGCGGTGTCGAACTGTTTCTTGTCGTCAGCGCCGAAGTTTATGACCTTCATGCCCTGCGACTTGATCTTCTCGGTTGCGGCCTTCTCGCCGTCCTCGAACCGTTTGCAGCCTTCGCGCGTCGTCTGTTCGCCGGCCTCCACCAGCGCCTTGCGCACGTTCTCGGGCAACGAGCGGAACTTGGCTTCGCCCATCGAATAGGTGAAGATCGCGGTGCCGAAGTTGAGCCCTTCGGTGCCGGATTTCAGGATCTTGCCGAAATCGTAGGAAACCGAGCTCTGGTAGGAGAAGATCAAGCCGTCGAGCGTGCCGCGGGTAAGCGATTCATAGATTTCGGGCGCCGCCATCCGCACCGGCACGGCGCCGATCGAGCGCGTCATCAGGTCCATTGCGCCACCGGTGGTGCGGATCTTCAGGCCTTCTAGGTCCTTTGCAGCCTTGATCTCGCGGCTGTTGGCGAGCTGGATCTGATAGGCGGGCAGTGCGATCGTCACCAGCGGGCGGAGCTGGTTCGGCGCGAATTCCTTGGTTTCGAGGATGCCGCCATTGTGGGAGACCTTGTAGAACGCGATCGACCCCTGGCATTCCGTCTCGAAGATGCCGGGCAGCTCGGCGACCGCGGTCAGCGGATATTTGTCCGACGAATAGGACGGCACCACATACGAAACGTCGGCGACGCCGGCGACGGTGAGCTGCGCCATGTCCTTGGCCTTGCCGAGCTGCTCGGCAGGGAAGTGTTGGAAGGTGACCTGGCCGTTGGTCATCTTGGTCACGAGCTCGGAGAACGGTTTGCCGACCAGCTCGTGAATGACATGGCCGTTAGGCAGGCTGTCGGAGAGGCGCAACGTGATTTTTTCTTGAGCGGCGCTTGGAGACGTCGCGGCGGCGGCCAGTAGCGCAGCAAGGACGAAGCGTCTCCGCAGACGAACGTTCATTTTGTTTCCTCTCCCTTTTGTTTCTTTACGCTAGAGCTTCGGTTCTGATCGAATCAGAACCGAAGCTCTAGATTCTCGTTTTGACGCGTTTTCTGCGCAGATAAGTCTACGCAATCTGCGTAAACTTGATTGCTATGCGAACCGGTGTCCACTTCGCTCGAAAACGCTCTAGTAGCCCATCTTCATCGGCAGCCACAGGATGATCATCGGCCAGATCACCAGGATCGCGATCGCGATCAGATGGGCGATGAAATGCGGCAGGACGCCGTGAAACACCTCGGCGACCGGGCGCCCTGAATAGCGGGCCACCACGAAGCAGTTCAGCCCGACCGGCGGCGTGATCATGCCGACCTCGGCGGTGACGATCTTGATGACGCCGAACCAGAGCGGATCGTAGCCGAGTGACTTGATCAGCGGCAGCACGATCGGCACCGTCAACACGAGAATCGCGATCTGGTCCATGAAGGAGCCGAGCACGATATAGCCGAACAGGATGATGGTGAGGATCAGCCACGGCGGCACCTGCAGGCCGCCGACCCAGGCGACCAGGCTCTGCGTCACCTGCGTCAACGTAAAGAAGTAGCCGAAGATCGACGCGCCAAACAGGATCATCGCGATCATGCAGGTGCCATGCGCCGAGCGCAGCAGCGCGGCCCGCAGGCTCTTCCAGTTGATCTTGCGCTTCCAGAGCGCGAGCACGAAAGCGCCGAAGGCGCCGAGCGCGGAGGCTTCAGTCGGCGTCGCGACGCCGGTATAGATCACGCCCGTCACCATGCCGAACAAGAGCAGCATCGGGCCGACCACCCGCAGCATCCGGAATTTTTCCGCGAGCGAGACCGATGGCGCTGACGGCGCGCGCGACGGATCCTGCCAGGCCAGGAACCACACCGTCGCCATGATGGTGAAGGTGACGAGGATGCCGGGGATTACGCCGCCGATCAGGAGCGCGCCGATATTCACTTCCGCGAGCAGGCCGTAGATCACCAGCGCCACCGACGGCGGGATCAGCATCGCCAGCGTGCCCGAGATCGCTACCACGCCGGCCGCCATCCTGGGCTCGTATCCCTGCTTCAGCATCGCCGGTAGGCTGGTCGCCGACAAGGTCGCGGCAGAAGCGGTGCTGGTGCCGCAGATCGCGCCGAAGCCGGCGCCGGCGAGCGCGGTCGCCATGCCGAGCCCGCCCGGAACCCGTCCGACCCAGGCGGCCGTCGCCTTGAACAGATCGTCGGCGATCCCGCTGACGAGCACGAATTCCGCCATCAGCAGGAACATCGGGATGGTGATGAGCTCGTAAGAGGTCACCGCCGATAGGGGCGCGGTCTGCAGGATGCCCGACAGCATCGGCATGCCGCCGATCAGATAGAGGCCGAGCACTCCTGAACCGGCCATCGCGAAGCCAACCGGCGTGCCGATCGCGAGCAGCACGAACAGCACGACCATTGCAAGCGTGAGTATCATTCGAAGGTCTCCCCCGTGGCATGCGACGACGGCAGCGCGATCAGGGCGCGGCCGGTGGCCAGCGAGAGGAGGTGGCCGATCAGGTGCAGCGCAAGGCGCAACGTGATCAGCCCGGCCCCGAAAGGAACGAGCGCAATCGACGGCCACATCGGCCACGGAATGGCGCCCGCCATGACGTCGGCTGACTGGAAGCTGTCGACGGCACGCAGGAAGCCGAGATAGGCGATCAGGGAAAACACGACGATCCCGACGATGCAGGTGACGATCTCGGAGACGCGGATCATCGCCGGCGAAAACTTCTGCTGCAGGATATCGACGCTGACATGGGCATGGCTGGCATAGGCTTCCGACAGCACCAGGAAGAAGATGCCTGCCATCAGGTAGAGCGAGATCAGGTCATAGGCCCAGGAGAAGGGCTTGTTGAACGCGTAGCGCATGATGACATCGCTGAACACGATGATCATGATGGCGAACATGAACGCCGCCGCCACGGTGGAGGCGATCTTCTCGATCGTCGCTAGCGCCTTCAATATTCCGTCAAGCAAAATTAGCTCCCCCAGTTCACTTGAACAGTTTACTTGGCCGGAATGGCCGCCACCGCCGCGTCAAACTCCTTCAGCGCGTCACTGCCGCGCTTGCCGCGCGCGTCGAGGCCTTCGGACCAGGTCTCGGCGACGCCCTTCATCAGGTCCTTGAATTTCGCATTGGCGTCAGGTGACAGCGTCTCGAACTTGACGCCTGTGGCTTCCATCGATTTCTTGGTCTCGTCGTCCGATTTCTGGACCTGCTGGCAGGCGGAGGGGATGATTTCCTCGGCGACATCGACCATCGCCTTCTGCACCTCGGGCGAAAGCTTCTTCCAGGCGGTTTCGCTGATCGAATAGGCGACGATGAAACTGGCAAAGCCCAGTCCATCGGTCGAGTATTTCACGAGCTTGTCGGCACCATAGGCGACCACGCTTTCGAGCGGGAACAACAGCCCGTCCATGGTGCCCCGCGATAGCGATTCATAGGCATCGGGCGCTGCCATGCGCACCGGCACGGCGCCAATCGCGCGCAGCGTAAGATCCTGCGCGCCGCCGGTGGAACGCAGCTTCAGGCCGGTGACATCGCCGACATCCTTGACCGGCTGCTTGACGGTGAAAATGCGATATTGCGGCAGGCTGACCGCGAGCAGCAGGCGGATATTGTTGGCGGTATAATCCTGCTGCGCAATGACACCGTTCCGCGCCAGCTTCCAATAGGCCAGCGTCCCCTGGCAGGAATGCTCGAACGCGCCCGGCAGCATCGCGACTTCGGACACCGGCATCTTGTCGGAGACATAGGCCGGCGCAACATAGCCGATATCGGCAACACCGGTCTGCGTCAGCTTCAGCATGTCGGCGGCCTTGCCGAGCTGCTGCGCCGGATAGTGGTCGAAGGTCACCGCGTTGTTGGTGCGCTTCTTGACCTCCTCCATCCAAGGCTCGAGGACGAGCTTGACGAGATAGTGGCCCTTCGGAAACGAATCCGCCACCCGCAGGTGAAGCGGTTCGGCGGCCTGCGCCAGAACTGTCGATGCAGCCAAAAAAGCGCAGCCGACAAGGGTCCGCCCGATCGCGACCATAGATCCTCCCTGGGACGTATTGTTGTTGGAGGTAGCTGCGCATAAACGAAATTGATCGTCAAGAACGGCGCGCAGGCTGAAGCCGCGAGGCGCCACAACCGGAGAGCGCGGCTTGCGCGGGCGCGAATTGACTTTGCCGGATGATCGGCTGCAAATGCGCCGAAGCAACATTGTCTGAGGAACACACCATGGTTGACGCGCTGATCATCGATGCATGCAGGACGCCGCGAGGCATTGGCAAGGCCGGCAAGGGCGCGCTGTCAGGCATTCATCCGCAGCAGCTCGGCGCCACCGTGCTGCGGGCGCTGGCCGATCGCACCGGCATCGATACCGCTGATGTCGACGACATCATCTGGGGCACCAGTTCCCAGCGCGGCGCGCAGAGCGGCGATCTCGGCCGCATGTCGGCGCTCGACGCCGGCTATGACGTGAAGGCGAGTGGCGTGACGCTCGATCGCTTCTGCGGGTCCGGCATCACCAGCGTCAACATGGCCGCCGCTTCGATCATGTCGGGCTCCGAGGATCTCGTGATCGCCGGCGGCACCGAGGTGATGTCGATGGAAGGCCGGCGCGGCGAGGGGCCGCTTATGATGGACGCCGGCAATCTTCGCCTGCGCGCAAGGCATCCGCAATCGCACCAGGGCGTTTGCGCCGACGCGGTGGCGACGCTCGAGGGCATCATGCGGCAGGATGTCGATGCGGTCGGACTGGAGAGCCAGAAGCGAGCGGCGGCCGCAATCAAGGGCGGCCATTTCGACAAAAGCCTGGTTCCGGTCTATCGCGAAGATGGCACGCTCGCGCTCGACAAGGAGGAATATCCGCGGCCGCAGACCACGCTGGAAGGGCTCGCGGCGCTGAAGCCGGCCTTCCCAGCCATCGCCGACTACGCGCTCGACGACAAGGGCACGACCTATCGCAAGCTGATCCTGGAAAAATATCCCGATCTCGACATCGACTTTGTCCACCACGCGGGAAATTCGTCCGGCGTGGTCGATGGCTCCGCCGCGATCCTGCTGGCGTCGCCCGACTACGCCAGGAAGCACGGACTGAAGCCGCGCGCACGCGTGGTCGCGATGGCCAATATGGGGGACTCGCCGACCCTGATGCTGAACGCGCCGGTGCCGGCGGCGCGCAAGGTGCTGGCCAAGGCCGGGCTGACGCTTGACGACATCGACCTGTTCGAGATCAACGAAGCCTTTGCCGTAGTCGCGGAGAAGTTCATCCGCGATCTCAAGCTCGATCGCGAGAAGGTCAACGTCAATGGCGGCGCGATCGCGCTCGGTCATCCCATCGGCGCCACCGGCTCGATCCTGATCGGTACGCTGCTGGACGAATTGGAGCGGCGCGACCTCAAGCGTGGTCTGGTGACGATGTGTGCCGCCGGCGGCATGGCGCCCGCGATCATCATCGAGCGGGTGTGATGGTAGGGTTCAAGCGGCGGGAAACCTGAGTTCGAAGGTCACGCCTTCACTGGTCGGCAGGAGCCGGATCGAGCCGCCGTGACTTGTCATCACGGCGCGCACGATCGCAAGGCCCATGCCGGTGCCGCCGGCATCGCGGCGGGTGGTGAAGAAGGCGTCGAAGATCCGTTCCCGGTTGGCTTCCGAGATCGGATCGCCATCATTGCTCACGATCAGTTTGACGGCCGTACGCTCGTCCACGGCGTCAAGCCGTATAGTCCTGGCGTTGTGCCGTACGGCGTTGTCGGCGAGGTGTGAGAGGACGATCAGCGCCTTTTCGCCCGACATCCCGATCGGCCGGTCGAGACTGCCTGCCGCCGTGATAACGCAAGCCGGGAACCGGCCCTTGAGATCGCCGATCACGGGCGCCAGTTCGGTGCGCTCGTTCTGCGGCACGGTTTCGGCACGCGCCAGTTCGCGTAGCCGCTGAGCCATCGTTTCGAGGCGTTCGGTGTCGCCAAGAATATTCGACACGAAGGTCTTCTGCTCGGCGCGGGTCAGGCCATCCGATTTGCCGTCCAGGGAATCCAAAAGCAGCTCTGCCGCACCCTTGATCGAGGTGAGCGGCGATTTCAATTCGTGCGTGAGGTGTGCCGAGAACGTCGCGATGTAGTCCGAACGCCGCGCCAACTGTTCGGCCATGCCAAAGAAGCTGTGCGAGAGCTGTGCGAATTCGCGCGTGCCGTAGTGCCGCAACGGGCGGAATGCGGTGCGATCGCCTTTGCCGATGCGCGCGGCGCGGCCGATCAGTTCGTGCATGGGCTGGGTGATGGTGCGGGAGAAAAACAGCCCGATCGCCATCGTCGCAAGGATCACGGCGAGCGCGGCAAGCACGAACTTGACGCGTTCCTGATAGAGATGGTCGAAAATGTTGCTCGGCGTCCGGGTCGTATAGATCACGCCGGCCACGCGGTTGTTGACGATCACCGGCATCGCGGAAAACACGTGTACGCCGACGCCGCGGCTGATGGAATAGATCGGCGGCGGAGGCTTGTCCGGCACGCGGATCCGCAGCGCGGCCCGATATTCGCCATGCAGGGCCGCGGCGATTTCTTCGATATGGGCGAGCGACTGTCCGACTTCCTGACGTCCGGCGATCACGACGCCCTGCGGATCGAGGATCCTGAATCCGGCAAGCGTCACCTTCTGCGTCTCGCGGACGATCGGCAGCAGTCGCGCGCCGATCTCGACATAGGCCTGGTCGGCCGGCGCGCTCGCGGGCAAGGCGGCGGGCCGCCTTCGCAACAGATCATTGCCGGCCAGATCGAGCGCAGGACGGATCGGCGTGACCTGATCGCCAGGATCGGGCAAGACGCCGGGCGGGACCTCGGCGCCGAGAGGAATCCCACGGTCAAGCCGCGCCTGCACCTCCTGTGCGAAGATTGCCGCCAGGACGCGGCTCTGGGCGATCAGCTCGGCCTGGGTCTGGCGAATGAGCTGGTTGTCATAGAGGCGGAAGAAGAACAGGCCGACCAGAGGCAGTATGGCGACGGTCGCCAGCACGGTGAAGATGACCAGGCCGAGCGATGGCCGCCATTTGTCTGGCGCATTCGGACCACTCATGCCTGCGGCTCGCATCGCCCGAGCTTGAAGCCGACGCCGTGAATGGTCTCGATGACGTTGTCGCAATTCAGCGCGGCGAGCTTAGCGCGGATGTTGCGGATGTGGCTGTCGATGGTGCGGTCGGACACCTGGATGTTGAGCTGGTAGGCCGCGCGCATAAGCTGCTCGCGGTTGAAGACGGCCGTCGGCCGCGTCAGGAAGGCACGCAGGATTCCGAACTCGATTGCGGTCAGCCGGAGCGCTGTGCCGGCAAATGATGCAACGTGCTGCTCTGGATCGACGGTCAGTCTACCTTGCGTGAGAACCGTGGTGCCGGCTTTGGCGTCGCCGCTGCGCGAGTTCATGCGCCGCAGGATGACGTTGACGCGGGCGACGAGCTCGCGCGGGCTGAACGGTTTTGTCACGTAGTCGTCGCCGCCGATCTCGAGGCCCAGCACGCGATCGATCTCGTCGTCGCGCGCCGACAGGAACAGGATCGGTACGTCGGAAGTCTTTCGTACCTCCCGGCAGACGTCGAGCCCGTCGAGTTCTGGCATCCCGATGTCGAGAACGATGAGGTTAGGCCGGTCGCTCGCAAATCGGGCGAGCGCCTCCTTGCCGTCGCGCGCCTCGACAACGTTCATGCCGGCTTTCTTGAGGGCGACGCGGATGACTTCGCGGATGTGCAGGTCGTCGTCGACGATAAGAATACGGTGCGTCAAACGTCTCTCCAGCCCGCTCGTCAACCCGTGACCTTGTTCTTCTGTTCGCCATCGAGATAGCGCTGCAGGCGCCAGCTTCGAAAACCCCAGGAACGCCAGGACGCCATATCCTGCCGCTGCTGTTCTACAAGCGAATCCCGGCGGAAAACAAGGCACGGATCGCTGGTGCGAAGCTGGAGGACCTTCTCGATCGCGGGCAGCGCCTGCGGCCCGAGCTGAGCCAGGTAGTTTATGTCGAGCTGCAAGCCCTTGCCGGACACGTCCCGGCTGTGGGTGACATTGTAGTCGGCAATGATTGCAGCGAAGTTGACGAGCGAGCAGACATAGAGCACGGCCGTCAACGTGACCAGGTTTGCTGCTATCAGCCAGGCGTTGGAACGGTCCAGCATGATGCGGGCGACGATCAATAGAAGTCCGATGGCGACCAGCAGCATCCAGATGAAAGCGGCCACGCGCCAATAGGTCAGAAGATAGATCTGCACATAGAGGTCGAGCCGGTAGATGGCGGAAGCGACCAGCAGGACGTTCTGCGCCACCCACAAATAGACCAGGGGCCGTATCACCTTGGACCCTTCGGCCGGACCACCAGGCCGAATTGCGACGAGAACGAAGCCCGCTGCCAGCAGGGCCGTGACAATCAGCGGATAGGCCCCGCGATGGGCATATGAGGCATAGGTGACGCCGGCCGGGAGCGCCGCATTGCCCCAGAGATAAACCGCGTCCAGGATCGTCTGAACCGCGAACAGCAGATTGAACAGGATCAGCGAACGCAGGATGGTCGGTGCGCCGAGGAAGTCGACGACATCGGAAGATGTGTCCGCGGCCGGCGTGGGGGATTCTGCCGCGGCAGTGACCGAGCCCGATTTGCGTCGCCATCTGACATGGATAAACGGCCAGACAAGGGATATTGCCACGATCCAGAACAGCGCCCGCGCGACGCTCAGATGCGAAGCGGCGCTGCCGGGGTTGATCAGGCTGATCCATTTTTCGAGCACAGGATTGGCAGCGACGAATAAGGCGAGGAATACTGTTCCGAGCAAGGCCGGTACGAACCACAGGATGAAGCCGCTGGTCAGCGCCGGGAGGTTGAACATCCCGAGTGCGTCCACAAAGAACCTGAAAGGACTGACCAGGAAGAGGTCGCAAAGCGCCGCCGCCCGTTCGCCAAAGCCGGTGAGACCAGGGTTGGTCGTGAGCAGGAGACCAGCGCCGAGCGCGAGCAAGATGATTGCAAGTGACGCCGCATTTACTTCCTCCACGGTCGGCACAAGGCCGGCGATCACGAGGAGGCCGCCGAGCATCGCTCGACGCTTGTCCAGCTTGGCGATGTTGGCAAGCAGCGAACCGCAGGCCAGCGCGAGGGCGAAAACAGTAACCGATATTCCGACTCGCTCGCCGTAGAACAGGAAGTCGGCAAGTGCAGCCAGCGCGACCGCGATCGCGAGCTTGGCCGACAGGGATAAGCTTTGGACGGGCCGGATATCGGCGGCCGGCGAAGCGAGACTCGTCATGTCAATTCCTTTGCGGATGTCGAACGCGGCGGACCTTGAACTGACGTTGTGCAAATCTCGAAATGGTCGTCTGCACGACTTCAGGAGTTTTGTGCAGTTTCCGTGCAGGCCTGTTTAAGTGCTCGCGCGGCGTGTGCGCATTTGATAGGGGCGAGGTCTCTCGTTTCACACGCGGCGTCGCCAACCATGAAATTTCGAAATCGTGTCGTTATCATCGGGCTCTGGTTCATCGGGCTGGTGCTCGCCCTTGTCGCCGCCAACAAGAACGAGCCCTATCTCGCTGTGCTCCGTGGGACGGGAAACATCGGGCTCGTGGTCATGAGCGGCGTGCTGGTCGTCGTCCTGCTGCTTCGCGGCTCCTGGCGGCGAGGGCTTTCGAGAAGACTGCTGGTCCTGGTGTGGTGCCTGCCGCCGCTTCTGATGCTGGGCGCGCATCTTACGTTCGAGCTGCGCAAGCGCGAGGTGCTGCGGGCCGACGCTGCGCAGGCGCGCAGCCTTGGGCCGCACTTCATGGTCGGCTATTCGTCGGTCTCAGCGGTGACGGTGCTGGCGGAGGAGGGGCTGATCGGCGGCATCTATGTCAGCAAGCACAATCTGCGGCGAAAGTCGGCGGAGGCGTTGAAAGTCGAGATCGCAACGCTTCAGGACAAGCGGCGTGCTGCAGGGCTCCCGCCCCTGATCGTCGCGGCCGACCAGGAAGGCGGCATCGTTTCTCATCTGTCGCCGCCACTGACCAAACTGCCGGCGCTGGCCACATTGGCGGAGATGACGCCGGACCTGCGGAAGGCGAAGGCCGAAGAATTCGGCCGTATTCACGGACAGGAATTGGCGGCGCTCGGGGTCAATCTCAATTTTGCCCCGGTGCTCGACCTGCGGCCCGAGTCGGGGCGTAACCGATTTGATTTCAATACGCTGATCGGCCGCCGGGCAATCTCAGCCGATCCCGCCATCGTCGGCGAGATCGCGCAGGCCTATGTTCGCGGCCTCGAAGCGTTCGGCGTCGGCGCAACCGTAAAGCATTTTCCCGGCTTGGGCCGGGTGCGTGCCGATACCCATCACTTCAGTGCGGAGCTCGGAACATCAGTGGACGAACTGGAAGCATCCGACTGGCGTCCGTTCCGGGATGTGCTGACGCACTCAAAGGCGCAGCTCATGGTCGGCCATGTGACTCTCACCGCGATCGATCCGGATCACGCGGCCTCGCACTCAAAGCGCGTCATCGACGGGATCATCCGAAACAAGTGGAACTACCAGGGCATCGTGATGACAGATGACCTGGTGATGGGAGCGATTTACCAGCACAATGTCTGCGATGCCGTCGTCGAGGCGCTCAATGCCGGCGTCGACATGCTCCTGGTCGCATTCGACGGCGCGCAATTTTATCGAATCTTTGCCTGCGCGCTGGACGCATCCCGACAAGGAAAGCTGGATCCGGCTATGCTCCGCCAAAGCGAGGCGCGCTTGAGACGCGCATTTCCGGGAGATTGAGGACGTCCGTGGGGCGCGGGCGACGCAGATGCCCGGAACGAGCCCAGATGCTGCGACAGCAAACTGCGCCGCCTTTTTTTCAAAAATGAACGATCGAGCCCGCTGATGGCCGCGGGGCGGGTGAGAAATTTGATCGGACAATCCGGGGATGAACCTCTAAAGTCACTGTATCAGTCTTCCCGTCGGGACCCGGGCGCCGTTGCCTGGCTTCCGACCGAGCCGATCTTGTCCGCTGAAGTGTCGTTCCGCCACCCCGCTGTAGCAACAACACCGTCACGGCTTCGCGATGAACATCTTCGATCCGCAAGGTCCGATCGCCGCTGCGCAGAAGACGATTCTGATCGACTCGGTCGGGATCATGCTCGCGATCGTCCTGCCGACGATCGCGGCAATCTTTGCCTTTGCATTCTGGTTTCGAGAGTCCAATCCACGGGCGACCTATCAGCCTCATTGGGCTTATTCCGGCCGCCTCGAGCTCGTGGTGTGGTCGATCCCGACGCTGACGATCATTCTGCTCGGAGGGGTCGCCTGGATCGGATCGCATCAGCTCGATCCTGCCCGGCCCATTGATGGGACCGGCGCGCCGGTCCGCATCCAGGTCGTGTCGCTCGATTGGAAGTGGCTCTTCATCTATCCGGACCAGGGGATCGCGACCGTCAACACGCTGACGGTGCCGGTCGGCTCTCCCCTTGATCTTGAACTGACCTCCGGCAGCGTGATGAACGCGTTCTTCATCCCGCAGCTTGGCAGCATGATCTACACGATGAACGGGATGGTGACGCGGCTGAAGCTGCGTGCCGACAATCAGGGCACCCTTCAGGGCCTGTCGTCCCATTTCAGCGGGGATGGCTTTCCCGACATGAAGTTCGACGTCCAGGTCGTACCGCAGCTCCAGTTTCCTGACTGGGTGGCACGCACCGCCCAGACCGATCGTGTCTTGAACGCGGAAAGCTACGGAAAGCTCGCCCAGCAATCGGTCGAGACCGTGACATCCACCTATCGGCTCGAGGATCCGCGGCTGTTCCACGCCATCGTGACCCAGGAGATCCCCCCGGGCCCGGGACCGAAGCTGACGTCGGAAAGCGCGCAGTCGCATATCGGAGGCCAAGATGTTCGGTAAGCTGAACTGGTCCGCCATTCCGATCGATCAGCCGATTCCGATGATCGCCTCGGGCGTGGTCGCGCTCGTCATCCTCGGGGTCCTCGCCTGGGTCGTCCTTGCCGGCCACCTGCCATATCTCTGGCGCGAATGGATCACCAGCGTCGATCACAAGCGGATCGGCGTCATGTACACCTTGCTCGCGATGGTGATGCTGCTGCGCGGTTTCTCCGACGCGCTGATGATGCGGTCCCAGCAGGCAGTTGCCTTCCAGTCGCAAGGCTATCTGCCGCCCGAGCACTACAACCAGATTTTCTCCGCGCATGGCACGATCATGATCTTCTTCGTGGCGATGCCGTTCGTGATCGGGCTGATGAATCTGGTGGTGCCGCTGCAGCTCGGCGTGCGCGACGTGGCGTTTCCGACCTTGAATTCCGTCGGCTTCTGGCTCACTGCAACAGGCGCGCTGCTGGTCAACATCTCGCTCGTGGTCGGTGAGTTCGCGCGCACCGGATGGCTGCCTTATCCGCCGCTGTCGGGACTCACTTATTCGCCGGGTGTCGGCGTCGACTATTACCTCTGGGCGCTTCAGATCTCCGGCGTCGGCACGCTGGTTGCCGGCATCAATCTCGTTACCACGGTGCTGAAGCTGCGCACCAGGGGCATGACATATTTGCGCATGCCAATGTTCTGCTGGACCACGCTCGCCTCGAGTTTGTTGATCGTGGCGGCGTTTCCGATCCTGACGGCAACGCTGGCGATGCTGATTCTCGACCGCTATTTCGGCTTCCATTTCTTCACCAATGAGGCCGGCGGCAACGTGATGATGTTCATGAACCTGATCTGGGCGTGGGGTCACCCCGAGGTCTACATCCTTGTGCTGCCTGCGTTCGGAATCTTCTCTGAGGTGGTCTCGACGTTTTCGGGCAAGCCGCTGTTCGGCTATCGGTCTATGGTGCTCGCCACCATGGCGATCTGCGTCATCTCCTTCATGGTGTGGCTGCACCATTTCTTCACCATGGGCGCCGGTCCCTATGTCAATGCGATCTTCGGGATCGCCAGCATGATCATCGCGGTGCCGACCGGCGTGAAGATCTACAACTGGCTGTTCACGATGTATGGTGGACGGGTGCGGTTCGACACGCCGATGCTGTGGGCGATCGGCTTCATGGTGACGTTCATCCTCGGCGGCCTCACCGGGGTGCTGGTCGCCGTGCCGCCCGCGGACTTCCTGCTTCACAACAGCCTGTTCCTGGTCGCTCACTTTCACAACGTGATCATCGGTGGCGTGCTGTTCGGCGCTTTCGCGGGCTATGCATATTGGTTTCCGAAGGCGTTCGGCTTCCGCCTGCATGAGGGGCTCGGCAAAGCGGCGTTCTGGTGCTGGCTGATCGGGTTCTACGTCGCGTTCATGCCGCTCTATGCGCTCGGCTTTCTCGGCATGACGCGGCGAATGCAGCATTACGATGTCCCGGAATGGCGCCCGTGGCTCCTGATCGCAGGGGTTGGCGCCGTCATTATCCTGATCGGGATCATCTTCCAGATCATGCAGCTCACCGTCAGCATTCATCGTCGCGAAGAGCTGCGCGACCGCACCGGCGATCCGTGGGACGGGCGATCGCTGGAATGGGCAACGGCCTCGCCGCCGCCGGTATTCAATTTCGCGATTCCACCTGATGTGACCGGGGAGGACGCTTACTGGTCATTGAAGGCGCATGCCAAGCAGCAGGGTCTCGAGAAGCGCGAGCTCGACTACAAGGACATCGAGATGCCGCGCAATTCCCCGACCGGCTTCGTGTGCGCCTTCTTCGCGACCATCATGGGCTTTGCGTTGATCTGGCACATCTGGTGGATGGTCGCGGCCGGTGTGATCGGCGCCTTCGCCACCTTCGTCGCATTCGCATGGCGGGACCATGACGAATACGTCATCGCGGCGAAGGAGGTGGCGCGCATCGACCGCGCCAATATCGAAGAGCGGCGCGCCCTGACCAGCTTGGCGGGAGCCTGAGCCATGGCCGACACGACGCTGGCATATGCTCAAGCCGATCCGCACCGTCTGCGCGGGATCGCGCATGCCGCGGTCGCGCACGCGGGACCGGCGCCGAAGCGGATCGTCACAGGCTTCGGTTTCTGGATATTCCTGCTCAGCGACATCGTCATGTTCTCGTGCTTCTTCGCGACCTATGCGGTCCTGGTTGACCAGACCGCAGGGGGGCCGAAGGGGGCCGAACTGTTCGATCTCAGGAGAGTCGCGGTCGAGACCGTCTTCCTGTTGCTGTCAAGTTTCACCTGCGGGCTCGCCAACATCGCGGCCGATATTCGAAACAGGTTCTGGTTCCAGGTGGGCATGGCGGCGACTTGCGTTCTCGGCCTGGCCTTCCTGTACCTTGAGGCGCGCGAGTTTGCGGACCTGGTCGCACGCGGTGCGGGGCCGACGCGCAGCGCGTTTCTGACCGCCTTCTTCAGCCTCGTCGGTTGCCATGGCCTGCATGTCTCTGCCGGCATCCTCTGGCTGCTGACGATGATGGCGCAGGTGGTCGCCAAGGGCTTTCGGGCCGACATTGGGCGACGCATCATGTGCTTTGCGCTGTTCTGGCACGCCCTCGATATCATCTGGGTCGCGGTATTTTCGGTGGTCTACCTGCTCGGGAGCAAGCCATGAGCGATCAAGCTTTGGAACAGCACCGTATCGATCTGGCACCGGGCGACGAAGGCGAGGGCGGCGTCGGCCTGCGCGTACTCGGCTATGTCACCGGCCTTGGCCTTGCACTCCTGTTGACGGCGACCTCGTTCTTTGTTGCCGGCACCGACCTGGTCTGGCAGCCGAGCATTCCCGTTGCCATCATCGTGCTGGCGATCGCCCAGATGGGCGTGCATCTCGTCTTCTTCCTCCACATCACGACCGGGCCTGACAACACCAACAACGTGATGGCGCTTGCCTTCGGCGTGCTCATCGTTTTCCTGGTGATTGGCGGCTCGCTATGGATCATGGCGAACCTCAATCAGAATATGATGCCGATGGACCAGATCATGCAGATGCAGCGCTAGCGCTGCACGACCCCTGAAGCGGTTTCAGGATCGCGCGCCGACCGCGGATTTGTGGTCCTGCCGCTGGGACCAGGACACATAATAGGCGACACATGTCATGCCGAGAATGCCGGCGACGCTGACGACCACCTGCATCGCCAGCGACTTGGGGCCCGTGATCAGAACCAGGTGCCCGGCAAATGAAAGGAAGATGCCGGAGCAGAACACCGCGAGCCATTGCTCGCCGCATTTGATGAGGGGCTGCATGGCCTGCATTTGAAGTCCGTACCAGTCGCGAGGTATCAGCATGGTGAAAAAGAACGCCAGTGCGAGCAGGTGCAGCACCCGATAGGGAGCAAGGTTCTCCTTGTCGTTGGCCGGAAAGGCATCGAGCACCGAACTGGGTATCATCTCCGCCAGCGCAGGCGATTTCCCAGCCGACATGATCGTCAGGGCGACGAGCAGGTAGATCAACGCGGTGACGCGCAAGGCCGGAAGCTTCTGCATCGCGCGAACCACGTGCGCGTCTCCTGCACCACCGACCGCGAACCAGGCGCCCAGCACGAACAGCAATTGCCAGCAGAACGGATTGAGATACCAGCCCCCGTCCGGAAAAGCGGTCAGGTTCCAGTCGAAGTGCCGCGCCAACAGATAGAGCGCAATGGATCCAAGCATGGTCAGGCGCGGCCAGCGCATCATGCCGAACAGCACGGCGGGAAGGAACGCCATGAGGACGATGAAGAGCTGCAATACGTCCAGGTTGAGCGGTTTGGCCTGCAGCAGCAGGCCGCGGACGATTACGCGAATCGGATGCTCGATGAAGTCGGTGATATTGAATTCCGCGAACAGATCGGGTGCTGCGGATTGAGCCGCGACATATCCGATCAGGTCGACGTAGACGACGAACAGCACCATATAGGCTGCGTAGAGCTGCCATACCCGCTTGAAGACACGCGTCGCCCCAACGACGAAGCCGCGTTCCACAACGATCTTCCCGTACATGATCGCCGCGGCATAGCCGATGACAAATACAAACAGCTCGGTCGCCCCGCTGAATCCAAAGTTCCGCAAGGTCAACACGCTGACGGCGTTGTGCGGAATGTGATCCAGGAACAGGGACCAAGTCGCGATGCCGAGCAGAAGGAAGATGCGTAGATCGCCGTCGCGCGCCGCGACCTCAGCCTTCACACATGGATTCATTGAGAGCAAAACTTCCCAAGTTCGGAGCAGCGAATCGCGAATCCATCGCGCCCCGCCGCCACTCCGAATAGACGTTTCGCCGAGAATATTTGATCCGCTGCTGATGAATTAAAGCCGCCGACGATCACGTTTTCGAAATTGAAATGTGATTCACCGCGATTCATGTAAAGGGCCGATCATGCTTGCTCGTGCTTGCGCAGATCGCGGCGATGGTCGAAGACGCTCGCTTGCAGGTCGGCTTCGGCCGCGCTGATGCCGGGGAGGGCAGCCTCGGCGAGGATATCGGCCGTCACGTCCTCGACAGCCGAATCGGAGATTTCGTGAATGAAACTGATGTTCCTGTATTCGCCCGATACAACCCGCGCGATGACCCCGCGCCTTGTGATTTCGGGATCAACCACGGCCTCGCGGCCGCGCCGGCCGTAATCGATCATCACGACGAAATACTGCATGTCGGCCAAACCGGCCACCTCTCTCGACAGGAGTCGGATGGCCGCATAATTTCCGAAAATCGGAAATTTGTCAAGTGTAATTTCTGAAAATCAGAAGTCGGGGCCTTGCCTATTTCTCCGGCGTCCGAGGACCGTGCGCCTTGGCGGCTTTGCGGGACCGCGCGGCCGCCTTGCTGCGCAACCGCTCGATCTGGCCTCGCGGCAGGGTCACGCAGATCTCGCCGATCCATTCGAGCTTCACCCCGTTGATCGGCTTGGCGTTGAAGCTCGTGAGGTTGACCAGTGTCAGCGATTTTCCACGCTCGATCGTCTTCAGATAGCGCTCGCCGGTCTTCAAACGAACCGCCGCTTCTTCGCCATAGAAGCTCGAGAGGGGGTGTCGCTGCTCGCGATAGACGACAATGATGTCGCCATTCTCGTATTTCGGCAGCATCGAATCGCCCGATACCTCAAATGCAATGGTTTCTTCCGCGATCGGGAAGGGCAACTCGACTTCACCGAGTCCTTCCGGCGGCACTTGCTCATATTCCGGCTCGATCGAGGCTCCGGCGCCGACCCGGCCCATGACCGGCACCGAGTTGAGCTCGAGATATTCCATGATCGGCGCAATCTCGGATGCCTTGATCTGGCGTATCCCGGAAAGGATTTCGGAAACAGCGCCGGGGCGAACACCCATCGCGTGCGCGAGCCCACCCTTGGTCTTGCCCGGCTTCTGCAGGCCCCGCTCGATCAATCTGGTGTCCAGCATGGCGCATCCCTCTTTCGAATCCCCAGAAAGCATAGCAATTCGGATAATCAGAAATCAAGCTTGACTTTCATTTCGGAATATCAGAAATTGATGGTGAGGCGTCGGGCGCCGAAGGGAAGGACAAGAATCAACAATGGAACTGACAGGCTGGGCGCCCGAACATTCGGACGCGCTGCGGGAATATATTGCCCAAGGCATGAGCTTTGCGAAGATCGCCAAGGCGATCAACGCCAGATTCAACACCGATTATACGAGAAGCGCCGCGATCGGCCGTGCCAGGCGGCTCGGTTTGACGATGTCAGATAGCTCGCCGCCAGCACCGCCGCGGCTGACGCCGGTGCCGCAGTTGATCCGGTCGAACGAGCCGCGCGAGCCAAGGTCGATCGAATTCAATTGGCCGATGCCCGTGTTCGAGAAGGCGCCGCAGGTTCAGCTTCGCTGCGCCGAGATCGAGCCGCGCCACCTTTCGCTGGTGGAGCTTGAATATGAAGATTGCCGATATCCCTATGGCGGTGACAGCGATGGCGAACCGATCACCTTCTGCGGTCATCGGAGGCGGCCAGGCTCAAGCTACTGCACGCCTCATTTCCACTTGAGCCGCAATCCGGAGCTCGAGACGGAGCCGTCACCGAGCACCACACCGCTGTCCCTGGGCGAGCCGGCATAGCGGCGTACGCGCCTCCTACCTCATCCATCTTGCAAACGACACATCTTGCCACTGGTGAGATGGTCCCCGGTCGAATTCTGTCTTGAAGGAGCCAAGCCATGCCGCGCGCCAAACGCAAGAAACCGTATCACCCCGCGAGAGCGCATGACCGCCGCGCACAGGATCTGCCGTACAACGCCGAGGTCGCCACCGTTGAGGTCGACGATCCCCTTGCGCTCGAGCCCGGGGACAAAGTCGTTGCGCTGCGCTCGATCCGCAACGATCCGCTCGGACGCCTGCATTCGCATCGTCAGATCGATGACGCCCAGTTGCAGGGCGGCCGCGCGTTCCAGGGTGATTGGGAGAAGGCCGAGCGTGGACCGCGCGCGGTCGATACCACCAGAGAGTATGTCGATGGCGGCACGCGGCGCGAGCCGATCACGGAGGCCCAGCGCAGGGCGGTATCGCGGCTCAACCGGGTCGAGCGCGAGCTCGGCGCCGATGGTTCGGCCCTGGTGCATGAGGTCCTGATCCTCGGCATGACCATGGAGCAGGTCGGCGAGCGGCGGGGACTGCGGACCCAGCGCTGGAACGATTACTTTGCGCGGCGGCTCAAGGAATGTCTCGACCGGCTGGCGCTGATCTACGGCTTTGCGACGCCGCATCCCGTTCCCATCAAAAGCCTCCAGCGCTGAAGCGGAGCGGCTGCACCACGTCATAGGCGGCTTTGGTCAATGGCACCGCATAGTCGACGGTGAGGGCGCCGAACGGGGAGGCCCAAGTAAGGCCCATGCCGACCGAGGAGCGCACGACGTTTTTGCCGGCGACCTGCAGCGCGGTGCCGCCCACGCTGGTCGGACCAGTATAACGGAACACACTTCCGGCATCGACAAAGGCCGATGCCTTGAGGCCGTACTCGTCCGGCACGCCGGGAATTCCGCTTTGCAGTTCCGCCGTCGTCGCCCAATAGGCACTGCCGCCGATATTATCCATGGTGGTGCCGGGCGTCAGATCGCGTGGGCCGAAGCCGTTGGTGGCAAAGCCCCGGACCATGGTCGGGCCGCCGAAAAAGCTGTTCATCAGCGGCACCTGCTGACCGCCCCAGCCGGTGACATAGCCACCCTGAGCGCGCACCATGCCGACGAGGTCGCCCGTGAGTGATTGATAATAGCGCGCGTCTTCGCTGGTCCGCAGGAACTTCACGTCGCCGCCGAGGCCGGCCAGATCCTGGCTGAGTTGCGACCTGAATCCACTGGTCGGGCTCTTGGCGTTATCGAGCGTACTGTAGGTCGAGGTGGAGCCAACGGCGGAGACCCAGGCCGGTCCGTTAGCGGCCGCCTGCTGGACTGCAAGGGAAGGGGTCAAGCCGGAATTGGTCGGGCCAAGCGAGATGTCCTGATTGTAGATCGAATAGCGCCATTGCACGCCGAGCTGCTCGGTGATTGGCGTGCCGAATTGCAGCGTCGAGCCATAGGTCGTGCTGTTGTAGGACTGGTAGCTGTTCGCCTCGCTCTGCCGGCCGAACAGCTCGATCCCGGCCGATACCTTGGTGCCAAGGAAATAAGGCTCCGATGCCGCGAGGTCGATGCCGCGGGCATATTGGCCATAGGTCACAGAGGCCTGAACGTTCTTTCCGGTCCCATAGAAATTGCGATCGCCCACCTTGACCTCGACCAGCGCGCCGTCAGTGCTCGAGTAGCCGCCGGAGATGTTGAACTCGCCGGTCGCCTGCTCCACGGTCTCGACATCGAGGACGACGCGATCGGGCGTCGAGCCGGGCCGATTGGTGATCTTGACGGTCTTGAAGTAGTTCAAGTTCTTCAACCGCCGCTCCGCGCGATCGATCAGCGTCTTGTTATAAGGATCGCCCTCGGCGATGTCGAACTCGCGCCGGATCACGTAGTCGCGGGTGTGCGTGTTGCCATGGATCTCGATACGCTCGACATAGGTGCGCGGGCCCTGGTCGATGACGAATGCGACGTCGATTCGTTGTGCGGCGGCATCGCGGGCGATGCGCGGCACAGCCTGCGCAAAGGGATAGCCGAGCTTGGCCATCTCGATGGCCAGCAGCTCGGTGCTCTTGTCAAGCGCATTGCCGTCAAACACCGCGCCGACGTGGGCGAGTGCGACGCCGCGCAGCTTTTGCGGATCGAGCCCGGGAATATTGCAGGCGACGCTGATATCTCCAAAGTGATACAACGGGCCTTCATCGATCGCGAAAGTGACTGCAAATCCCTTGGCCGCTGGATCGTATTCGGCCGTTGCCGAGCGGACGGTGGCATCGGCATAGCCCTTGCTGCGATAGTAGAGACGCAACTGCTGCTGGTCCTGCGCGATGCGGTCGGGATCGTAGACGTCGCCGCCGGTCAGAAAACTGAGCATATTGGTGGCCGACGTCTTGATCACGGCATTGAGCTGGCGTGCGCCGAAGGCCCGATTGCCGACAAAACTGATCCGGCGTACGGGCGTTTTGGTACCCTCTGTGATCACATAAACGAGATCGACGCGGCCGTTGCCGCGGTCGATGATCTCGGGCGCGACGCGGACATCGTCGCGTCCGACATGGCGGTAGGCTTCGATGATACGGCCGATGTCGCCCTGTACCGTTGAGCGCTGCAGGCTGCCGCGCGGCTTCGATTCGATCGCGGCGGCCAGATCGGCATCCTTGATCTTCCTGTTGCCCTCAAAGGCGACGCGGTCGAGGGTTGGAGCTTCCGTCACATGCACGGTCAGGCGATCGCCGGCGGGCTCGATCGAGACCTTCTCGAACAGACCCGTTGCGACCAGCGCCTTCAGGGCTTCATTGCGCGCGGCTTCATCAAGCCGGCCGTCTGGCCCTGGATGGAAGTAGGAGCGCACGGTATCGGCCTCGACCCGGCGGTTGCCTTCGACGATGATCGTCGCAGTCGGCACCGGCACGCTCTCTGCGGCAAGTGATGCGACCGCGTTCAACAGAACTGCAGTGGCGACAAGTGACAAGCCGGTCATGCGCGGCTTCGACGGCCGCCAACGCAGCGTGATGCGCTCGAGCTTCACTTCCCTTACGGTCTCCCATTGACCGGCGATATCGAATTGCCGGCGCCGGGCAAAAGGATGTCGCATCTGGGGTGAGTTGCAGGCCGGAATCGGCCGCCCGCCATAATTTAAGCGCGCTTATTTAACCTGCGCGTTCTCAGAATTGTCGCAATGGCCGCATCATGCTTTGCAGCACAAAGTCCGAGATGTTGGTGCGGTGATGCATCAACGCTCGCCAGGAGTGCCGGATGCGTTACGCAGTTCTCGTCGTAAGCTCCCTGTTGCTGATGCAATCGGCGCATGCGGAGAAGACGCCGGACATTGACCCGCGCGCCTCGCTCGCCGTGGTCCAGCAGTGGATTTACAATTATCGCGCCAAGCCGGATTACGCCCATGTGCCGGCCGCGGTGCGCATTCTCTTCCATTCGCAAAGCTTCAAGGAGCCGGAAAATGCCGGCATCTATCTCGGCTTCATCGCCGGCGCGATCGGCTCCAATCCGGAAAAGGCCGAGCAACTGGTTGCGAGTTTCTTCCCCGTCGCGCCGGAAGATGAATGGGTGATCGTGCGCGCCGTTGCCTATTCCGGGCTGGCTGACTGGCGGAATATTCTGCGCAGGCTCGCGCCGCGCATGCCGGGGCGCAGGGTGATGATCGACAGCTACCTTTCCGGCAGGCTGCCGACACTCAACGATATTCCGCTCGAGGAGGCGACGCCCGGGATGATGGACAAGCTACGCGTCGCGTTCGCGCGCAATCCGTTCGCCAACGAGGAGAGGAAGCTGAACACGAAGCTGACCTTTGCCACCAATCAGGATCTCCTGGATACGCTGTGGGGATATTATTTTGCCACCGGCTCTCATGTTCCGATCCAGCGCATCATCGAGATGCTGCCGTGGAGCAGGAGCCGCGATACGGTCGACAAGCTCACCGTCGGCAGCATGGCGCGTTATACGCTGGCGAGCTATGCGATCCGCGACGCCAGCCTGCGTGAATTTCTTCGTAACGAACTGGCGCGGCAGAAGCCGCCCATCAAGGCGCCGCTCGCGGAGGTCGTCGACGCGGCCGATACGGTGGAGATCGCGGCACTGCGCAAGGATGCCCTTGGTGCCGTCGACGAACTCAAGGCCAAGGGATCCGATAGCCGGCGCAATCTGGACTTCTGGGGCCAGGTTGGCGTCGGCGCGCTTTCACTCGGATGCGTCTCGGCTGCGGCGCTCGGGCAGGTCGCTATTGGCATCCCCTGCGTGATCGGCGGCTCGGCCTCGCAGGGACTGTTGCAGTTCTGGGAAAAGCAACAGTGAGCCTCGTTCGGGCGTGGTGCTCTTTCTTGCTGCGGAATATCGCCGATCTGGGCCGGTAGCCATGTCAGCCTGATATCCCGCCCTGCAAAATCCGGGTTTGGCCTCACCTTGGTGCTTCCGCTAGAAAGTGGTGACGTCGCTTCTGGCGACAACGGTGGGCGTTTGCCCATTAACCGACAATAATAAAAGGAAGCGCCCAACCATGACCGTTGGACCACAACTGCCCGAGCGCGCGCTGCGCGCAAAGGGCGAACCGACCGCCCTCGATGGTCTGCTGGTTATCGATTTCACCCGTGTGGTCGCCGGTCCCGCCTGTACGCAGACGCTTGCCGACTTCGGCGCCGAGGTCATCAAGATCGAAAACCCGGATGGCGGCGACGACACGCGCGCCTATGAACATGCGGAAATCGGCGGCGAGAGCGCGGCGTATCTCAGCCTCAACCGCAACAAGCGTGGTATTGCGCTCGACTTCACCAATCTCGCCGCACGCGAGGTGGTGCGCGAGCTCATCGCCAAGGCGGATGTCGTGGTGGAGAATTTTTCCGGCGGCGTGATGAAGAAGTTCGGCCTCGACTATGCTTCGGTCGCGCCGAGCAATCCGCGGCTGATCTATTGCTCGATCTCGGCCTATGGCCGCAAAGGCGAACTCGCCTTGCGGCCGGGGTTCGATCCGATCACGCAGGCCGAAAGCGGCTTCATGTCGCTGAACGGTTTTCCCGACGGCGAGCCGGTAAGGACCGGGCCGCCGATCGTCGACATGGCAACCGGCATGTCGGCCTGCAATGCGATCCTGCTTGCATTGCTGGCACGCGACCGGCTTGGCCGCGGCCAGCATGTCGAGATCGCGCTGATCGACATGGCGGTAGCCATGACTGGATTTTATGGTATGGCCTATCTGATCAGCGGCCAGAATCCCGGTCGCTTCGGCAATTCGCCGAACGGTTCGCCAACGGTCGGTCTCTACCAGGCCGCCGATGGTCCGCTCTACATGGCCTGCGCCAACGATCGGCTGTACCGCCGCCTCGTCACCGAAGTGTTCGACCGGCCGGATCTCATCACCCATCCCGATTTTGCACACCGCAAGGACCGAACCGCAAACAAGGAGAAGCTGCGCGCGATCATTGCCGGCATCTTTGCCACCGACCGGCTCGAAAACTGGATGGCGAAGATGAAGAAGGCCAATATTCCCGTCGGCTATCTGCGCACGGTCGAGCAGGGGTTCAATGCGCCGGAAGTGCGCGACCGCGATCGCCTCAGCAGGATTCCGCATCCGACCGCGGGCTTCGTTCCCAATATCGAGACGCCGATCGGGATGAGCGTTACGCCGACGGTCGATCCAGTCGCCGCGCCGCTGCTTGGCCAGCACACGAGGGAGGTGCTGCGCGACACGCTCGGCTATGACGACGGCCGTATCGCGGCGCTGAAGGAAGCTGGAGCGTTCGGGAAGACGGGGAATACGGACTGAGCGGACCATCGTCTGGCGGATCGGTCTGGGCACGCTCCGCCGGCGATCTCTATTCTTTTACCGGTCTCGGCTCCGCAAACCAGCCAAGCTATAGCTTCAGTTCGGCTTGCTGTGGAGTTTGTTGTTTGGCCTCTCGTCCGCTTCCTTGTGCTCGGCCCGATCGATCTCGAGACGCGCCATCCGGAGTATCAAGGTGGCCGTGGTCAGACCGAGGCGTTCGGCCTCTTGGGCTGCGGTTTCAACCTTCTTCGCCAAGCCGTCGCGTTTGCCTGGATATGCCATAAATTCTTCCTCTCTTAATAAGTGGATTAACAATCCAAGTTGTGTTGCGGAGCTGCAGTAGATAGCTCGGAGCTCCATCGAGCGAAACGATCAGTTTCGCGCCATATTGGCGGGTGGCTGGGTCGCGATTGCATAGACCGCACCGCCTTCGAGCGCTTCCGATTGGTGGACCGTGCCGGCCGGGAGGAAGATGGTGTCACCGGCGCTGACGATGCGCTGACCGCCATCCCAGGTGAAATTGAGCCTGCCGCTGATGATCATCAGGATCTCGTCGACCGGATGGGTGTGGAAGCTATGGACCTTGCCCGCAACGTCATGCTGCAGTTCGATCGAGCCCTGCTCCGGAAGCAGGTTGAGGATCGCCGGATCGATCGCGAATTCGGTCTTCTGACCTGTCACAATCCTGGTCATGCCGCTTGCTCCGTGTTGCCAGTGTGAGCCGACTTGTTCTGCGCGAGCTTGGCGAAGGGGCAGCCCCCGACAGAATGGTTGTCGTCTTGCAGGAAATATTGCTGGTACTCGCGCCCGTCGGTCGCGCCGTAGCGTCCGAGCAGAGGCGAGGGACTTGTGCTGTCGTAGGGAATGAGCCGCTTGCGCACTTCCGCGAATGCCGCATTGGCCGCTTTTTCCGTTCCCAGGATCTTCTCGAACACCCATCGCGGCTGGAAGGTCAGCATGAACGCGCTGGAGCGGCGGCTCTGGCGCATCACATGCGCGGGCGTGGTGCACACCACGAAGATCGGTTCGCCGGCGAAGGAGAATTCCCACATCGGATCGTCCAACTGTTCGGGGATGTCGGTTGGCCAGGGAGACTTGTCCAGCCGCGCAAGCTGGTCGAGCGTCGACCACATCTTGCGATAATAGGCGTCAAGCGTTTGTACCGGGCGCGGCCGCGTAAACATGATCAGTGAAGTGTTGGGGCCGAACGAGCGGGCCTCCGAGGCATAATGCGCTAGCTGTTCTCCGAGCACTTCGACATCGTAGGGATCGAGGAACAGGTAGCGGAGCTGATCCTGGCGATAACCGGCTACGCCGAACACGCAGGGGAACGGCCTCGCTTCGCTGCTCATCTGGGCCTCGAACTCGGCGAACATCACGCTTTGCCAGCTACTCACCGCGAATTTCGACGCGACCTCTCCTCGTCTCAAGAACAAACGCTCCATAACGCCCCCTATACGGTTAACGCGACTACTGAACTATCAGTTTGCTTCTCATCAACAGCGGTCCGGCAATTCCGGGCAGCGACATGAGCAGCAGAATTGCGATCAAGGTGCCGTAGCCGGCGTCACCGATCGCACCTGCACCGTGTGCGGTATCGGTTCCGGCGAACTGGCTCGCGACAAGCATGGCGAACCCGATGATCGGTTGCGCGATGCCGGCAAAGATCCCGGCCGCCGTCGTATTTACGGATGCACCGACCCCGATGAGATCGGCGGTGTAAAGCCGCTTGGTGCATTTGAGCACGAGGGGGACTGTCCCGCCGGCGACCAGGCCGAGCGTGGTGAACACCACGGTAACGTAAACAAGACCGAATGCCTTGGCGGCCGGCGGCAGCAGCATCGCGATGAGGATCATGCGCAGCACGCAAATCCGGATCAGTGCTGTGTCGAGTGCCGCCGCGCGGTCAGCCGCGTGACCGAGGAAGATGGAGCCGATGGCGTTGCCGACCATGAAGGCAAGTAGCGGCGTTCCGGCGGCGGTCGGCGAGATGTTGAAAAAGTGCGCCACCATCGGAATGCCCCATACGCCCGACAGCGTCGTCACCACTGCGAAGTGGGACGCAAAGGTCATGGCGCATCCCCAATTAGCCACATGCGACAACGATTGCCGCGCGGCGCCGATGACGCTCTTCAGCGTCTTGTTGCTGGATGACACCGGATTTGGCCTCAGTGCAAACTTGGCGGCAACCAGATTGGCGAGGCCGATCGCGGCGATGAACAGAAAGCAGGCGCGCCACCCGAAGCCCGTCACGGCGGCTGCAAGCGGCGTCGTGGCGATCACGCCTCCGACATAGCCTGATACCTGCGAGATGCCCGACATGATGCCGAACCGCTCGTCGGAGAAATTCTGCGCGACCAGCTTCAACAGCGCGGTGAACACCAGCGCATCGCCGCAGGCGACGATCAGGCGCGCGGCGAAGACATCAAGCAGGTTCGGTGCCAGCGCAAAGGCTGCACTGCCCAGCGACGAAGCGACCATGCTGGCCAGCACCACGCGCTTGACGCCGTAACGGTCGACCAGAAGGCCGGCCGGAATCTGCATCAGCGTGTAGCCCCAGAAGTAGCCGGAGGCGAGCATCGCGACGCCGGCGGCATCGGTGCCGAAGTCATGCATCAGGCTCAGATTGACCGATTGCGGCGAGACGCGCTGCAGGAAGGCGATGGCGTAGGCGACAGCTACCGTCGCCCAGGCCCAATAGGCGCGGTCACCGAGCCGAGAGGCCGTCTGGGCGTATGCGGTCTGCTGACCCAGCATCGACATCACACCCTCGCATATCCAACCGAGAATAACGCGTCCGCTGAATCCGGAATCGTGCGGGACATCGCCGCATCGACCAGTGATGCGGTGCCACGGTAAGCCTGCCGGTGGTGCTTAATGTGGCCGTAGGCGCCGCGCATGATCATTTCCGGCACCTCGAGTGGTTTGCCGGGATAGAGCGTTGCGCACATCTCGACGCAGGCTGCCTGCAGCGCGGAATCCCTGATGTCGTCGAGCAGCGAGGGTGTCACTTTCTCGCAGATCTTGGCATTGGCCGCCCAGACGATTGGATTGCGTGTCCGCCATCCGTAGAACAGGCCGCCAATCCCCTTTGCGGCAGAGCTTGCGCGCGTCAGCACTTCCTGGGTGAAGAAGCCGTACAGACCGCGCCCCTGATGGGCCGGAAGTACCTCGGTGCCGCTGCGATACACCGCAGGTCCGCATGACATCTGCAGCATGCGATAGACGGAAAAGGCCGCCAGTCCCAAGCTGTCAAACACAAGGATGAGGCTATACTTGCCGTCGAAGGGGGAGGAGCTTGCTGTCCAGTGCGGTTCGGTCGCCTTCCAGTTTACGGCGATGATGCCATTCATGGCATCCATCAGCGGCTGGCGGTCGGAAGCTCCGATGCAGGACGCATCCGGAAAACTGTAGACTGCATAACCGGTCCAGGGCGAGCTGATCGCCTGGTATTGGCTGCCGAGCTTTCGCACCATGGCAGAACTCCACTGTCCATAGACAGCTATACAGGCGAGGCTCGAATGGCTTAAAGGACAATATGCCCTCGAAATCTGCCAAATCCCGACGGCCCCCCCCGCGCCCGCAGGCCGCGATGCGGCGGATTGCGATTGTCGCTTTCCCCGGCGTGACGCTGCTCGACATGTCCGGACCGGCGCAGGTGTTCGCCGAATTGGAGGCGATCGAATTACCGGGCCCCGGATATTCGCTTTCCTATCTGTCCACCTCGGGCGGACTGGTTTCGACGGATGTGGGGATGATGATCGACACGGCTCCGATCAGCAGCGTGCGACCGCACCAGATCGACACGCTGGTGATTCCGGGCGGCCCCGGCATTTGGGAGATCCGCAAGGACGCTCGCCTGATGAAATGGATTTCGCAGGCGCTCCCGCAGGTACGCCGGATCGCCTCGGTCTGTCTCGGAGCTTTCGCGCTCGCCTGGACCGGTGTGCTGGACGGCAAGCGCGCTGCGACGCACTGGCGCTATTGCCCGCGGCTGCAGGACACCTTTCCAAATGTCCGCGTCGAACCCAATGCGATCTTCGTCAAGGATGGGCATGTCTGGTCATCGGCTGGCGTCAGCGCCGGCATCGACCTCGCGCTCGCCATGATCGAAGAGGATTTCGGCCATACGATTGCGCTCGACGTCGCCCGGCGACTGGTGGTGTTCCTGAAGCGGCCGGGCGGTCAGAGCCAATTCTCGACAGTGCTTGCGGCGCAGGCTTCCGACGTCGAAGGGCGCTTCAGCGCGCTGCACGCCTGGATCATCGAAAACATCGCCAGCGATCTCCGGGTAGAGACGTTGGCCGCGAAGGCCGGCATGACGCCGCGCACCTTCGCACGCACCTATGCCAGCCGCACCGGCATGACCCCGGCAAGCGGCGTCGAGGCCCTCCGCGTCGAAACCGCCCGGCTGCTGCTGGAGAGCCGGCAGATACACGGTGTCGTGGAGGTCGCAAAACGTGCCGGCTTCGGTGACGACGAGCGGATGCGGCGCGCCTTCCTGAGGCATCTCGGCGTATCGCCGACCGAATATAGAAACCGCTTTTCGGGCGGTTGAGCGCTGGAGTTCTTTGCTGTCGGCAGACGGGTCGTCGTAAGCGAATGGCAGCCTTTCGTTCGCGTCCGGGGTTTATCCCTTCAAGGCGGTAGCTTTTGCCGCTCATCTGCGGCTAATGTGCCGGCCAAAACGGGAGAGAAACCACCATGAATGACGGGACCTCCATCCGGCCGACGCGCAATGTCGAACTCGGGGCCAGCGGCGAAGAATACCAGAACCTGCACGAATTTGTCCGCAAAGCCCGCGCCAGGCTGAACCAGAATGCCTGGGATTACATCGTCGGCGCCGCTGAGACCGAGACCACGCTGCGGCGCAACCGGATGTCGCTGGATGAGATCGCGTTCCGGCCGCGCGTGCTGCGTAATGTCGTTCACGTCGATGCTTCGACGGAGGTGTTCGGGCGCAAATTGCGATTGCCGGTCATGCTTGCGCCGGTCGGTGCGCTCGAGATCTTCGATCCTGCGGCGGGAGCGGCGGTCGCCCGCGGTGCCGGCGCATTCGGCGCGGCGCACATGCTGAGCTCGGTGTCCGAGCCCGGGCTCGAGAATACCGCGAAGGCCGCGCCCGACGCGCTGCGCATTTTCCAGCTCTATGTCCGCGGGGATGATGCCTTCGTGGAGGACGTCGTCAGCCGCAGTGTTGCCAACGGCTATTCCGCGTTCTGCCTCACCGTCGACACCGCCCATTACAGCCGTCGCGAGCGCGACATTGCCAAGCGGTACGTCCGGGAAAGCCGTATTCGCGCCACCGGCGGCGACTTCCAGAAAGGGCTGGAATGGCGAACAGTGAAGTTGATCAAGGACAAGTTCAGGATCCCGCTGGTCGTCAAGGGGATCGCTACCGCGGAGGACGCAGTCATCGCACTCGATCACGGCGTTGACTGGATTTACGTGTCCAACCATGGAGGCCGTCAGCTCGATCACGGCCGCGGTGCGATGCACGTCCTGCCGGAAATCGTCGAGGCGGTGAGGGGGCGCGCCAAGATCATGGTGGATGGCTCGTTCTGCCGCGGCACTGACATCGTGAAGGCGATCGCCTTGGGCGCCGATCTCGTCGGCATCGGTCGCCTGCAATGCTGGGCGCTGGCCGCCGATGGCGAGAGGGGCGTCGCCCGCATGCTGGAATTGCTGGAAGACGAGGTGATCCGCTGCCTCGGCCTGCTCGGCGTGACCAGCTTCGCCGAACTCGACAAGTCCTACCTGCATCCGGCGACGGCGACCAACCCGCCGGGCGTGTTCAGCGCGTTTCCGCTGTTGGACATTGACCCGTATCGCTATTAGCGGCAGCGATTTCCCATCGACGAAGGGACGAGGGAACGCGAAGGCGCCTGTCGCGTTATCGCAACCATCGCCGCCGCATCCGAGAAGCGGGAAACGAGAATGCCGGAATGGTCGACGCGAATGGCAGATAACCCGTTCGCAGATTTCTCTCTCGAACGAGCCATTGCGCTCCGCTGGGCGCTGCGGGACATCCAGGCTCGCCGCCTGAAGATATCCCCTGTCAGCGACGAGGACCTGCGTGTCCTGAGCGAGCTCGGTCTGGTCGAGCTACAGGACGAGAGTCCCGTTCTGACCCAGGCCGGCATGGCGGTGCTGAGCGGCTGATGCAAGCTTGTGCCCGCAGCCTACCGTTTAGCGGGCCTGCAGGAAGCTCTCGCCGGAGTCGCACGGCGTGCAGCGATAGGTCAGCACGTCGTAAACCTGATCTCGCGGCTCGATCGAAGCGAGGCGCATCTGCGCGCCGCACTTCATGCATGGCATTTCGATGCCGGTCTTGAATCGCGTGCAGGTCGGCGTTGGCCGGAATGTGCGCAGCATTGAATCCCCTCTCGCCCAAAGAGACGCAACGCCACTGACCTGTGGGCGAACAACCCACCGAATCACTGTGCCACATTGCTGCCACCATTGGAATCCGCGCAAGGTGGATGCGGCCAGAAAATATTTATCGAGGGAGGTGCCGATAGCCGTAGCTGATCGGTGCACTCAACGCCGCCGTGCTACCGCGACGCCGAACAGGAATGCGACGCACAGGCTCGTTAGCGGCGCTTCGCGGGTGATCGCACTGATCGTGGAAAGCGTGCCGCCGGGTTGACGCGAGGTCTTGATCGCGTCGCTGAGCCGGTCGATCGCAGCCCGAAGTCCATCGGACACTTCCGTGATCGTGCGCGATACATCGGTTGCGGTATCGATCGCGCGTTCGCCAAGGCTGGGCTGCAGCGGGGATTCGGGTGTTTCGAAGTTCACGGCTCGAACCTCACGAGATCTGGTCTGGCTGCGCACACTGCGCCGAAGGGTCATCTTCGGCCGCTAGTCCACCAAATGCATCAGCGGCCAATTTGTTCCACCTGCGGACAGTCCGTTCGCTCTGGCGGGCGCGGAACCTCGGAGCCCGGGAGGATTTGTTCATCAGGCCAGACGCATTCGATGGAGAAGAGTCCTTGATCGGAAATCGTTCGGACCGGAACGGCGGGGCGCCGCTCTTGGTAGCACTGGCGGTAGCAGCAGCCGGCGTGCTCGGCATATTGGTGGTCGATCACGGTCCATGGAGCAAGCCGAAGGTACAGCCGGCTGCGACGGCCAATTACTCCACAACAGGGGAAGCTGCGCGAGCGGCCGGCGCCACGGTCATGCCGACGGAGCCGAAGCCGCCGATCGAGCCTGCTCCGCCCGGACCGCGGCCCGCGCACCCTGCCAACTCTACAGTCCCGCAATGAGCCTCGAGGCTGGTTTCGCTTTCCGCGGTCATGCAGGAAGTACGCTCCAGAAACATTGACGCGTCGGGCAAATCAGGAGCATAAGGACATCATCGTCGAGTTAGTGAATGCCCGCAGCGGAAATAACGCTGCGGGCATTTTGTTGTCGCGGCATGTGACCACCGATGATGCGCAGCCGGATCGCTGACTTTGTGCCACGTCAACTCGGACATTGACACGTCGGGCAAATCAGAGGCATAAGGACATCATCGCAGACATTGTGAAGCCCGCGCGGAGAAATCCGCCGCGGGCTTTTTCTTTTCCGTTTTTCGAATCGGACGACGGCCGCGCGTCACGACGCCACATCTGTATGCCCGACGCCGCGCGTCGCAACCGCGCCGTCCGTCGTCCGAACCACTTTCACCATCGATCAGCCGGCGCGCGCGAACGCGCCGGCCCGCGGCGCGGCGCCAACGTGCCGCCGCCGCATGCGGTCCCCGACAGTCAAGGGGATAAGGTTCGCGCCGAAATGATCGCTGTCTCCGAGCGATCTGCCGCAAATTCAATATGCCGTCGCACGCAAGCGAAGCGATACGAACCACCCGATCTGCATGAGACTTAAGTGGCAAAAACCCTTACCGAGATCCGCTCGCAGGCCCGCAGTCATACCAGGACGGCGCTGAACGTCCTGGTGGGCATCATGCGCAGCAAAGATGCGACCCCGGCCGCACGCGTCTCCGCCGCCAACGCCATTCTCGACCGCGGCTGGGGCAAGGCCCCGCAGGCGATCGAGAACGGCGGCGACGGCCAGCTAGAACTCGTCCACCGAATAGAGCGCGTCATTGTCCATCCTGAAACGGCAGAGATCGGGCACTGGTATGAGCCCGACAAGCTGATCGCATATTGCGTGGTCGTCTATTTCGGAAAATTGTTGGTCTGGGATAAAGTTCTTGGCCTTGGCACGACCGACCCGTTGGCAGGATTTGCTGCGGTCACTTCGAATCTCGTGGTTTCGTTTTACTTTGCAAAGCGCGGATTCGAAAACGTAGCGCGCATCATCAAGCGATGACCGAGATGCATGAAGCGGACATCCGGGCCATCGTGATCGAGACGCTGGCCGAACAACAGAGAATCCATCACGAGGACATCGACGCCGTAGTCCTGAAGACGGTTGCGACAATCCTGACTTCCTTCGGCATCGAAGAGGAGGATCGTTGCGAACTGCGGGCCGATTTCCAGCACCTTCGGCGCTGGCGCCGGAGCGTGGAGCAGGCTCAGAGCTATACTTTCAAGGCGGTGATCACGGTCATCGCCACCGGGTTGCTTGGGGCAATCTGGCTGGGCATCAAGGCGACCCTCGCCAAGTGAATGACAAGTGATTGGAGGGAACCAACCGATGTATCGAATTCGCGAGGTCGACGGCCAGGATGAAGACGTCGCGGACACGCTTGCCGAACTGCATCAGCAGACGTTCTTCGACCGGGCGCGCGTTCCTCAGTTCGATCAGGGACACTGGTGGTTTGCCTTCGACGGAGCGGAGCCGGTGGCGTTTGCTGGACTTGTTCCTTCGACACATGTCGACAACGCCGGCTACTTTTGCCGGGTGGGCGTATTGAGGGAGCACTTTGGCCGGCGTCTTCAACTGCGCCTTATGCGCGCCCTGGAGACTCGCGCACGCCGCAATGGATGGCATTCGATCGTTTCTGATACGACAGACAATATCGCCTCCGCCAACAACTTCATCCGTGCGGGGTATCGGCTGTATCAGCCGCAGGCTCCCTGGGCGTGGCCGCACACCCTGTACTGGCGTAAAACCATGGGGTGATGCTGGAAGCGAGCTGGCGGAATGGGGGCCCGCGGGAGGTTAGACCCTGCAGGTCCGCGAGAAGTTCCGAATAAGCCCGGTGGCCGTTCTGGCCGCCGGGCTTATTTTGATTCCAGGCGGCAGTTCGTTCACGACGGGATGCGGTGAGGCGTCTTGATCCCTGGTGTTCAAGGGATAAACTGCCGACAGTCTTGGCCACTTTGGGATCAGAAAGGCCGAGCGGGAAAACGCCAATGGCAACGGACGGCCGCAGGCCCGATGGAAGCTCGCCTATCGAGCGGCAAGCAGAAGACTATGTGGCCATGGTCGCGCGCGCCAGGGCCCTCATTCCGGCACTTCGCGAGCGGGCGGCACGGACCGAGGAATTACGGCGTCTGCCGGCGGAGACCGAGTACGACCTGCATAACGCCGGCCTGTTCCGGATTCTGCAGCCGAGGCGCGTCGGCGGCGCGGAGCTCGACTATGTCGCGCTGATCGATTGTGCCGATGCGCTGGGGCAGGGCGATGCTTCCGCAGCGTGGAATTTCGCCAATCTTGCGAGCCACCACTGGATGCTTGGGATGTTCGATCCACAGGCGCAGGATGTGGTCTGGAGCAAGGAACTGAATACCCTGATTGCGTCCTCCTTCATATTCCCCGCCGGCCGGGCGCGGAAGGTCGACGGCGGCTACGTGTTGACCGGATGCTGGCCGTTCTCGTCGGGTGTCGAATCCTGCGAATGGAATATGCTTGGCAGCGTGGTCTCCTCCGATGACGAGGCCGATGGAGTCGAATATCGGATTTTCCTGCTCAACCGGCGAGACTACAGGATCAAGGACATCTGGAACGCGACCGGCCTGCGTGGGACCGGATCGAACGAGGTCGAGGTTGAGGGAGCCTTTGTCGCAAATGCGATGTCGATCGCGGTGAGCGATCTCACGGGCGGGCCGACGCCTGGCAGTTCGGTCAATCCGAACCCGCTCTACGCGCTGCCGGTGTTCGCGCTGTTTCCATATGTCCTGTCAGGCGTCGCCCTCGGCAATGCACAGGCTTGTCTCGACGACTATGTCGAGATCGCGCGCCACCGCGTTTCGACCTCCAATCGCGCCAAGCTTGGCGACATGCAGAGCACACAGATCAAGATCGCGGAGGCTTCCGCCAAGATCGACGCGGCGCGCCTGATCATGCGATCGAACTGCATCGGCGCGATGGCGGACGCACGGAGCGGCCATATCCCCGCTATCGCCGCCAAGACCAGGCTGCGGCGCGATGGTGCTTTCTCGGTCAATCTCTGCAGCGAGGCGGTGTCGCTGCTGTTTGCCGCGAGCGGGGCGCGCAGCCTTTTCACGGCAGGTACGTTGCAGCGGCAGTTCCGCGACGCCCATGCGGTCAATTCACACCTTGCCTTCAATTTCGACGCGGCGGGGACCAACTATGGACGTGTGGCGCTGGGCTTGCCGTCCGAAAATCTGACGCTCTGAGGTTCACCGGATGTCTGATGTACCCAAGCATCCGGCCGATCCGGCCAATGAATTTGCCAGCGGCAACTCACCGATCGATCCTCGGGATTTACGCAGTGCGCTGGGCACATTCGCAACCGGCGTCACGATCGTCACGGCAATGGCCGCGGATGGCAGGCCATATGGCGTCACCTGCAACTCCTTTGCGTCAGTATCGCTCAATCCGCCGCTGGTGTTGTGGAGCCTTGGCCTGTTCTCGCAGGGCCTGCCCATCTTCCAGAATGCGAGCCACTTCACGGTCAACGTGCTCGGTGCGCCCCAGCAGGCATTGGCGTCGCAATTTGCAAAATCCTCAAACGATAAATTCGCCGGGGTGAGCTGGACGCCTGGACTGGGCAATGCGCCCGTCATCGCCGACAGCGTCGCCAACTTTCAGTGTCGTGCCGTCAATCGCTACTATGGCGGCGATCACGTCATATTCTTGGGTGCGGTTGAGGCCTATTCCTACAACCGGCAGGAGCCCTTGCTGTTTGCGCTCGGGACGTTCGGTCGCTTTCTCGCGGACGAGGGCGGCAAATAGACCCGGATAGCCCCGGGTGACGAGGCCTCGGGTGCACGGCAGCGCTTCACCAAATCGACGCAGTCACTTTGGAAGCTGAAGCTGAAATTACTTAAGTTTGTCGTAGAGTTGCCGGATGTGTCGCACGTGCCGTCCAGGTGGCAGATACAGGCGAGAGCTACTTGGGCGAGACAGGAGAGGGGCTCCGGACGGCTGGCTTCCCACGTCAGGATCGGAGCGTTACACTCACATCAACGTATGAAACCGCTTTCCAGTTGAAAAGCCGGTCTTGGTTGACTACGGAAGAACTACGTCCCAGGCAGTTTTTGCTTTCGGAGTTGTAACGAGCGTGCCCCAGGATAAAACGGGCGAGACTCGCGGATTTTCGACCAGCAAATTGTCGGTTCTCCGCAAGCATCCATACTTTGTCGATCTCGAACCTGAGGCGTTCGAGCAGCTTTGTCGTTACGCCAAGCACACGACGCTGAAGCGCGGAGCTGCGATCTTCTCGAAGGGAGATCCGGGCACAAGCCTGTTTGCCGTAATATCGGGCACGGTGAAAATCAGCATCTCATCGCCCGATGGCCGCAATGCGATTCTGAACTTGATCGAGGCCGGAGAAATCTTCGGCGAGATCGCTGTGCTCGATTCGGGGGTGCGGACAGCCGACGCCACCGCGAACAGCAATTGCGAACTTTTCATCATCGATAAGCGCGAATTCATTCCCTTCGTCCGGAGCCAGCCGGCGCTAGCGATGAAGTTCATCGAGCTCCTGTGCGTACGGCTACGCTGGACCAGCGATCAAGTCGAACAGGTCATCCTTCAAGACCTTCCAGGTCGGGTCGCCAGCGCTTTGCTTCGCCTTACTGAAAAGCACAAGCCTGAGCCGCAAGGTCGTGTCATAGCCATCACCCAGCAAGAGATCAGCGAGATGGTCGGCATGACCCGTGAAAGCATCAACAAGCAGCTTCGGGTTTGGGCCACGCGTGGCTGGGTGCGGCTCGAGCACGGCGCGATCGTGGTGTTGAAGCCGGAAGAACTACAGACGCTGGTCGATTCTGGATCGGAAAACGGCAGCGAATAGCATCGCTCCGTGACATCTTTCACAACGCGGTGAGTTCGTCGGGCCTGTGAAGCTGCTCACAGGGTGGTGGCGCGCGTTGCGGTAACCCCGGGTCAGGGACCGCAATGTGGAGAGATCCATGCACGACTCATTCGACCAGCCCCCTGACGACGACCAGAGCATCTATCAAAGCTGGAGCATCAAGCTCATTGCTTTGCCGTTGCTCATCGTCATCGCCCTGATCGGCATGGTGGTTAGTCATCCATCGGCCATGAATTGGGTTTCGGACACGGCGCAGGCCGAGCCTGTCGGCCCAGACTTCGTCGGCCCAGACATCATACCGGACGCTCCGCGACCGACACGACTTGCTCTCCCGGCGAGTCGAGTCCGCACGCTCCCCGGCGATTGATGTCGCTGCTTGGCGGAACCCGACTTGGCCCCGCTGGACGGCTTATGCCCTGTTTCGCACGCAAATTCCCGACAATCCCCCTCGGCGGCACCGGAATTTGATGTTACCTATTTGACATGAACGAGCGCGCCAAGATCGACATTCGCCATTCAACCTGTCCGCACGATTGCCCGTCGGCGTGTGCGCTCGACATCGAGGTGATCGAGGGCCGCGCGATTGGCCGGGTCCGCGGTTCAAAGTTGCAGACCTATACGGCAGGTGTCGTCTGCGCCAAGGTTGCGCGTTATGCCGAGCGTATCCATCATCCCGAGCGGCTGCTCCACCCGATGCGGCGAACCGGGCCGAAGGGCTCGGGCCAGTTTGACCGGATTTCCTGGGACGAGGCGCTCGACGAGATCGTCGCTCGCTTCAATGCGGCCGAACGCCAATTCGGAGCCGAGTCGATCTGGCCCTATTACTACGCCGGCACCATGGGGCTCGTGATGCGTGATGGCATCAATCGCCTGGCGCATGTCAAGAAATACTCCCGCTTCTATTCTACGATTTGCGCGAATATCGCGCGCGTCGGATTTTCGGTCGGCACAGGCAAGATCGCTGGCGTCGATCCGCGTGAAATGGGCGTCTCTGACCTCGTCGTGATCTGGGGAACCAACCCGGTGAACACCCAGGTCAACGTCATGACACACGCGATGCGCGCTCGGAAGGGCCGGGGCGCCAAGATTGCCGCGATCGATATCTACAACAATGACACGGTGAAACAGGCTGACGTGAAGATCATCCTGCGCCCCGGCACGGACGCCGCTTTCGCCTGCGGCGTCATGCATGTGCTGTTTCGCGAAGGGTATGCGGATCGCGCGTACATGGATCGCTATACGGACTGCCCGGATGAACTGGAGGCACATCTCGCCACCAGGACGCCCGAATGGGCTTCGTCGATATCAGGCGTGCCGGTGCAGGAGATCGAGGCTTTCGCCCGCCTGGTCGGCCAGACCAAACGCTCGTTCTTCCGCTTGGGCTACGGCTTCACACGAAGCCGAAATGGTGCGGCGCAAATGCACGCGGCGCTCTGCATCCCGGCGGTGACCGGTGCCTGGCAATATGAAGGTGGCGGTGCATTTTTCAACAATGCCGCGATCTGGAAATTCAACGAGTCTGTCATCGAGGGACATGATGCGATCGACCGCACTACACGTTGGCTCGATCAATCGAGGATTGGACGTATCCTGACCGGCGACGCCGAGGCCTTGAAGGGCGGACCGCCGGTCAAGGCGATGCTGATCCAGAACACCAATCCGGTGACGGTGGCGCCGGAGCAGACCTTGGTGCGCGAAGGGTTTGCTCGAGAGGATCTGTTCGTGGCGGTCCATGAGCAGTTCATGACCGAGACCGCAGCCATGGCCGATATCGTCCTGCCCGCGACAATGTTCATGGAGCACGACGATCTCTATTACGGCGGCGGTCACCAGCACATTTCAGTTGGGCCCAAGCTGATCGAGCCCCCGGCCGAATGCCGCAGCAACCATCAAGTGATTCAGGCACTCGGGCGCCGCCTCAATGCAGTCCATCCCGGCTTTGAGATGTCGCCGCGTGAATTGATCGACGTGACGCTGAAGAAGAGCGGCCATGGCGATATCGAGAGGCTGGAGGCGGATCTGTGGCGTGACATCCAGCCGGATTTCCGGACCTCGCACTACCTCGACGGCTTTGCACACGCGGACAAGAAGTTCCACTTCAAAGCCGATTGGGCGCATCCGCCTTTCGGGATCGCGGGTCTGGGGCCGTGGGATCAGATGCCGTCGCTACCCGACCATTGGACCATTATTGAAGAGGCCGACGAGCAGCATCCGTTCCGGCTGGCGACCTCGCCGTCACGGAGCTATCTCAACACCAGTTTCAATGAGACGGCGGGATCCCAGGCACGCGAGGGTAGGCCGACGGTGATGATCCATCCGGACGACGCGGCGGGCCTTTCGATTGCCGACGGCGATGCGGTGACGCTCGGCAACATGCGCGGCGAAACGACGCTAACGGCAAAGCTGTTTGACGGCGTGCGTCGCGGCGTGCTGATCGCCGAATCCATCCACCCAAATAAGGCCCATATCGGTGGCCGCGGCATCAATACGCTGACGGGCGCCGAGACGGTCGCCCCTGTCGGCGGCGCCGCGTTCCACGACAACAAGGTTTGGGTCCGGAAGGCTCGGGTCTCAGCCTAAATCGCTCTTGCAGTCGGCCGCCACCTGCCGCAAATGGTTGCCGGAAACGGCAAGAAAAGGCAGGCCAGATGACCGAGAGCAGCAGCGTGATCCTGGAGAAGCGGGGCCAGGCGTTCTGGATCACGATCAACCGGCCGGACAAGCGCAATGCGCTCAATGGTGACGTGATCGCGGGCATCGCAAGAGGTTATCGCGACGCTCACGATGACAGCGAGGTCCGCATCATCGTGCTGACGGGAGCGGGCGACAAGGCCTTTTGCGCCGGTGCCGACCTGCAGAACAGCGGCGCCGCCTTCGCGATGGACTATTCCAAGCCGAATGTCGACTACGCTGATCTGTTACGGCTCTCGCAAAATTCGACCAAACCCGCGATCGCGCGCGTGGGTGGCGTGTGCATGGCCGGCGGCATGGGCCTGCTATGTATGACCGATATGGCCGTGGCCGCCGACCACGTGATCTTCGGCCTTCCGGAGGTAAAGGTCGGCGTCTTCCCGATGCAGGTGATGAGCCTTTTGCAGTCGATGGCGCCGCCACGCCTTGTCAGCGAATGGGCGCTGACCGGCGAGCCTTTTGACGCCAAGGCCGCGCAGGCCGCGGGGCTGCTGAACTATGTGGTGCCGGCCGCCGAGCTTGATATGAAGGTCGAGTGGTTGATCAATCGCATCGTCGACAAGTCGCCGACCGCGATCCGGCGCGGCAAATATGCCATGCGCGCGATCGCCTCGATGTCATTCGACGAGAGCATCGCCTATACCGAGAGCCAGATCGCGCTATTGGCGATGACCGAGGATGCCAAGGAAGGCCTCAAGGCGTTCAGCGAGAAGCGCAAACCATCCTGGCCCGGGCGATAAGGCCGATCCAGGATAAGGAAATCTGCGCTCGTCGCGCCTACTGCGACTATCCCGGATTCGCCTTGAGTCCGGCTGCTTCGATGCCGGCGATCGCGCAGATCTCGTCATTATCCGATGTGTCGCCGCTGACGCCAACGGCACCAAGCAGCGTGGTGCCATCCAGAACGAGTACGCCGCCGGGCACCGGCACGAGGCGACCCTGCGCCAGCGCATTCACGGCGCCGATGAAATAGGCCTGCTCCTGCGCGCGCTGAAACAACGCCCGTGACCCCATGCCGAGCGCCAGCGCCCCATAGGCTTTACCATGCGCGATTTCGGCGCGCATCAGGCTGGTCCCATCCTGCGCGGCAGTCAGTTTGACCGCGCCGCGCGCATCGAGAATGGTGACGACAAGCGGCTTGAGCTTTTTCTCGACCGCCTCGGCAAGCGCGGCGTCAAGGATCTTTCGGGCAACATCAAGCGTAAGCTCAGTCATGGAGGGGTTCCTTTGCGGGAGAGGACAGACCTTCGGATTTCGCACGATCCAGGCTCATGGCCAACACGCGCGCGGCATGGAGCGGGGAACGTGTGGTGCCATCCCTGATCTGGTGTCGGCACGAAGTGCCGTCAGCGACGATCAGCGTTGCATCGTCGGCGCGGCGTATTGCGGGAAGGAGAGAGAGTTCGGCCATATCGATCGACGCCTGGTAGGTGTCGGCGCCGTAGCCGAACGCGCCGGCCATGCCACAACAGCTCGACTCAATGCTTTCGACATTCAGGTCCGGGACAAGGCGCAGCACCTTTTCGACAGGTTTGAACGCGCCGAACGATTTCTGATGGCAATGGCCGTGAACCAGGGCTTTGTTGGCAATGGCGCCAAGCGGCAACCGCAAGCGGCCGGCCTCCGCTTCGCGCACCAAGAACTCCTCAAAGAGCAGCGCATGGGCACTGATGCCTCTTGCGATTTCGTCGGAACGCAATGAGAGGAGTTCGTCGCGCAGCGTCAGGAGGCAGCTCGGTTCTAGCCCGACGATCGGCACTCCGCGCGCTGCGAAAGGCGCGTAGGTGGCGACCAGCCGATCCAATTCGATGCGAGCCTGATCCACCATGCCGGCCGAGAGAAATGTGCGTCCGCAACAAAGCGGCCGGGCGCGATCGATGGGCCTCGGGAGATGAACGCGGTAGCCGCCCTCCACGAGCACACGCAGCGCGGCATCGAGGTTCTCGCGCTCATAGGTGCTGTTGAAGGTATCGGCGAACAGAACCACTTCATGGCCCTCTTCCGGACCAAAGACGTCCGCGTCCATCTTGAAGACATCGCGCCGGAATGCCGGCAGCGATCGCTTCGAACTGATGCCCGCGAACCTCTCGAACAGCGCCCGTAACGAGCGGCTGCTGTTGCGCCAATTGGCTAGCGGCGCGAAGCGCGACGCCAGACCTGCATAGCGGGGCAAATAGCCAACCAGCCGGTCGCGGAGCGAGAGTCCGTGGTTCGCCGCTCGCGCAGCCAATACCTCGATCTTCATCTTGGCCATGTCGACCCCGGTCGGACACTCATGACGACAGGCCTTGCAGGAGACGCAGAGCTTCAGCGTCTCCATCATCTCGTCCGATGAAAGCGCGTCAGGTCCCAACTGCCCGGAGATGGCCAGCCGCAACGTGTTGGCGCGTCCGCGCGTAACGTCCTTCTCGTTGCGTGTCGCGCGATAGGACGGGCACATCACGCCGCCCTCGAGCTTCCGGCAAGCGCCGTTGTTGTTACACATCTCGACAGCGCCCTGGAAACCTCCGCCGGCGCCGGGATAGGCCGACCAGTCGAGTACGGTTTTCAGCTCGTTGACCTTGTACTGCGGCGAGTAGCGGAACAACGAACGATCGTCCATCCTTGGCGGGTCGACGATCTTGCCCGGGTTAAGCACATCGTTCGGATCGAACCGGTGCTTGATCTCCCTGAAATCGGCGACAATGCGCGCGCCGAACATCGTCTCGTGAAATTCCGACCGCACCAGGCCGTCGCCATGCTCGCCGGAATGCGAGCCCTTGTATTCGCGCACCAGGGCAAACGCCTCTTCGGCGATGGCGCGCATCGCCTTGACGTCCTTTTCGAGCTTGAGGTTAAGCACAGGGCGGACATGCAGACAGCCTTCGGAGGCGTGAGCGTACATCGTGCCGCTGGTGCCGTGCTTGGCGAAGACGGCGTTGAGCCGGTCGGTGTATTCAGCGAGATGCGGCAACGGCACCGCGCAATCCTCGACGAAGGAGACCGGCTTGCCTTCCTGCTTCATCGACATCATGACGTTGAGGCCGGCGGCGCGGAAGTCGGCGATAGCGCTCTGCAGGGCGGGTTCGACGATCTCGACCACGCCACCCCATTTGCGCGGCGGCTTGTCCCAGCCGAAGCCGAGATCTCCCATCAACTCGCCCAGTTGCTTCAGCCGCGCGAGATTTTCAGCCTGATCCTCCTGGGCGAATTCCACAACCAGGATGGCATCGGGATCGCCGCGCACGGCAGCGGCGATGACCGGTTTGAACATCGCGATATCGCGGCCGAGCGCGATCATCGTGCGGTCGACCAGTTCGACTGCGATCGGCCGCAGCTTGACCAGATGCTGGGCGGCGTCCATCGCCTCGTAGAAGCTGCCAAAATGACAGACGCCCAGCGCCTTGTTGCGGATCGTCGGCCACAGCTTGAGCTCGACCTTGGTAGTGAAGGCGAGGGTACCCTCGGATCCCACTAACAAATGCGCCAAGTTGTTCGGCGCATTGCGCGGCACCAGCGCATCGAGATTGTAGCCGCCGACCCGGCGCTGCACCTTCGGGAATTTGTCCGCGATCTCGGCCGCCTCACGCTCGCCGAGATCAAGCATGTCGCGAAACAGCGCAAGCCCGCTGTCCGGTGAATTCACGCGCGCGAGATCCCGCGGCACTTCGCCGAAATGCAGGAGCGTGCCGTCGGCAAGCGCAGCATCCATCGACAGCGTATTGTCGCGCATGGTGCCGTAGCGCAGCGAACGCCCACCGCAGGAATTGTTGCCGGCCATGCCGCCAATGGTGGCGCGTGAGGCGGTCGAGACGTCGACCGGAAACCACAGCCCATGCTTCCTGAGCTGGCGGTTGAGATCGTCGAGTACGATGCCCGGCTCGACCATGCAGGTTCGGTTCTCGACATCCAGCGAGAGGATTCTGTTCAGGTGCCGGGAGAAATCGATCACAATGCCGTGGTTAACGGTTTGGCCGCATTGCGAGGTGCCGCCTCCACGGGGAGTCGCGATCCGGCCGGCGTCGCGCGCGATCGTCAGCGCCCGTAGCGCCTCGTCCATGGTTCGGGGAACCACCACGCCCTCGGGCACGATCTGGTAGAACGAGGCGTCGGTCGCGTAGCGTCCGCGGCTGAAGGCGTCGAAAAGGACGTCGCCTGTAATCTCCCGGGCCAGGCGCGTAGCGAGCGCGCTGCTGCCAGCCGTTTTTTTGGTCTGTTCGGCTTTCATTGCCGGCGCCGGTCGGTTCTCGTGCATTGCACCATTCTCTTGCCTCCCAGGGACCGGCTTGGCAAGGCAAAGCCCTGCTTCTTATGCATTGATGGGCACCGTTGAGCGAGGGACAAGCCCGCAAAATGGTGATATTCGAGCGGCTCGCGACGCCAAGTTAGACCGGGAAGGACGCCTCATGACCCTGCATACTGGACGGCATTTTCTGCAGATTCCGGGACCGACCAACGTGCCGGATCGGGTTCTGCGGGCCATGGACATGCCGACCCTGGACCATCGTGGCCTCGAATTTGCGGAGCTCGGCCATGCGGTGCTGGCGGCCATGCAGCGGGTATTCCGGACCAAGCAGCCCGTGATCGTCTATCCGTCCTCGGGGACGGGTGCCTGGGAGGCCGCGATCGTCAATACGCTCGCCCCCGGTGACAAGGTGTTGATGTGCGAGACCGGCCAGTTCGCCGTGCTGTGGCGCGGCATTGCCGACAAGTTCAAGCTCGACATCGACTTCGTTCCGGGTGACTGGCGCCACGGGGCCGACCTTGAGCAGATCGACGCGCGGCTGTCCGCTGACCGCCAGCACAAGATCAAGGCCGTCATGATTGTCCACAACGAGACCTCCACTGGGTGCGTGACGTACCCGCTCGAGGTTCGCAAGATCATGGATCGGATCAACCATCCGGCGCTCTTGATGGTCGACACCATCTCCGGCCTCGGCTCGCTTGAATATGAACATGACGCCTGGGGCATCGACGTGTCGGTCGCGGGTTCCCAGAAGGGATTGATGCTGCCGCCGGGCCTCGGCTTCAACGCCGTTTCGGAGAAGGCGCTCGCGGTGGCCAAGGCCAATCCGGCGATGCGCTCCTATTGGGACTGGCAGGAGGTCATCGCCATCAACAAGGTGGGCACTTGGCCCTATACGCCGGCGACCAACTTGCTGATGGGCCTGAGAGAGGCCGTGAAGATGCTCGAAGAGGAGGGCCTCGAAAATGTCTTCGCCCGCCACAAGCGCCACAGCGCGGCGACGCGCGCGGCGATGAAGACGTGGGGGCTGGAGACCCAGTGCCAGGATCCCCAAGCGCATTCGCCGGCCCTGACCGGCGTGGTAATGCCGGAGGGCCATGACGCCGACAATTTCCGCAAGGTGGTGCTGGAAAACTTCGATATGTCGCTCGGGACCGGCCTCAACAAGATCAAGGGCAAGGTTTTCCGGATCGGCCATATCGGGCACTTCAACGACCTGATGCTGATGGGGACGCTGTCGGGCGTCGAGATGGGGCTGGACCTGGCCAAGGTGCCACATCGGAGCGGCGGCGTACTGGCGGCGATGGAAGTGCTCAAGGGGCGCGATGTCCTGCCGATGCCGAAGGCCGCCGTCGCCTGAGCTGGTTCAATAACAACAAAGAGGTCGCCATGAACGCTCCGGTCACTCCCAGCGAAGATCTGATCTATGCCGTCGAGGACGGGATCGCCAAGATCACTTTCAACCGGCCGCAGGCGCGTAACGCGTTGACCTTCGCGATGTACGAGCAGATGGCCTCGATCTGCGAGACCATCAATGGGGATCGCTCGATCAAGGCGCTGATCCTGACCGGCGCCGGTGACAAGGCTTTTGCCTCGGGTACCGACATCTCGCAATTCCGCGCCTTCAAGACCGCGCAGGACGCGCTTGACTATGAAGCGCGGATCGACCGTGTGCTCGGCGCTCTTGAGCAGTGCAGGGTGCCTGTCATTGCGGCGATTGCCGGAGCCTGCACGGGCGGCGGCGCCGGGATCGCGGCCTGCTGCGACATCCGGATCGGTACCGAAGCGACGCGGATTGGGTTTCCAATTGCGCGCACGCTCGGCAATTGCCTGTCGATGTCGAATATCTCACGCATCGTCGCGCTGATCGGTCCGGCGCGCACCAAGGATATGATTTTCAAGGCGCGCCTGGTTGAGGCACCGGAAGCGCTGGCGCTCGGCTTGCTCAATGAAGTCGTACCCGACGTCGCGACCCTGCAGCGCCGCGCTGACGAGACCGCAAAGCTCATTGCGAGCCACGCGCCGATCACGCTTGAGGTGACCAAGGAGGCGGTGCGCCGCATCCGCCGCACGCTGTCGCGCGATGAGGGAGAGGATCTGATCCTGCGCGCCTATATGAGCGAGGATTTTCGCGAGGGCATGGACGCCTTCCTCAACAAGCGCTCGCCGAACTGGAAGGGCAAGTAGGTATCATCGTCTTTTCTACGGTCGACGCTAGGCGGACGCTGCCACGAGCGCGGTGTGCGCTGGGCGGGCTCGCGGAGAGGACCGATTCCTCGCGATGGCTCTTACAATCTCATCCCAAAGTCAGTAGCAATGTGGCGGTTCGCGGCTTGAACTTCGCGTTCCCAGTCCGCACAATGGCGTCCGCAGGCATGCCCCTGATGTGCCAAATCCAAATAAAGACATAGGGAAGAGACGTGAGACATTTTGCAGGAGCCGCGACCGCTTTGGCGGCCGTTCTTATGACCGCGCCGGCACTTGCTACCTGGGAGCCGACCAAACCGGTCGAGATCGTCGTCGCTGCCGGAGCCGGCGGCGCCTCCGACCAGATGGCGCGCATGATGCAGGCAGCGATCCAGAAGAACAATCTGATGAAGCAGCCGATAGTGGTCTCGCTCAAGGGCGGCGCATCGGGTGCCGAAGCGCTGATGTACATGAAATCGAGCGAGGGTGATCCAAACAAGGTGCTGATCGCCTATTCCCTGATTTACATGCTGCCGCTGTCGGCCAAAATTCCGTTCAACTGGCGTGACCTCACTCCGGTATCGGTAGTCGCGATGGATCAGTTCGTGTTGTGGGACAACGCGTCGGGTCCAAAGACAGTGAAGGAGTTCATTGCGGCGGCGAAGGCTGCATCTTCACCGTTCAAGATGGGCGGCACCGGCTCCAAGCGTGAGGATCATGTACTCACCGTCTTCATGGAGCAGAAGACCGGCGCCAAGTTCTCTTATCTGCCGTACAAGTCCGGCGGAGAGGCGGCGACGCAATTGGTCGGGAATCACACCGAATCCAACGTCAACAATCCCTCTGAGAATCTGGAAGTCTGGCGCGCCGGCCAGGTGCGCGCGCTCTGCGTGTTCGATAAGGAGCGCATCTCCTACAAGACCAAGGTCACCGAAACGCAATCCTGGAACGATATCCCGACCTGCAAGGAAGAGGGGCTCGACGTCCAATACCTGATGCTGCGGGCGATGTTCCTGCCCGGCAAGGTCACGGCCGAGCAGCAGGCATTCTATGTCGACCTGTTCCAGAAAGTGACGCAAACGCCAGAATATAAGGACTATATGGAAAAGCAGGCGCTGAAGCCGATCTTCCTCACCGGCAAGGACATGGTGCAGTTCCTTGAGGAAGACGACAAGCTCAATGCCTCGCTGATGAACGAAGCGGGCTTCGTCGCGAAGTAGCGCGTCTCGGCAGCAGTCGGATTTCCGGTCTCATTTCTCCGCATGGCCGTAGCCGGCCATGCGGATACGGACATTTTCGATCTCTTCGGTAGGCAGCAGGCGCGGTTTCCCGATCTGCAGGCAGCCGTGATACTGCCGCGCCAGCGTTTCGACCTCGACCGCAAGCCACATGGCTCTCGCAAGCGATGGCCCGACGGCGATCATGCCGTGATGTTCGAGCAGGCAGGCCAGCCTTCCATCAAGCGCCTTGACGGCATGCGCCGAAAGTTCCTGCGTGCCGAATGTCGCGTATGGCGCGCAGCGGATCGTGTCGCCGCCGGCGCAAGCGACCATGTAGTGGATCGGCGGGATCTCCAGGCCCATGATGGCGAGGACCGTGCAATAGATGGGATGGGTATGAACCACGGCGTTCACGTCCGGGCGAGCGCGCAGGATATCCAAGTGGAAGCGCCATTCGCTCGATGGCCGCTGCTCTGGATCAAATGAACCGTCGAGGCCCATATAGACGATCTGCTCGGGCCGCATCGTCTCATAGGGTACGCTGGTCGGGGTGATCAGCAGGCCACCCTCGTGCCGCAGGCTGATGTTGCCCGAGGTGCCCTGGTTGATGCCGAGCGCATTCATGCGCAGGCAGGCATCTATGATGGATTGGCGTTTTTCCTTGTCGTTCATGGTTAACCTATCAAACGCCGTTTATGGCCTCGGAGAATGCTTGATTATTGCGTCGCAGTATAGTCGAACATTGCCTCGAAAGTCTGATCGGGAGAGGCCATGACCAGCGCTGTGCTAGGCATTATCGGCGGATCCGGCATCTACGACTTGCCGGGTCTTGAAAACGTCCGCGAGGAGGCGATCAGGAGCCCCTGGGGCGAGCCCTCCGCGCCACTTCGCTTTGGCACCATTGCCGGCCTGCCGATCGTGTTCCTGCCGCGGCACGACAAGGGGCACCGCCTGTCTCCCTCCGACATCAACTACCGAGCCAATATCGATGTCCTGAAGCGGGCAGGGGTCACCGACCTCGTATCGCTGTCGGCTTGCGGCTCGTTCAAGGAGGAACTGCCACCTGGCACTTTCGTGATCATCGATCAATTCGTGGACCGCACCTATAAGCGCGAAAGCTCGTTCTTCGGCAAAGGCTGCGTCGCCCATGTCTCGATGGCGCATCCGGTGTCGCCGCGCCTGCGCATTCATTTGGCAGCCGCCGCAGAGGCCGAAGGCATTCCGTTCGCGCGCGGCGGCACTTATCTGTGCATGGAAGGTCCGCAGTTCTCGAGCCTTGCCGAAAGTCTGACGTACAAGGAACTCGGCTACTCGGTGATCGGCATGACCAACATGCCTGAGGCGAAGCTCGCTCGCGAAGCGGAGATTTGCTACGCGAGCGTCGCGATGGTGACCGACTTCGATTGCTGGCATCCGGATCACGATGCGGTGACCGTGCAGGACATCATTCGCGTGCTTAGTTCGAATGCCGAGAAGGCCAAGGCGCTAGTGGCGCGGCTGGCAAAGGATTTTCCGCGCGAGCATGAGCCGTGTCCAATCGGCTCAGATCGCGCGCTTGAGACCGCGCTGATCACGGCCCCCGAGGCGCGCGATCCGGAACTGCTCAAGAAGCTTGATGCGGTGGCGGCACGGGTACTGCGCTCATGAAGGTCGACGGCCGACATTTTCGCACCATCTGGCTTGAGCCTGACCGCTGGTCCGTCGGCGCCATCGATCAGCGACGGCTGCCACATGAATTTATCATCGCGCGTTTAGTTAGCGCCGAGGAGGCTGCGGACGCGATCCGAACCATGCTGGTCCGTGGTGCGCCCCTTATCGGCGCCACCGCCGCTTACGGCATGGCGCTGGCCATGCACGCTGATCCGTCTGACGCGGCCCTGGATCGCGCGTACAAGCTGCTGATCGCGACGCGGCCAACCGCGATCAATCTGAAATGGGCGCTCGACCAGATGGCGGCTGCGCTTCGTCCGCTTGCGCCTTCCGTCCGCGGCGAGGCGGCTTACAAGCGTGCCGGCGAGATCGCCAATGAGGACGTCGGGATCAACCAGGCGATCGGTAGCCACGGCCTCGAAGTGATCGAGGCGATTGCTGCCACCAAGAAAGCCGGCGACACCGTCAACATTTTGACGCACTGCAACGCGGGCTGGCTGGCTACCGTCGACTGGGGGACGGCGACGGCGCCGATCTACCGGGCTCATGACATGGGGCTCAATGTCCATGTCTGGGTCGACGAAACGCGTCCGCGCAATCAGGGGGCCTCGCTCACGGCCTGGGAACTGGGTCACCATGGCGTCCCGCATACCGTAATTCCCGATAACACCGGGGGCCATCTGATGCAGCACGGCATGGTCGATCTGGCGATTGTTGGAACCGACCGGGTCGCAGCCAATGGCGATGTCTGCAACAAGATCGGTACCTACCTGAAGGCGCTCGCCGCGCGCGATAACGGCGTGCCATTCTATGTTGCACTGCCGTCGCCGACCATCGACTTTAGTATCAAGGATGGCCGAGAGATTCCGATCGAACAGCGTGCAGCAAGCGAAGTGACGCATATGAGCGGGCGCACGGCGGACGGGCGAATTGAGATCGTGCGTGTGGTCCCAGAGGGCTCGCCGATCGCCAATTACGGCTTTGACGTCACGCCGGCGCGCCTCGTCACTGGCTTGATTACCGAACGCGGCGTGCTCCGGCCCGATCATGCTGCACTTGCGAGCGCGTTCCCGGAGCGGACTGGTACGCGCTGAGCGCTGCATTGACGCCGGTTGCGTCAGCACGTATCCACGCTGGAGCGCCTGCCTGAGCCGTCCGCCTCATGTCTAATACCGATATTGAAATCGTCGTCGACGATCCGACTGCGCCCGAAGCTAATTCGCCTGCGGTGACCAGCAATCGCGCCGTGGACGCTGTCGTGTCGCTCGTGTTGCTCGCGCTTGCCGTCACGCTCGGATGGGATAATTTGCGCACCGGCGCGGCCTGGGATGCGACGGGCCCTGAGCCGGGCTACTTCCCGTTCTACCTCTCGATCATTCTTGGCGGCGCCAGCCTCTACGGTCTGTTTGTGGCGATGTTCTCGCGCAGGGAGGATTCCGAGACCTTCGTGACGCAAGCACAGCTTCGCCGGGTCATGGCGGTGTTCGTGCCGACGGTCTTGTTCTGCCTCGCCACGCAATTCCTTGGGCTCTATGTTGCGAGCTTCCTTTTGATCTCCGGCTTCATGCGCTTTGTCGGCAAGATCGCGGCGTGGAAGTCTCTGCTCACCGCTTTCATCTTCACCGCCGCGATGTTCGTGACGTTTGACATCGCCTTCGACGTCATCATGCCGAAGGGGCCGCTCGAGGCGGCTCTCGGCTACTAATCGATCGGCGGGACTTTCGGTCATGGAAGCTTTTGGCCTGCTCCTTCACGGCTTCGCCGTTCTCCTCACCTGGAAAACGCTGTTACTGATGATGGTCGGGCTTGTGCTCGGAATTTTCGTCGGCGTACTGCCTGGGCTTGGTGGGCCGAATGGCGTCGCGATCCTGCTGCCGCTGACGTTCACGATGGACCCGACCTCGGCCATCGTGATGCTATCGTGCATCTACTGGGGCGCACTGTTCGGCGGCGCCATTACCTCGATCCTCTTCAACATTCCCGGCGAAGCCTGGTCTGTGGCGACCACGTTTGACGGCTATCCGATGGCGCAGCAGGGCAGGGCGGCGGAAGCACTGACAGCGGCCTTTACCTCGTCCTTCATAGGCTCGCTGGTCGCGGTACTCCTGATCACATTCCTGGCGCCGATGATCTCGTCATTCGCGCTGAAGTTCGGGCCGCCGGAATTCTTTGCAGTCTATCTCCTCACGTTTTGCTCGTTCGTCGGCCTTGGCCGCGAGGCCAAGCACAAGACCGTCATCTCGATGTCGCTTGGCCTCCTGCTGGCCGGCGTCGGTATGGACACCGTATCCGGCCAGCTCCGCATGACCTTTGGCTCTACCGAGCTGCTCCGCGGCATCAACTTCCTGGTCGCGGTCATCGGTTTGTTCGGCATCAGCGAAATCCTGCTGACAATGGAAGAGCGTCTGGCGCTGCGCGGCCACGCCGCCGGCATCAGCCTGCGCGTGGTGCTGTCGGTCTGGAGAGACCTGCCGAAATACTGGGTGACGCTGGTGCGTTCGTCCTTCATCGGTTGCTGGCTTGGAATCACGCCGGGTGGCGCGATCGCCGCCTCGTTCATGGGTTACAACCTCGCCAAACGCTTTGCCAAGAACCAGGACAGTTTTGGCAAGGGCCGTATCGAGGGCGTATTCGCGCCGGAGACGGCGGCGCATGCGTCCGGCACCTCGGCGCTGCTTCCGATGCTTGCGCTTGGAATTCCCGGATCGGGAACCGCCGCCATCCTGCTCGGTGGCTTGATGGTGTGGGGTCTCAATCCGGGTCCGCTCTTGTTCGTCGAACACAAGGATTTCGTCTGGGGCCTGATCGCCTCGATGTATCTCGGCAACGTCGTTGGCCTAG
>NZ_PSRR01000007.1 GCF_004296405.1 Bradyrhizobium sp. Leo170
CCAGACATTGTTCCCGGATTGCGCTTCGCTCATCCGGGCTACGGGATCCTCGTGGTGCTGCTATTGCTGCGGCGGATATCGGTCGAATACGGGCAGCTCGTGCGCGCGTTCCATCCATTGGATCCGCTCGGCGACCTGGACATGGATCATTGGCGGAACGACGTCAGGATCATCATAGGTTCCGCTCTGGATATCAATGATCCCGGGCAGCATCTGCTCATTGACGTAAAAAAGACCGGTGCCGCAATTCGCGCAAAAATGCCGGCGGCCGTGCTCGGATGATTCGTAGACCTTGGGCTGCCCTTGGGTCACCTTGACGGCAGCGGCGGGATACATCGTCCAGGCGACCATCGGCGCGCCAGCGTGACGTCGGCAATCCGTGCAGTGGCAGAGCGCGTGCGTAAGGGCTTCGCCTTCAACCTCGTAGCGGATGGCTCCGCAATGACAACCGCCTGCAATGTGCATTTCATCTGCTCCCAGGTCGTTGACAGAGTGATTTAGCATTGTAGCCCGGATGGAGCGCAGCGTAATCCGAGAACCGGTTCGCGAACGACCATGATCCCGGATTACGCTTCGCTTCATCCGGGCTAAGGAAGCCGCAGAATTAATCAGGCCGACTTGCGCACCGCGTTGTCGACCAGCGTCTTGCCGAGCGACCAGATCGCGCCGGGGACCTTGTGGCTGCCGGCGATCACGGTGTCGAAAGCCTTTTCGATCCAGGTGCAGTCGTCCTCGGTGAGGACGAGCGGCGGCAGGAGCTTGATGGTGTGGAGGCCGTGGCCGGCGACCTGGGTCAGGATCTTGTGGTCCTTGAACAGCGGCACGGTGATGAGCTGGCAGAACAGGCCTTTGTTCGCGGTCTCCAGCACGTTCCAGGATGCGCGCAGGCGCAGCGACTTCGGCGGGCCGAACTCGATGCCGATCATCAATCCCTTGCCGCGGACTTCCTTCATCAGCTCGTAGCCTGGCACCATGCGCGTCAGCGCGAGGCGGAGCTCGGCGCCGCGCTTGGCGGCCAGCTCAACCAGCTTCTCGGCCTTGATGACGTCGAGCGTTGCGATGCCGGCGGCCATCGCCAGATCGTTCTTCGAGAATGTCGAGCCGTGCACGACGGCGCGATCCATCTGGTTGAAGATCTTGTCGAAGATGCTCTTGCGCGTCAGCAGCGCGCCGACCGGGACATGACCGCCGGACAGCGCTTTCGCCAGCAGCACCATGTCGGGCTCGACATTCCAGTGCTCGACGGCGAGGAATTTGCCGGTGCGGCCGATGCCGGTCTGAATCTCGTCGGCGACGAACAGCGTGCCATATTTCCGGCACAACGCCGCAGCACCGGGCAGGAATTCGTCCGAGGGCATGTTGACGCCCTTGCCCTGGATCGGTTCGACGATGAAGGCCGCGACCTGGCGCGACGACAGCGCCTGCTCGAGCGCGGCAAGATCGTTGAACGGAATCTGGGTGCAGCCGGGCAATAGCGGCTCGAAGCCGGAGCGGAAGTTCGCATCGTCCATCAGCGACAGCGCGCCATAGGACAATCCGTGAAACGAATGCGAGCAGGACACGATGCCGGGCCGCCCGGTCGCGCCACGCGCGAACTTGATGGCGGCTTCTACCGTCTCGGCGCCCGAATTGGAAAAGAATACCTTGTCCAGATATGGCACATATTCGAGGAGGCGCTCGGCCAGGATGCCGGCGAGCGTGGACACATCGAGCTGCACGAGGTTGGGCAGATCGGCATCCAGCACGCTCTTCAAGGCCTGGCGCAGCGCCGGGTGGTTGCGGCCGATCGCAAAAACGCCAAATCCGCTGAGTAGGTCGAGATACCGTGCCCCCTCACGATCGAAGAGATATTGGCCTTGCCCTTTTTGAAAGCCGACGTCATAGCCGATGGTTTTGAGCACGCGCACGAGCTGCTCGTTCAAGTAGCGCGCGTGCAGGGAACTGCGCTGCGCCTGGCGCTCCACAAACATCTCGGAAACGTCTAGATTTGAGCTTAGCATCGGCTACATACGTCGGTTGATGGTCATTTCGTCAACTCAAAACGCCGAATGCGGCGTTTTGCCCCCAAGCTTTGGCCCTTGTACACTTAAGCACAGGTAAGACCATGTTGCACTGCCCACCCAAGCTCGCGCGCACCATAGCATACTCGGGATTCGTTTTGGCGAGCACAATGGTCCCAGCGCTGGCCGCGGATCCGACCGGCGACTGGCGCGTGGCTGACGGTGTCGCCCATATCCGGGTCGCACAATGCAACGGCAGCCTCTGGGGCGCAGTCGCCTGGGAGAAGACCCCCGGCGGCAAGGATACGCAGAATCCGGACGCCGCGAAGCAAAGCCGGCCCACGCTCGGCATGCCGATCCTGATCGACATGAAGAAGAAGGCGGGCACGGATGCGTGGGAGGGCCAAGTCTATAATGCCAAGGACGGTCAGCTCTACAGCTCTACGATCAAGCCAATTGGTTCTGACAAGCTCGAGATTCAAGGCTGCGTGCTGGGCTTTCTCTGCGGCGGCGAGACCTGGACCCGCGTTGGGCCTCCGATTGCCTCCAGCGCCGCCAACAGCACGCCCCCTGCCAACAGCATGGCCAAGGGCGCCGCACCCGCACCCAAAGGGGCAGCGCAGTCAGCCGCTCAGACGCCGCCCAAGACCACGGGCTCGGTAAGCTCGGCTCCCGCCACCGCGCCGGCCGCGTCGTCCAAACAGCAGACGGGCCAGAAGCAGGCAGCAGCCGCCCCGGCCGCCGCCCCATCAGGTGACGTCGTCGGCGATATCTGCGTCCTTCCGGACGTCGCGCGGTTTACCCATTAATGCCGGCTGGAAGAGCAGCACCGCGGCGAGAGTCGTGACCAGCGAGAGCGCGAGCAATTTACCCATGCTCGCGGTTCCTGGATGACTTGAAAGCCACAGGCTGCCGAACGCGGTTGCCGTGGTCAGCGCGCTGAAAAAGATTGCCCGCGTCAGGCTCGATTGCAGCAGATTCGTTCTGCCCTGACGCCAGGCAGTGACGTAGTAGATCTTGAAGGCGACGCCGACGCCGAGCAACAGCGGCAGCGCGACGATATTGGCGAAGTTGAGCGGCAGCCCGATCAGCACGCAGATTTCCAGCGTCACGGCGCCCGCGACCAGAAGCGGCACGATCGTCATCAGCACGTCGGCGATACGCCGCAGCGTCAGCCAGAGCAGCAGGCTGATCACGATCAGCGACCAGATGCCGGCGTGGATGAACGCCTTCACCACGGTATCGCCGGACTTCAGGATCGAGACCGGGCCGCCGATCGCCGTCGGCTCGGCCGCGAGCACGGCGGCCGCGAACTTGCGCAGCGTGTCATTGTCGTTCGGATCACCCTTCGGCAGGACCTCGACCCGTATCAGCCCGTCCTTGGCCTTCCATTCACGTACCAGCTCCTCCGGCAGCGACTTCAAAGTGACGGTCTGGGCCTGCAGCATGTCCCTGAGCTGGTCGAGCACCACCTTGAGTGGCGAAACGAAGACGTTCTGCGCCTTGTCGCGCGTCGCCTGATTCGAATCGGCCAGCTTGGTCAGCGCATCCGCAAGCCGGCGTGCAGCCACCGCGCCCGCATTCTTGATGTCGCCGGCGGTCTTGCGGAGGTTGTCGGCCGAGCTCTTCAGGGACTCGACATTCTCCTGGTCGGTCGGCGGCGCATCGATCGAATCCGGATTGAGCGCCGGGTTGAGCATCTTCGCCGCCTGCGCGATCAGCTTCAGCTTGGCCGGCTGATCGGTCGGCACGAAGCTGTCGAGCGAGCGGACGCTCAACACTTCCGGCAGCTTTTCCAGCCTCTCCTCGATCTTCCTGGCGTCGGCTTCCGAATGCGTCATCACGTTGATCGCATTGGCGCCGGTGTTCGGGTCGCGCCTCAAATCGAGGAACGTCGCGATCGATTCGACCTGCGAGTTGCGCAGGTTGATCGGGTTGAAGTCGAACTTCATGTAGTAGAGCAGCGGCAGGCCGGCGATCACGAGCGCGAGTGTGCTGATGATGATCGCGACGCGATGCTTCTCCAGGAAGTGGTCGACGGGCGCGAGGAACGCGTATCCGACCGGCTCCTTCTCGCCGGGCGGATTGAGCAGGTCCAGGAGCGCCGGCAGCGTGGTGATGCTGGTGAGGAACGCGATCAGCATGCCGGCGCCGGCGATCTTGCCGAGCTCGGAAATGCCCTTGTAGTCGGTCGGCAGGAAGCACAGGAAGCCCGCGGCGGTCGCCATCGCCGCAAGCGAGAGCGGCACCGCCGAGCGGCGTGCCGCATTCTCCAGCGCCAGCGTCAGGTTGTCGTTCTTGAAGCGTTCGGAACGGTAGCGGACGCTGAACTGGATACCGAAATCGACGCCTAAGCCTACGAACAGCACGGCAAAGGCGATCGACAACAAATTGAGCGAGCCGACCATCATCAACCCGACGGCGGTGGTGATCGCAAGCCCGATGAACAGGTTCAGGAACACGGCGAAGATGATCTTGGCCGAATGCAGCGCGAGCCACAGGATCACCAGCACGATCAGCACAGTGCCGATGCCGTTGACGACGGCGCCGTCCTGGACGGTGGCATATTCCTCGTTGGCGATCGGCACCGGTCCGGTGAGGCGGACGCGCGCGCCATATTCGCTTGCGAATTTCAGGTCTGCGGCCGCCTGCCGGATCGCATCGGTGGCCGCCTTACCGGGCTCCAGCGCCTGATAGTCGAGCACCGGCTTGAATTCGATGAAGGCGCGCTTGTCCGAATCGGTCAGCGGCTTGTCGCTGGTGAGCTCGCGCCAGGAGAAGGTCGGATTGCCCTTGTTGCTGAGGACATCCTCGACCGTCTGCGAGATCAGGTTGAAGGGCCGAGCGGCGTTCTCGAGCTTGGCCTGCCCGCGCTTGATGCCGGCAAGACCCGTCTCCAGTGCACCGGTGAGGCCGCGGATCGAGGGATCGCCGGCCATGATCTCGATCAGGGGTGCGGCGGATTCGAGCTCGCCGGTAACCTGGGCGACCTCCTCGGTCGGCAGGAACAGAAGCCCGTTCTTCTCGAAGAATTCGCCGGAGCCGAGCGGCGTGACCGATTCGAAATGCTCGGTGTCACCGGTGAGCTTCTCGGCCAGCGCCTTGGCGGCAAGGCCCGTGAGCTCCGGCGTCGGCGCCTCCACGACGGCAAGAATCAGGCGCTCGCGGTCGAAGGCTTGCTCGAACTGGATGTCGCGCTGGCGCCAGTCCAGGTTGGGCGAGATCAGCGTATTGATGTCGGTATTGATGGTGAAGTTGCGCGCCGCGTAATAGCCCGCCGCGACCGCTGATATCAGCGAGAGGACGACGACAGGGATGGCAAACCGCGTGCACGCCTTAACAATCGAGACAACAATACGTGTCAGCACTTCATTTCTTTCTGATCACAGGAAGCACGCCGAAAACGCCCGCTATCTAGCGGAGTTCCCAGGGCCGATCTAATGTTGTTTTGACCGCCCGACCGCTGGTTCACGAAGAAGCGTCGAAACGGGCCGGAACGGCGTTGGGCGCGGTATATCCCGCCCCAGCGGGCAATAAAGTGACGAACAAGTGAGATGGGGTGGGCATTAATGCCGCAGTTTTAGGTATTTTAATACCTTAAACCGGCGACCCGAGTGATAACCATTCCGTAATCCGGCTTTCCTAGACGCTCATTTTTTGACACAAAGCGCTCTTTTTCCGTGCGCTTGGGGGTGGGCTTAAGTGCAGGAACTGGTGGTGCGGATATTGCAGCAGGACCTGCCGGCTGCAGGATGTCCGGCCGCGCGGGTTTTCGGATCAGATTGGTGCAATTTGCTTAACGGGCGTCCTATGGAGGTTTTTCTAGCGCAGCCGCGGGGGTTTTGCGCGGGCGTGGTGCGCGCCATCGAGATCGTCGAGCGCGCGCTCGAGAAATACGGGCCGCCGGTCTATGTCCGACATGAGATCGTGCATAACAAATACGTCGTCGAAAGCCTGAAGAACAAGGGCGCGATCTTCGTCGAGGACCTTTCCGAGGTTCCGGCGAACGCGGTGACCGTGTTCAGCGCCCATGGCGTGGCGCGCAGCGTCGAGGAAGAGGCCGCCGCACGCGGCCTGCCGGTGCTCAATGCCACCTGCCCGCTGGTCACCAAGGTCCACAATCAGGGCAAGCGCTATATGTCGAAGGGCCGGTCATTGATCCTGATCGGGCATGCCGGCCACCCCGAGGTCGAGGGAACCATGGGCCAGGTTCCAGGCCCCGTGCTGCTGGTCCAGAGCGTCGAGGATGTCAACGCCCTGACGCTGTCGGCCGATACGCCGATCGCCTACATCACCCAGACCACCCTGAGCGTAGATGACACACGTGAGATTATTCTGGCGCTCCAGGCCCGGTTTACAGACATTCAAGGCCCTGACATCCGGGATATCTGCTATGCCACACAGAACCGCCAATCCGCGGTAAGGGACCTGAGCAAATTGGTGGATGTCATCCTGGTGGTGGGGGCCGCCAACAGCTCCAATTCCAATCGGTTGCGCGAGATCGGCACCGAAGCCGGCGTCGCCAGTTACCTCATTGCGGATGGCAGCGAACTCAACCCAGAATGGCTGAAGAATGCAAAGACCGTCGGCATCACGGCGGGTGCCTCGGCGCCCGAAGTGCTGGTCGACGATGTGATCGAGGCGTTGCGGCGCACCGGACCGGTCAAGGTGTCGGTCCTGCCGGGCCGGGAAGAGAACATCGAATTCCGCCTGCCGGCCGAACTGACCGCGGGCTGACCCAAACTTGGTCGTGAGAGTCGAGAGAGAAAGAATGGCAATACCCTTCTTCAAGGAACTGCGCATCGGCGGCTATCTGCTCAGGCAGAAGCTGCTGGGCCGCAAGCGCTATCCGCTCGTGCTGATGCTGGAGCCGCTGTTTCGCTGCAATCTCGCCTGCGTAGGCTGCGGCAAGATCGACTATCCCGACGCGATCCTCAATCGCCGCATGACCGCGCAGGAATGCTGGGACGCGGCCGACGAGTGCGGCGCGCCGATGGTTGCGATCCCCGGCGGCGAGCCGCTGATCCACAAGGAGATCGGCGAGATCGTCCGCGGCCTGGTAGCGCGCAAGAAGTTCGTCTCGCTCTGCACCAACGCGCTGCTTCTGGAAAAGAAGCTCGATCTGTTCGAGCCGTCGCCTTATTTGTTCTTCTCTGTGCATCTCGATGGGCTGAAGGACCATCACGACAAGGCGGTGTCTCAGAAGGGCGTGTTCGACCGCGCGGTGTCCGCGATCAAGGCGGCCAAGGCGCGCGGCTTCACCGTCAATGTCAATGCCACCATCTTCGACGGCCATCCGGCGGAGGAAATCGCAAAATTCCTCGACTTCACCACCGAACTCGGCGTCGGCGTCTCGATGTCGCCGGGCTACGCCTATGAGCGCGCGCCCGACCAGGAGCACTTCCTCAACCGCACCAAGACCAAGAAGCTGTTCCGCGACGTCTTTGCGCTCGGCAAGGGCAAGAAGTGGAATTTCATGCATTCCGGCCTGTTCCTCGACTTCCTGGCCGGCAACCAGGAATACGAGTGCACGCCCTGGGGCATGCCGGCGCGCAACATCTTCGGCTGGCAGAAGCCCTGCTATCTGCTCGGCGAAGGCTACGCCAAGACCTTCAAGGAGCTGATGGAGACCACGGACTGGGATTCCTACGGCACCGGCAAGTATGAGAAGTGCGCCGACTGCATGGCGCATTGCGGCTACGAGCCGACCGCGGCGGTCGCGGCGCTCAACAACCCGCTGAAGGCCATGTGGGTCTCCATGCGCGGCATCCGCACCAAGGGTCCGATGGCCCCCGAGATCGATCTCACGAAGCAGCGTCCGGCGCAGTACATCTTCTCGGAGCAGGTCCAGAAGAAGCTCTCCGAGATCCGCCGCGACGAAGCGATCGCCGCCCAGCAGAAGGCCGCACAGAAAGCCTCAACTGCCGCGTAAGACGCGAGCAACAATCGAATAAGCAAAAGGCCCGACCGTCGATGACGGTCGAGCCTTTTGTTTTGTTCGTAGCCCGGATGGAGCGAAGCGCAACCCGGGATGCCTGTATCTGCGTTTGCGAGCGGTCCCGGGTTACGCTGACGCTTCACCCGGACTACGGCTCTCCGTGATTATGCCGCCGAGCGAATCATCGGCTCCACGGGGACGAGGGTCTCGCCGCCCAGCAGGAAGCCACGGCAGCCGCGCAAGGAGCGCAGCGCGCGGTTGAAGTCGATTCCGGTCGAGACCAGCGAGCGCAGCGTCAGCGGATTGCGCGCCACGCCGCGCAGGACCTTGCGCAGGTCGATGTCGCCGTTCGGCTTGACCGCGGTCTTCGCCAATTCCGGCAGCGCGCGGTGGGCGGGATCGCTGATCACCCGGAGCGCCGCGAACGGAATGCCCGCCTTGGCCGCGTAGGCAGCGGCAATGTGGCTCTCCATGTCGACGGCGGCAGCGCCGGTTTCCGAGCGCAACGCCGCCTTGCAGGCCCTGGCCGCAATCACCTGCTCAACCCCGGCGAGCCCACCCCTGACGATCTTGCGGCGCCTCAACGTGGCGCCGGCAACCATCTCCTCGTTCAAGGCCATATCGGCCAGGAATCGGGTGTCGCCGGAAAGCACCTCCGTCGCCACCACGACGTCACCCGATCGCAATGCCGGATCGAGCCCGCCGGCCACGCCGAACGAGATCACGCCGCGGAACGATGACGAATCGAGTGTCGCCAATAGCTCGCGAAGCTGCTGCGGATCGCTGGAACTACAAATGACGATCATGCCCGGCCCGGCCGCGATGCGAGCCTCCTGCACTAATCCCGTCACGATCAAGACCGGCCGCGGATCCAGCATTTTCCCCACAGTCGCGGCGGCCCCCGCCCCCAGATTCACATTCCGACCCCTACCACCCTGCTGTTCGTGTTTCGCAAATTCCGATACCGCGCTAGCGCCCAGAGCGGGAAGAACTTGGAGTAGCCATGATAACGCAAGTAAAACACACGCGGAAAGCCTGTAGCCGTGTAACGCTGCTCCTCCCAGAGTCCTTTTTCGCTCTGTGTGCTTTTTAGGTACTCCACCCCCCCTCGAACTGCGGGGTTTTCGACCTCTCCCGCTGCCATCAGCGCAAGCAAGGCCCATGCCGTCTGCGAGGAGGTCGAAGGCGCGACCTCATAGCCCCGATAGTCGAGCCGATAGCTGACGGCGTCCTCGCCCCAGCCGCCGTCCTGATTCTGGACCGACACCAGCCAGTCGACCGCCTTCCGAATCATCGGGTCCTGATGGTCGACGCCGGCGGCGTTGAGCGCGCAGAGCACCGACCAGGTGCCGTAGATGTAGTTCAGCCCCCAGCGGCCAAACCAGGAACCTTCGGCAAGCTGGGTGCGGCGCAGATAGGCGACGCCGTCGGCAACCGCCTTGCTGGTCTTTTCGGTCTCGCCGAGCTGCGCCAGCATCGAGACGCAGCGCGCGGTGACGTCCTCGGTCGGCGGATCGAGCAGCGCGCCGTGGTCGGAGAACGGGATGTTGTTGAGGTAATATTCGAGGTTGTTGACGTCGAAGGCGGCCCAGCCGCCGTCGCGGCTCTGCAAGCCCTCGATCCATTCGCGGGCGCGGTCAATCGCCGCGTCGTACTCCTTGGTGCCGTTGTAGCGGCGCGCCCGGTCCATCGCCATGACCACCACGGCGGTATCGTCGAGGTCGGGATAATGGTCGTTGTTGTACTGGAACGCCCAGCCGCCCGGCCGGACGTTGGGCGCCTTCACCGCCCAGTCGCCCTTGAAATCGAGCACCTGCCGCGGCTTCAACCAGTCGAGCCCCTGCTTGGCCTTGGTAATGGTGTCCTCGCCGCCGGCCTCCTGCAGCGCGTGGCACGTCAGCGCAGTGTCCCACACCGGCGATACGCAGGGCTGGCAATAGGCCTCGTTCTCGCGGATCACCAACAGCTTCTCGAGGCCGCGCCGCGTGGCGGCACGCGGCGGATAGTTCTCGTCCTTGCCGAGCGCGTCATACATCATCACGATGTTGGCCATCGGCGGATAGATCGCGCCCATGCCGTCTTCGCCGTTCAACCGCTCTTCGATGAAGGCGAGCGCGGCATCGATCGCGCGCTGGCGCAGCCTCTTCGTGAATAGCGGTTCGACCACGCGCAGCACGCTGTCGAGCCCGCGGAAGAGCAGGAACCAGCCCCACCTCTGATGCGGCGCCTTCGGAGGCATGCCGACCGACTTGGGATCCTCCAGGAACAGTTCGTCGAGGCCGATGCCCTTCGGGTTCTTGGCCCGCGGCTTCAGCGCGGCCAACACCATCAGCGGCACCATCGTGGTGCGCGCCCAGTAAGAGATCTTGGCGATGTGGAACGGTGACCACATCGGCAGCAGCATGATCTCGACCGGCAGCACCGGCGTCGCGCGCCAGGTCACGACGCCAAACAGCGCCAGCAGGAAGCGGGTGAAGACGTTGCTCGCCGCCGCTCCGCCGCGCGAACGGATCGCTTCGCGCGCTTTCACCATATGCGGCGCGTCGATGGAATCGCCGATCACCTTCAGCGCGAAATAGGCCTTCACGCTTGCGCTCATGTCGAACGGACCGTCATGCACCAATGGCCAGCCGCCATGGGCGCCCTGCACGCGGCGGAGGTAGTTGGCGATCTTCGCCTCCAGCACGCTGTCGACGGGCTCGCCGAGATAGTGGCACAGCAGCACATACTCCGCCGGGATCGTGCTGTCGGCCTCGAGTTCGAACACCCAATGTCCGTCGGATTGCCGATGGCCGAGCAGCGCCTCGGTCGCTACAGAGATGCTCTTCTCCAGTGCGGCCGGATCGACGGTGGCGGTATCGTTGACGGCATCCATCTTGTTCGATTTCTCCTTCTGAGATCATGATCCGGAATCGGATCATGATCTCATCTCCTTGTTTGAGCATGATCTCCGCGCAAACGCTTCGCGTTTGTCGCGAGGGAAAACCGGTTTCCACTTTTCCGGATCATGCTGTAGCGCGCTTCTGCGGCTCGCGCAGCATGATCAAGACCCGCCCAGGATCAGATCGGAGGCACGGTCACCGGACCGCACCGATCCCTCGATCGTTGCCGGCAATCCCGTATCAGTCCAATCGCCAGCGAGAAACAGGTTTTTGTAGGCCGTGACCGCGCCGGGCCGCAGAGCGTGCTGCTCCGGCGTAGCTTCGAATGTGGCACGGCGCTCGCGCACGATCTGCCAAGCGGGCAAAGGCGGCAATTCGCCGGAAATGCCGGCGGCCTTGCAGACATCGCGCCAGATCGCCTGTGCCAGTTCCTCGCGCGGCATGTCGACGAGACGATCACCATTGCTGATCGTGACCGAGAGCCGCTGCGGGAACGCGAACAACCATTCGACGAGGCCACCGATCACGCCTAGGATCGGCGCGGCATTGGGCGGCGGATCGAAGCGGAAATGCGCGTTCACGATGGCGCGGAATTTGGTCGGCGTCTTCAGACCCGGCACCAGCGATGCCGCAGCGCGCGGCGGCACTGCGAGCACCACCGCGTCAGTAGGCGCAAGATCGATCATGTCGTCGCCGAATTTCAGCTCGCTGACATGATCGGACACCGTGCCGAACTGCCGCAGCTCATGGCTGAACCGCACGCTCGAACCCCTCTCCTGCAGCAGCTTCACCGCGGGTTCGATCAAGACCGAGCTCAATCCGTCGCGCGCAATCAGCGGCCGGCAGGACTCGCCGCCGGCAAGCAGCGTCTCGCGTACGATCGCACCGGCCAATCCCGCCGAGCCCTCGGGCGGGTCGACATTGAGCGCGGCGAGCAACAGCGGCTGCACCAGACGATCGTACAGCGTGCCCTTGCATGCGATGGTATCGCCGACCCGCTTGTCGGTGCCGGCCCAGGCGAGTGGCGCCAGCGCGAGGTAGTCGCGTAAGCCCGTATCGGGGACGCGGCGCGCTTCGTCGAACACCCAGAGCGGCAAGCGGGAAGAGCCAAGATCGAGTTCCCAGCGCTTGCCGGTTGCAAGATCGACAAAGGGAAATTTCGCGCGTTCCGGCCCGACCAGCCCGGCCTCGGTGCCGATCGACTTTGCATAGGCCACCGCATGGCGGTTGCCGGACAGCAACAGGTGATTGCCGTTGTCGATGGTGAGATTGGTGGCGGCGTCGAAATAAGAGCGGCAGCGGCCGCCGGCCTGCTGCGTCGCCTCGTGGACGTGCACCATGTAGTTCGCTTTGGCGAGCCGAACGGCCGCCGAGAGGCCGGAAATACCGGCGCCGATGATATGAACGGTCTTTTGCATCAGATGTCAGATGAACGCGTAACGAAGAAGAATGCCGATCTTTTGCATCTTGCCGACGCGAACGGGCTCGCGTGGCGTTGCAAAACCCCGGGCGATCAGGAGATCGAGGATCGCGCGATAATATTTCGACATGATCCGTGGCGCGCGCACCGCGCGCCGCGAATTACGCTTCATGATGTCATCCGCCTTCTCGAAATGTTTTTTCGCGCGCTCAGCCAGCGGCAGGCACACTCTCGGCAAGTTGCGCTCGGCGATCACCCGCTGGGGGTCGTCAGATGTAATGCCGGCATGCAACAGCATCTCGCGCGGCAGATAGAGCCGGCCGAGGCCGGCATCCTCATCGACGTCGCGCAGGATGTTGGTGAGCTGCAGCGCGCGGCCAAGGTGATGCGCGAGCTGGATGCCGTCGTCCTCGGGCAGGCCGAACACCCGCACCGAGAGCCGGCCGACGGCGCTCGCCACGCGGTCGCAATAGAGATCGAGCGTCGCCATGTCGGGCGCGCGGATGTCCTGCGGCACATCCATCTCCATGCCGTCGACGATGGCAAGAAAGTCCTCGCGCTTCAGGCCGAAGGACCTGACCGAGCCGACATAGTCCTTGAGCCGCGGCGGCGGATTGCCCTGATACAGCGCATCGATATCGTCGCGCCATTGCTGCAACGCGGCCAGCCGCTCGTCGCGCGGGCCGTCGGAATCGGCGATGTCGTCGACCTGGCGGCAAAAGCTGTAAATCTGGAACATCGCATCGCGCTGCGCGCGTGGCAGGATCCGCATCGCGGCGTAGAACGAACTGCCGGACGCGGTGGTGCCATAGTCTGCGTTGGCCGCCGCCGTCTCAACGCTCATGCGCCGGCCGCCGTTTTTGACACCGGCCGGCGCCCAACGGCGCGGCGAGCCAACTCGCCGGCGACGCCGCCGAGGCTGGAACCGAGCATTGCGAGCGGACTGAGATGCACGCGCTCGCTGAGGGGATCGCGCACCTTCAGCATGTTCACGATCCTGTCGGCGAATGCCTGGATCACGGATATCTCCAGGCCCAACCGCAAATCCTTCACCTCGACGGCAAGCGACTTGCTTTCGGCAAGCAGCGCCTCGGTGCGCACCGCCAGAGCCTGCAGGCATTGCAGCAGCGGCGCTGGAGACTTCGGCTCCCCGAGCATCTCGACGGTGGCGCCGGATGCGGCCAGCGCATCGCGCGGGAGGTAGATGCGGTTGAGATTCTTGTAGTCCTTGGCGCAATCCTGCAGGTGGTTGTTGATCTGCAAGCCCGCGCACAGCGCGTCCGAGGCAGCCCAGGTGGACGTGCTCTCGCCGTGGACATCGAGCATGAAGCGGCCGACCGGCATCGCCGAGTACCGGCAGTAATGGATCACCTCGTCCCAGTTCTCGTAGCGCAGCTTCGTCACGTCCATGCGGAACGCGACCAGCACGTCGAGCGCGTGGCGTGGCGGCATCGCACGCTCGGCGAGTGCACGGCGCAGATTGACGGCTTCCTTTTGGGTGTCGCCTTCGCCCAAGAGCTCTTTCTCGAGCAGGTCGAGATAATGGAGCTTTTCGTCCGCCGGCAACGTTGCATGGTCGGCGATGTCGTCGGCGGTACGGACGAAATTATAGAAGGAAAGGATCAGGGCGCGGTGACGCGGATGAATGATCCACGACGCGACCGGAAAATTCTCGTCGCGGTGGGTCTTCCCGGATCGCAGTTCGCTCGCGCTTGTCATCAGGAACCGGCCACATTTGCCCTAGCTAAGGCGCATGCGCCAGAAGTTGCGCACATGCGGTGGATTGCGTGCCCCATATAGGGGAATACGCGACCAAAACCAATGCTGTATGGGTAAAGCGCGTGGCTCCTGTGCCCAATATCACACAGTGGGCACAGGCTCTCTTGCGGCTATTTTTCGCGTGCAAAATACGGTGTTACTGCCCGTGGCTCTTCAATACCTGGTCGCAGGCCGCGCTGATCTTGGTGCGGTTCTCCTTCAGGCAGGCGAGGATGGTGAAATCGCCCTGATCGATCACCGCGCGGCAGTGCTTCTGAACGTCGCGGGTGCAGGCCTTCTGTTCCTCCGGCGTGCCGCTGCGCGATTGCTGCTGGGCGAAGGCGTCAGATGAAAGCGGGATCGACAACAGCGTGAGGGCCAATAGAACTTTACGCATCATATTCCTTCATTTCCGACAGCAAAAAACCCTGTTCCGGAAGTTGCGTTTCGGCAGAACCCGGCATGGATTTGTTGGGATTTGCGCCGCCGCGTAGCAAAGCGACGAAGAAAGGACAAGCGCCGCTAAATGCGGCCAAATTTGCGGTGCTGTAAAGGGCCATCTAATCGGTTGAAAAACCAAGAAGTTTTTTCCAATCACGGTTCGCTACAGACTGTTGCAGCGCAGATGCCGATATCGGATGGACAGACATGAAGTGAGATGCTTCTTGATTCTGTCGAACAAAAATGGCGTGTTTCACTCGATTCCACCGGCTATGACAGGCAGGGTGGGTCGTTTGAACCTGTGGGATCGCGATCAACACTAAGTGTTCGATGCGGCGAGGCGTATCTTGAAGAAGATCGTCGATTTTTGATGGGAAAACTCACAATGAAGCGGTTTGGTTTGGGCTTGTTCGGTCGCGCGATCACAGCGGCCGGCATTGGCGCGGTGGTCATGTTGTCGGCCGGCACGGGCAACGCCCAATCGTCGGGACCATTCGCCGGCTTTGACGGATCATGGAGCGGTTCGGGCACCGTTGCGCTCTCCAACGGCACCACCGAACGGATCCGGTGCAAGGCCAGCTACAAGGTCAACGCCACCGGGCTTGGCCTGAAGCAGAGCCTGAATTGCGCCAGCGACAGCTACAAGTTCGACCTCTCCAGCGACGTGACGAGCCAGGGTGAGCGCATCTCCGGCAACTGGAGCGAGAGGAGCCGCAACATCTTCGGCAACCTGCAGGGCACCGCGGGCGGTGGCCAGATCGAGGTGTTCGTCGAGGCGTCCGGATTCGCCGCCACGCTGAACCTGCGCGCCCACGGCAACAGGCAGGTCGTGCAGATCGATTCCAAGGGCGAGATCCGCGGCGTCAACATCACCCTGACGAAGGGCTGATACAGCCGCGAATTCTGTGGCCCGGGTGAAGCGACAGCGTAACCCGGGCTACGACACTGTCGCAGCACCGTCCCAGCGCGCGCAGAAGGCCTCGATGTCGGTCGACTGGAATTCGCCGAGGCGCGCCATGATCGTCTCGAACGGCCAATCCCACCAGGCGATCCGTGCAAGCTGCGCCGCGATCTTGCGATTGAACCGCTCGCGGATCTGGCGGGCCGGCACGCCGCCGACGATGGTATAAGGCGCCACATCGCGCGTCACCACGGCGCCTGCCGCCAGCACCGCGCCGTCCCCTACCGTAACACCGGGCAGGACGATAGCGGCGTGGCCGATCCACACATCGTTGCCGATCACCACCCGATCGCCCCGCCGCTCGGCGAAGAAGGCGCGATCACGCTCGGCCGTCTCGGAGTAATATTCGGGGCAATAGGTGAAACGGTGCAGCGACGGACGGTCGATCGGATGGTTCGGTGCGCCGATCCGGACCTGCGCGGCGATCGCACAGAACCGGCCGATCTCGGCATCGCCGACCATGCAACCAGGGCCGAGATAGGAGAAATCGCCGAGCTCCGAATACTCGACGGAGGTATCGCCGAGTATCTCGCAGCACTTGCCGATGGTGCTCTCGCGCAGCTTGACCGTCGGCTCGATGACGGTCTCGGCGATCTTCGGGCGCGGACGCGGCGCTTCATTCATTTTGCTGTTTTCCTGTTTCGTGAGAGCGGCACCTGGTCCCGCCCCTCAACTTCATTTCCGATATCCAGCACCTCCCGGGCGACGTCAATGAAACTTCGCACGAAGCGCAGCTCGCGCTTGTCGACCGGAGCGAGAAGATAATTCGCGTAAGTCTCGTTCATGTCGGTGATCTCAATGCCGATCAGCTCACTCGATGCCGACATGCTGTCATCAAGCAGCAGGCCGACGCCGATCCCATGCAGCACCGCCTCCTTCACGACAGGAAACGTGGTGGTCTTCACAAGACGCGTCAGGGTGATGCCGAGTTCACCGCATTTCTGATGCAGCAGGCGCTGCGTCAGAGACCCGTCCTCGGGCACGATCACCGCCTCCTCCGCGAGGTCGCGCAGCGAGAGCTTCTTGCGGCGTGCAAATCGATGGTCCCGACGCACATAGGCGTGGTAGCGCGTCCTCGCCAACGGCAGGCTATAGAGCTGCTCATCGATCACCGGCTCGGTGACGATGGCGACATCGACGGCGCGTTCGCGCAAACGTTGCATTGCCAGTGTCCAGCTCACGAGCGTGAACTCGATCTGAACGCGCGGGAATAGGGTCGCATAGCGGGCGATCACTGGCATCGCCGGCCGCGGCGCGTTGGCAACCACGCTCAAATGGCCCGCGGCGATCTCGCTGTAGTTGGCGACTTTCTCCTCGATCAATTGCTCCAGGTTGCGCAGCCTGTCCGAGACGGCAAACAGCTCGCGACCGGCGCGCGTCAGCTCCAGTCCGTCGCGGCGACGTACGAAGAGCTTGGTTCCCATCGTGCGTTCAAGATTTGCGACGTGCTGGGTCACCGACGATTGGGTGACGCCAAGCTTTTCCGCCGCACGGGTGAAACTGCCTTCCCGTGCCGACTGGGTGAAGGCGCTGATCTGATAAGGATTTGCCCGCATAGGGCCGAACTCGCCACCACAACCTGCGCTGCTCTCGCCATTAGCATGGCTAATATGACGTCACGGTGACGTTAATCTGGCTGGTTACTGCAGCGCCGATCCGAAATCGAACGGGGACCGCACCGCGATGGTGCGCTCAACGACCGACGCCCGATCTTTCGTGACCAAGGCCAGGAGGAACGACATGCACTCAGGCGCTTCCAGGATACTGACCACCCATGTCGGCAGCCTGCCGCGCTCGCCCGAACTGGAGGCGATGCTGCTGCGCCGGGAGAAGCACGAACTCGACCCGAGCGGTTTGCGACAATTACCGGGTGCGATCGAAGACGCCGTGACGTCGGTCGTACGTCGCCAGGCCGAGCTTGGCATCGACATCGTTTGCGATGGCGAGATGAGCAAATATGCCTACGCGACATACGCACGCGAACGGATGACCGGCCTCGAGGGCGAAGATCAGCCGCTGGCGCTTTCCGAACTGTCGGAATTTCCGAACTTCGCGCAGCGCGTCAAGCTCGACATCAAGACGCCGGCCTGCGTCGGACCGGTGAGTTACGTCGGCGCAGACGCCCTGGCGACCGACATCAGCAACCTGAAGGTCGCGCTCGATGCGGCAAAGGTCGAGCGCGCGTTCATGAGTGCGTCGTCGCCAGGAATCATGGCGCACTACATGCCCAATCGGTACTACGCCTCGCAGGACGCATATCTGGAAGCTCTCGCAGAGGCGATGAAGCGCGAGTACGACGCCATCGTGGCCGCCGGCCTGTTGCTGCAGATCGATTGCCCGGACCTCGCTCTTGGCCGGCATTTCCGCGCCACGCCGGCGACGATTGCCGATTTCCGCAACGAGATCGCCATGCTGATCGAAATTCTCAATCACGCGCTACGCGACATTCCGCCCGAACGCATGCGCCTGCATCTGTGCTGGGGCAACTACGAATCTCCTCATCATCACGACATCGAACTGTCCGAGATCCTGGACCTGATCCTGAAGGTTCGACCGGCTGCGCTGCTGATCGAGGCTGCCAATCCGCGGCATGCGCATGAATGGTCCGTGTTCGCCGAGACCCCGCTGCCCGATGACAAGATTCTGGTGCCGGGCGTGATCGACACCTGCACCAACTATATCGAGCACCCCGAAGTGGTGGCGCAGCACATCGAACGTTATGCCGGCATGGTCGGGCGCGAGCGCGTGATCGCGGGCACGGATTGCGGCTTCGCAAGCTTCGCGACGCTGCACACGGTCGATCCTGAGATCGCCTGGCGCAAGCTGGAAGCGCTGGTGCAAGGCGCCGAGATCGCGTCACGGCGACTTTGGAAGAACTGACGAACGCGATCGATCTCGCATCGCGTCGCCGACGATCGATGCGGGCGGCGATTTACCGCACGGGAAGCCGGTATTCGGCTCGAGAAGTATTTCAATCCGTCACGCGAGCGTCAGATGCGCTCCTTAACGCTAGCGCAGCCGACCAAAGCCTGAGGAATAGATTGAATGGCGAAAATTGAGCTTTCCGCTGTCCGCAAATCCTTTGATGGCACGGAGATCCTGAAGGGCGTCGACCTCAGGATCGAGGATGGCGAGTTCATCTCGCTGGTCGGTCCCTCCGGCTGCGGCAAATCAACGTTGCTGCGCGTGATCGCGGGTCTTGAGCCGCAGAGCGCCGGCGAAGTCAGGATCGACGGCGTCGCCGCCGACGGCATCAGGCCGAGCGCGCGCAACCTTGCGATGGTGTTTCAGTCCTATGCGCTGTATCCGCACCTGAGCGCGTTCGACAATATCGCGGTGCCCTTGCGCATGCGGCGCCTCTCGGCGATCGAGCGCCTGCCGCTCGTCGGGGCACTGCTGCCGAGCCGGCGCCGCAAGGAACGCGGCATCCGCGAGGATGTGGCAGGGGTCGCCGAGCAGCTCGAAATCGCACATTTGCTTGGCCGCAAGCCGGCGCAACTGTCGGGCGGGCAGCGGCAGCGCATCGCAGTCGGACGCGCCATCGTGCGCCAGCCGGTGGCCTTCCTGTTCGACGAGCCGCTGTCCAATCTCGACGCCAAGCTGCGCGTGCATATGCGCGCCGAGCTCGCGCAACTGCACCGGCGGCTGAACACCACCTTCGTCTACGTCACCCACGACCAGGCCGAGGCGATGACGATGTCGAGCCGGATCGCCGTGATGATCGGCGGCGAGCTGGTACAGGTCGGCACGCCCGCCGACATCTACGACAACCCGCGCGACATACGCGTCGCCGAATTCGTCGGTAGCCCGAAGATCAACATCCTGCCCGGACGGATCCGCGACGACGGCCGCATCGAGGCGCTCGGCTTTGCGCTGCGGTTGACGAGCGCTACCGCGCCTGGCCCCTGCCGGATCGGCGTGCGTCCGGAGCGGATCGAGCTCGGCAGCGGGCCGTTCTCGGGCCACGTCGTACACGCCGAGAACATGGGCTCGGAAGCGTTCGTGCATCTCGGCGTCAACGGCAGTGACGCGCGTCTCGTGGCGCGCATCGACGACCCGAGGCGGCTGCCGCCGATCGCAACGCAGGTCTCATTCGGCTTCGCGACGGACGCGGTGCGCGCCTTCGACCCCGAGGGCAAGCGGATCGAGGTCGAGATCGAGCATGCCGAGCGCGTGCGGGAGCGGGCCATTGTCTGACGCCGCAACCATCGACACTGCCGTCGTCGCCACGCCGGCCGCACGCACGCCCCTGCGAAAACGCGATCAGCGGGCGATGACCGCCTATGGCCTGGTCGCGCCGGCATTCACGCTGATGCTGCTCATGCTGCTCGGCCCGCTCGCGAGTGTGATCGCGCTCTCCTTCACCGACTATCAGCTCGGCGCCCCCGCCTTGTCCTGGATCGGCCTTGCCAACTACCAGGAGATGTTCGCCGACAGGGTGTTCTGGATCTCGCTGCGCAACACGCTGACTTATGTGGTGATCGTTGTGCCCGGCGCGGTGACGCTTGGGCTAGCCATCGCGCTGCTGATCGAAAGCGGCACCAGCCTGCGCGGCCTCTACCGCACCATCTACTTCCTGCCTGTCATGGCAACGCTGATCGCGATGGCTGTGGTCTGGGAGTTCATGCTGCATCCGCAGTTCGGCCTGGTGAACGGGCTGTTGCGCGGCGCCGGGCTGCCGGCTTTTAGCTGGCTGCAGGACCGCAACACCGCGCTCTATGCGCTCTGCGCCATCGGCATCTGGCAGGCGGTCGGCTTCAACATGGTGCTGTTCCTCGCCGGCCTGGTCTCGATCCCGAAGCAGCTCTATGAGGCCGCCGAGATCGACGGCGCGGCGAGCGCCTGGGCGCGGTTTCGCCTGGTGACCTGGCCGATGCTTGGCCCCGTGACGACCTTCGTCATCGTGATCAGCGGCATCCGCTCGTTCCAGGTGTTCGACACCGTGCACATCCTCACCAAGGGCGGGCCGTCGAAATCCTCCGAAGTGCTGATCCACACCATGTACACCGAGGGATTCGAGTTCTTCCGCTCAGGCTACGGCGCCGCGCTGACGGTCGTGTTCCTGGTGTTCGTCCTCCTGCTCACTTTGATCAAAGCGAGGCTCGCCGACCGCGGCGTGCAAACCGCATGAAGAATCTCCGCGCGATTCCGCTCTGGCCTGCCGTCCGCCATTTGCTCCTGATCACGGGCGCGGTGGTGCTGCTGGCCCCGTTCATCTGGATGGTCTCGACCGCGTCGAAGCCGCCGGAGGAAGTGTTCTCCAGCGAACTGCACCTGATCCCGCATCATTTCGCGCTGTGGGACAATTTGAAGGTCGCCTTCGCCAAGGCCAATCTCTGGCGCTTCCTGCTCAACGGCGTGATCGTCACCGTCTCGATCTTCGTGCTGCAGGTGCTGATCGCGCTGCCCGCCGCCTATGCGCTGGCGAAGCTGCGCTTCCTCGGCCGTGACACGCTGTTCGCGCTGGTGCTGTTCGGAATCCTGATTCCGCCACAGGCCACCGCGATCCCGGTATTCCTGCTGCTGCACAAGCTCGGCCTGCTCGACAGTTACGCCGCGCTCGTCCTGCCCTTTACGATCTCGGTGTTCGGCATTTTCCTGATGCGCCAGTTCTTCAAGTCGGTCCCCGACGATCTCGTCGACGCCGCGCGCATGGACGGCATCTCCGAGTTCGGCATCGTCTGGCGGGTGATGCTGCCCGCCGCCATCCCCGCGGTCACCGCCTTCGGCATCTTCTCCGTGGTCGCGCATTGGAACGACTATTTCTGGCCGCTGATCGTGCTCAACAGCGAGCAGTTGCGCACGCCGCCGCTGGCAGTGGCGCATTTCCGCAACAACGAGGCCGGCACCAATTACGGCCCGCTGATGGCGGCGGCGATGGTGATCATCGCGCCGCTCCTGATCGCCTTCCTGCTCGCGCAACGCCGCTTCATCGAAGGCATCACGCTGACCGGAATCAAGTAACGCGTCACCTCAAACAGGGAGCCTGTCCTATGCTGAAATCGTTAATCGCCGGAGCCGTGCTGTCGCTTGCCGCCAGCGCGTCGCTGGCACAACCGCAGACCGAAATCGTGCTGCAATATCCGTATCCAGAACTGTTTGCCGAGACTCACAAGCGCATCGCCGAAGAGTTCGCCAAGGAGCGGCCGGACATCAAGATCACGCTGCGCGCGCCTTACGAATCCTACGAGGACGGCACCCAGAAGGTGCTGCGCGAAGCCGTCACGAACCAGATGCCCGATGTCACCTTCCAGGGCCTGAATCGCATCCGCGTGCTCGTCGACAAGAACATCCCGGCCCAGCTCGACGATTTCATCGCCGCCGAGAAGGATTTCGACCGCCAGGGCTTCCACCAGGCGATGTTCGACATCGGCACGGCGAGCGGCAAGATCTACGCCCTGCCCTTCGCGATCTCGCTGCCGATCGTCTATGTCAATCTCGACCTGTTGAAGCAGGCCGGGGGCGATCCGAACAACCTGCCGAAAACCTGGGATGAACTGATCGCGCAGGCAAAGAAAATCAAAGCGCTCGGCCCTGATATCAACGGTGTGACCTATGTCTGGGACATCACCGGCAACTGGCTGTGGCAGGCGCCGGTGTTTGCGCGCGGCGGCACCATGCTAAATGCCGATGAGACGAAAGTGGCCTTCAACGGCCCCGAAGGGCAGTTCGCGATCCGGATGCTCGCCCGCCTCGTCAACGAAGGCGGCATGCCGAACCTCGACCAGCCCGCGATGCGCGCGGCCTTTGCCGCCGGCAAGACCGGTTTCCACATCACCTCGACCTCCGATCTGAACAAGGTCACGCAGATGATCGGCGGCAAGTTCGAATTGAAGACCCACACCTTCCCCGACGTCGTGTCGCCGAACGGCCGCCTGCCGGCTGGCGGCAATGTCGTGATGATCCTGTCCAAAGACAAAGCGAAGCGCGACGCCGCCTGGGAAGTGGTGAAGTTCTGGGCCGGACCGAAGGGCGCGGCGATCATGGCCGAGACCACCGGCTACATGCCGGCCAACAAGGTCGCCAACGAAGTCTACCTGAAGGACTTCTACAGCAAGAACCCGAACAACTACACCGCGGTGAGCCAGATGGCGCTGCTCACCAAGTGGTACGCGTTCCCCGGCGACAACGGGTTGAAGATCACCGACGTGATCAAGGACCACATGAACTCGATCATCAGCGGCGCCCGCTCCAAGGAGCCCGATGCGGTGCTCGCCGAGATGACCGCCGACGTGCAGAAGCTGCTGCCGAAGACCACCGGCGCGACGCGCTAAAGCCTTTCGAAACCCGCGGCGGGGCGTATCATGCGCCCCGCAGCTCATTTGCGGAGCGCCCCCATGAAACTCATCCACATGAGCGATATCCACCTGACTGCGCCGGGCTCGACCATCGGTGGCCGCGATCCGCGGAAGAACTTTGAACGCGCGCTGACCCACATCCTCAGGGATCACCATGACGCCGAACTGATGGTGATCACAGGCGACCTCTCGGACTGGGGCGACCGCGACGACTATCAGTGGCTGAAGCAACGCCTCGAGCAGTTCCCGATCCCGGTGCGGCTGTGCATCGGCAACCACGACAACCGCGCCAACTTCCTCAGCGTGTTTCCCGACCTCGCCGCGGAAGGCGGCTTCGTGCAGGGTGTCCATGACTTGCCCGCCGCACGCTGCCTGTTCCTCGACACCGCGCATCCCGGGACACACGCCGGCCGCTATTGCGACGAACGGCTCGGCTGGCTTGCGGCGCGGCTCGCCGAGCATGACGGGCCCTTCCTCCTCTTCATGCATCACAACCCGATGCCGACGCACATTGCGCCGCTCGATCAGATCCGTCTGCTCGACGACGCCGCGTTCCGGAAATTGGTGGCGCGGCACCGCGAGCGGATCCGGCATATCTTCTTCGGCCATTGCCACCTGCCGCTCGCGGGATCGGTCGCCGGCGTTCCCGTTTCCTCGCTGCGCGGCACCAACCATGCGAGCTATCCGCTATTCGCCGAAACAGAGGTCCTTTGCGCGTCGGATCTGCCTGAAGCCTATGGCGTTGTGTTCTTGGGCGAGGATTACGTCACCGTACACATGGTGGAATTCGGTTACGACGGTCCGATCCGCATCGAGGGTTCGCCCGACTACCAGGCCTGGAACCGGGAGACCATGGTCCGGTGAAATTTGTCGTCCTGACCGATACCCATTTCGTCGCCCGCGGCCGCAGGATCTACGGCCTCGATCCGGCAGATCGGCTCGCTGCCGCGATCGCCCGCATCAACCGCGACCATCCCGACCTCGCCTTTGTCATCGTCACCGGCGATCTCGCCCATTGGGGCGAGGACGCGGCTTACGAACATCTTGCCGATGCGCTGGCGCGCCTGAACGCGCCGACCATCCTGATGATGGGCAACCACGACCGCCGCGATACGTTTGCTCGCTATTTTCCGGGCGCCGCCCGCGATGCAGATGGTTTTGTGCAATCCGTGCAGGTGTTCGACGCCGCGACCATCGTCACCCTCGACACGCTGAACGAGGCGGCTCCGAACCACGAAGGCCTGCTCTGCGAGCGCCGGCTCGCCTTCCTCGAGCATGCGCTGATGTCGGCGCCGACGAACCGCCCGCTGCTCTTGTTCCAGCACCACCCGCCGTTCGACACCGGCCTGCGCTACATGGACACCATTCGACTCGCCAATCCGGACGCCGAGTGGGCGGTGATCGCGCGCACGCGCCGGCCGGATTATCTGTTCATGGGCCATCTGCACCGGCCGATCGCAGGGCTCTGGAACCGCATCCCCTTCCACATCCAGCGCGCGCTGGCGCACCAGGTCGCTTTCGACCTTGAGACCGAGGGCCACATTCCCGGCTCGCACGAGGCGCCGGACTATTCGCATGTCACGGTGAGCGGTGGACAGATCGTGATCCACCAATGCTCGTTCATGTATGCCGGACCGCGCTTCTCGCTGCACGACCAAGCGGCGCTGAACGGCGCGCTGGGGTAGCGCTTCGATTCTGATTGAATCAGAACGGAAGCTCTTCTTGTTCGAAAATGAATGCCGAGCCGCTCCCGAGAGGATAACTCAGCGAAGCGATGCCGCAATATCGGCGATCGATCTGAAAAGGATAAGTGGATTGTCCTTTGAGGGAATGAAGCCCCGTCGGTGCCAGAACGATGCAGCCTCGACGTCCACGGCGTTGACGATCAGTGCGCGGCCTCCGATCAGGCCGGCGGCCGTGACGCAGCGCTGCAGCGCATGCTTGAGCAGGCCAGTGCCAATTCCCTTGCCAATCCAGTTCTGATCAGTTGCAAGCTGTCCCAGCAGCAGGCAGGGGACCGGGTCGGGCGGTTGACCCGTTCGGATAGATCGCGGCAGTACTGAAGGCACGATTGCCGTTGGCGCGAGACCATAATAACCGATCACACGATTGGCTTCATGGACGACAAGAACAGCCGTAAAGCCTTTCTCCTGGTTGGATAGCGCTCGGGTTTTGAGCCAGCGGTCGAGCGACGGCTTGCCACAGGAGAACTCGGCAAGATCGTGGGCTGCCGTCAGTAACTCAGGCTCGGAGACCGCCAAGCCTTACTTCCCGGTCTTTGAACCGCTGGTCTCCCACGGGGCCGCACGCCGGAAGAGCTCAACCATTTCGGGGACCGCGGCAGCAGGCTTGGACAATGCCGCCGTGAAGGCCTTGAAGCCTGCGGCGCTCATCCGAATTGGCGCCGTTTCCATCAGCACATCTTCGGCCGCTCTTACGGCCGCGTCACGTACGAAATCGGTTCGTGAACGGCCGCGCAGCGCTGCTGCCCGATCGATGATCGCAATGTCGGCTTCGGGCAGCCGCATCGAAAGCGGGTGCTCCTTGCGCTTAATGGCTCGGGGCATGAGTGGTCTCCCTGACAGAATATATAGAATTCTGTAGCGCGTTTTGCAATACAAAAGCCAAGGGTAGGCTTCGTGCGTCTACTCCGCCGCTTTCGCCTGCGGTGGCGTTGCCGTCCCGCGCAATTTCTCCGACAGGTTGATCAGGAACATCGCGGTCGGCCGGAGGATGAAGAGGTCGGCGACGAGGGCTGCGATCATCGAGAAGGCGGAGAGCCAGCCGAACAGGCGCAGCGACGGCAGGTCGGAGAATACGGTCACCACCAGGCCGCAGGCCAGCACCACCGTGGTCAGGATCAGCGCGGGTCCGACCAGGACGGTCGCGCGCTCCACCGCGAGCGCGGCGGTGATGCCGGGCTTGCGCTCGAGCCTCAAGCGGTTGAGGAAGTGGATGGTCGCGGAGAGGCCGAGGCCGAACGATACCGTCAGCGCCACGACGCTCGCAAATTGCAGGCCTTCGCCGAGCAGCCACAACACCGTGCCGGACAGCACCACCGGGAAGATTCCCGGCAGGATGCAGGAGAACATCACGACGACGGAGCGGAAGGCGAGCCCGATGAAGATCGCGACCAGGGCGAATTCGATCGTCAGCCCGTGGTTGAGCTTCTCGATCATGCTGGCGCTGTTGCGCGCGGCGATCGCGGACAGGCCGGTGACGGCGATCTCGTAGCCGGGATGCTCGGCGCGCACCTTGTCGAGCGCATGATCGAGCTTGTCGACCACCGGCAGGATCTCGCTTGAATCGAGATCGGGCACGCGGCCGGACACCACCACGGCATCCTGATTCGCGGAAATGAAGCGCCGCACCAGATGTTCGGGGATGACGCTGACATATTCCTTCAGCGTCGCCACGTCGGTCGCGCCCGCCTTCTCGGCAAGCCAGCGGCGCAGCGTTTCCAGCGACCAGACATTGCCGACGCCGGCTGCGCCTTCGACCGTTGAGTGAACCTCCGCGATCACCTTCAAGGTCTCGGCGGAGTAGAGCGAAGCGCCCTTCGGGAATTCGACCAGGACATCGATCGGATTGGCGCCGGTCAGCTTCGCGTCAAGCCGATTGCTGGCCTCAACCGCCTGCTGCTTGTTCGGCACCTGGTCGGCCAGCCGATAGCGCGGCTCGAGATTGGCATAGATGATGCCGAGCCCGCCGACGAAGATCAGCGCGACCAGGCTGAACAGCCCAGGCCGGCTGACCATGCGCACCGCGATCCAGTAGCAGAAATTGCGCAGCGCCTGCACGCCGGCATCCGCGCTCTGGAACTTGACCGCGAAGATGCGCTCGTTGCGCACGAACAATACGCCGAATACCGGCACCAAAGACAGCACCGCGAGCAACGCGATGATGGTGGCGGCAAGCCCCGCCTCGCCGAATTTGCGTATCAGGTCGGAATCGGAGAACTGCAGCGCGATAAAGGAAATGCCGGCGGTCGCGTGCGTCAGCACGCAGGCCGGCCCCACCACCCGGACGGCATTGGTGAACGCGCTCAATTTGTCCTGCCCCGCGATCAGCCGGTCGCGCGCCGCAAAGGTGAGCTGCATCGAGTCGGAGAAGCTGATCACCATGATGAGCGGCGTCATCACGTTCAGGAACATGTTGAGATTGAAATTGGCCCAGCCGAGGGCGCCGAGCGCGAGCAGGATCGCAATCATCGGCGGGAATGCCGCCACCACCATGAAGGAGATCTTGCGGAAGAAGATGATCGCGATGACGCAGCCGGCAAGGATGCCGAGGACGTTGTAGGTCAGCCCGTCGCGCTCGACAGCGTTGCGGATCTCGAGCTGCATCACCGGCACGCCGGAGAGCTGGGCGTTGAGGCCGCTGCCGGAGAGATCGTCGGCCATGACCTTGCGGATCTCGCCGACTGCGGTGCTCAGCTTGTTGCTTGAGACCACTTCCGGATCAAGCGACAGCACGACGAGCGCCAGCGTGCCGTCCTCCGACAACAGCTTGCCGCGAATGATCTCGTTGGATTTCACCGTCTCGACGAACTTGTCGTAGGCCGCGCCTTCCGGCAGTTCGTTGGGGAACAGCGCCGCCGGCAACTTGCCGGGCTCCGGCGCCTGCCGCGCCGAGAACAGCGAGATCAGGCCGCGCACGCCTTCGACCAGTTGCAGGTCGGTGACCATGTCGCGCAACTTCTCGAGGTTGTCGCGCGCCAGCAGCGTCTTGCCCTCGACCACGACCAGCACGTCGAACTCGGTCGCCGGGAAGCGCTTCGTCACCTCCTCGTACTGCTTGTAGTCCTTGGTGTTGGAACGGAACAGTTGCGACAGCGAATCATCGATCTTGATCCGCTGGACGCCGAACACGGCCGCGATCATCAGCGCGACCAGCACGATCAGCGAGACCACCGGGGCTTTGACCGCGATCAGCCCGATGCGCTCCAGCCCGAAAGCGATGCTGGCCCCCTGCGGCGGCTCCTCGACCTTTCCGACGTGGACCTGACTTTCGGAATTCTTTTCGAGCATGCCCTGTCCAGTTCTGAAATCGGCGCGAATTGTCTAGCTTGGGTTTTACGGGCGTGAACAACGCTCTACGGCCACTTCCAATCGGCGCTAGCCTTTGAAAACACGGAAGTATTGACCGCCGCCGGTTTTACAGGCCCCTCCCCCGCCTCGCAAGCACGAGGGAGAGGTCAAATCGGCGTGTGCGGTACAAAAATCGCCATTAAGTATCTGATTTGTCACAGCGCAGGAGCGGATCGGGCTGAAGCCGTCCTGCTCTCATCTCTTTGTTCGAACGTGATCTTTTCGGAGGGCCGGTCCCGCCTCCCCGGATCATGAGCTCAGGGCGCGGCCAACTGCGGCGGAATGCCTCCGCTCTCGTCCTTCAACGCAACGCCAGTGACTTGGCGGCTCAGTCCCTCGCGGACCAGCCACGCGATTCGGTATGCGGCTTCCGCGTAGGTGAGGCCCGCGCGGTGAATGTTGGAGATGCAGTTTCGTTCCGCATCGGTGCGGCCGATCCGCGGCGCGAAGGTCAGGTAAGCGCCGAGGCTGTCGGGCGCGGACAGGCCGGGCCGCTCGCCAATCAGCACCAGGACCATGCGCGCGTTGAGAAGCGCACCGATCTCGTCGCCCAGCGCGACGCGGGCGCCCGAGGCGATCACGGTCCCGCCGATATTGATCCGGCCGGCCGCAAGCTGCGGCAGCAGATGGCGAATCAGTTCGACCGCATGGACATTGACCGCGGTCGGCGACAGGCCATCGCCGATCACAAGGTCCAGTTGGCTGGACGTGCTGCCGAGGCTCTCCAAGGCGCGCCGCGATTCGGGATCGAGCATGCGTCCAAGATCGGGACGCCTGAGATAGTCGCGGCGATCGCGCGCCTGGCTCAACACCTGGAGCGGCTGCAGGCCGAGTTCGTTCAATCCTGCAATGAGGCCATCGAGATCGAAAGCGGCGTGAACGGCGTCGCGCGCACGGGCATGGTCGAGCGTGAAGCCCAGCAGCGCCTCGGTCGGCAGGCTGGCGCCGGAACGGCCGAGCCCGACGCGCGCCGGCGTCAATTCGCGCAGGCGCGTCAGCGAAAGGGGCGGCGCCGGTGGTTTCATTTCCGGCTACTCGGCAGGCACGGAAGCTTCGCGCAACCGGATCGAATAGTTCGACGCGTTCTGCTGGCCGCTCGAGGCCGCACGCGCGAACGTGATCAGGTGATGCGCGATCATCGACGATGCGATCAATCCCTCGATGTCGCCGCGGCGAAGCCGCCCGAGCGCGAACTTCCAGAATGTCCGCTTATAGTCACCGAGCACGCCGACCTGCCAGAAGATGTTGCGCAGCATGATCAGCCCGCGCCTGATATTGGCCCAGCTCTTCATTTCCGGGTTGACCGGGACCTTCACGCGGTTGGCGTAGGTGTAGTCGCATTGGTGCTCGTAACGAGCGAACAGCTTTTCGGGCTCGTAGGCCACCTCCATGCACCGCTTCCAGGAGCTGATGACCTGATCGTAGGGCAGAAGGAACTCGACGTTGGAGTCGCGGCTGTCGTCCTCGACCAGGCGTCCCTCGCGTTCGAGCCGATCCCAGAGCGGCGTCTTCGGCAGCGCCTGCAGCAGGTTGATCGTCAATAGCGGAATCCGGGATTCATCGACGAAAGCAAGCAGCGCGTCCGCGGTCTCGGGCTTGTCGGTGTCCAGGCCCATGATGATGCCGGAGACGACCTCCATGCCGTAGGAATTGATGGTCTGAACGCCTTCCAGGATCGGGACCATCATGTTGTGGTCCTTGTGCATGGCCTTCAGCGCGTCGGGATCGGGCGTCTCGATGCCGCAGAAGATCGTGACGAAGTAGGCTTCGCGCATCTTCTCGAGGATCTCGGGCCGCTTGGCGATGTTCAGCGTCGCCTCGCAGGCGAGCCGCACGACGTAACCAGTCTTCTTCTGCCACTCGATCAGATGCGGCAACAGGTCCAGCGTCGCCTTGCGGTTGCCGATGAAATTGTCGTCGACGAAATAGACCGTGTCGGTCATGCCGCATTCGCGCAGCCGGTCGAGCTCGGCGATGATCTGCTGCGGCGTCTTCAGGCGCGGGTTGCGGCCGTAGAGGCCGGGGATATCGCAGAACTCGCACTGATAGGGGCAGCCGCTGGAGAACTGGATGCTGCCGAGGAAATAGCGTTTGGTCTCGGCAAGCTCGTAGGCCGGAATCGGGAACTCCGTCATCGGCACACGGTCCACGGTCTTCAGGACCACCTGCTCAGCGGGACGCGACGTATCGCGCGCGAGCCGTGCGATCAGCTCATTGGTGGCGTCGCCGAGTTCGCCGACATGGAGATAATCGAAGGACGGATAGTAGTCCGGACATGCGCTGACCGACGGGCCGCCAAGGGCGACGGCAAGATCGAAGGCGTGCGCGCGGCGGCAGATGTCGTTCATGTGGTGGCGCTGGATGTGCATGCCGCTGACGAACACCGCCTCCGCCCACTCGAAATCTGCCTTGGTGGCGGGACGGATGTTCTCGTCGATGAAGCGGACCTGCCAGTTTTCCGGCAGATAGGCCGCGATCAGCAAGAGCCCCTGCGGCGGCATGAAAGCCTTGACGCCGTCGGTCAACGGATAGGCGTATTCGAACGTACCGAACGCCGATGTGTAGCGCGGGAAGACGCAGAGGATGCGTCGTGCCGCCTCGATGCCCTCAGCTCTCATCCAAACTTCCTTAAGACGAGCCTAAACCAAATGTAAGCACGGCATCGGACGCTGGGCCAGAAATTCTTCAAGATTGTGGCGGCGCACACGCGCCGGGAACGGGTCGTTGCCAAAGAGCACTGCGAGAGGGAACGCCGAGTTTCAGGCGATCAGGCGCGAGGCAAATTCGGGCAGCAGCCCTGCGCGATCGGTGAGCCGGAAGTCGTTCCCCGCGAGCCCGGCGCGCAACAGCCAGTCGTCGAATTCGGGCGCCCGCTTGAGGCCGAAGACGTCCCGGACATAGAGCGCGTCGTGGAACGACGTCGACTGGTAATTCAGCATGACATCATCGGCGCCGGGCACCCCCATGATGAAGGTGACAGCGGCCGCGGCCAGCAGCGTCAGGAGATTGTCCATGTCGTCCTGGTCGGCCTCGGCGTGGTTGGTGTAGCAGACGTCGACGCCGAGCGGCAGGCCGAGCAGCTTGCCGCAGAAGTGATCCTCAAGGCCGGCGCGAATGATTTCCTTGCCGTCGTAGAGATATTCCGGGCCGATGAAGCCGACCACGCTGTTGACGAGCAAAGGATCGAAGGCGCGGGCGACCGCATAGGCGCGGGCCTCGCAAGTCTGCTGGTCGACGCCATGATGGGCGTTGGCCGACAGCGCCGAGCCCTGCCCGGTCTCGAAATACATGACGTTGTCGCCGACCGTGCCGCGGCGGAGCGACAGCCCCGCCTCGCGCGCTTCGCCGAGCAGCACGAGATCGACGCCGAAGCTGCGGTTGGCGGCTTCCGTCCCGGCGATCGACTGGAATACCAGGTCGACCGGCAGGCCCTGCCCGATCAGCCCCAGCGTCGTCGTCACATGGGTCAGCACGCAGCCCTGGGTTGGGACCGAAAGGCGCGTGATGATGTCGTCAAGCAGCCTGAGCAGGCCGCCGATGACGTTGGGGTCATCGCTTGCTGGATTGATGCCGATGCAGGCGTCGCCCGATCCGAGCAGGAGCCCATCGAGGATCGAGGCGGTGATGCCCTTGAGGTCATCGAAGGGATGGTTGGGCTGCAGTCGCGTGCTCATCCGGCCGCGCAGCCCGATGGTGTTGCGGAAGCGGGTCGTCACTTCGCATTTCTTCGCGACCAGGATCAGGTCCTGGTTGCGCATCAGTTTCGACACCGCGGCCGCCATTTCGGGCGTGATGCCGCGGGACAACTTCTGCAGCGTGTCGGTGCTCGCGGCATCCGACAGCAGCCAGTCACGAAAGCCGCCGACGGTCAGCGACGAGATGGCCGCAAAAGCTGCGGCATCATGGGTATCGAGGATCAGGCGGGTGACCTCGTCGTCCTCGTAAGGAATGACCGCCTCGTTCAGGAACCGCTTCAACGGCACATCGGCGAGTGCGATCCGCGCCGCGATCGTCTCCTCCGCACTGCCAGCCGCGATCCCGGCAAGGCGGTCGCCGGAGCGCGGCGGCGTGGCCTTGGCGAGCAGGTCGCGCAGATCGCCGAATACGTAAGAAGTGGCACCGATGACGTGGCGATAGACCATGACGAGTTCCCGCGCGCTGGCCGCGCTTCATTGGATCAACAGCCTATCACCATGCAAGAACCGGTGCCGATCGGTTATCCGGGCCGGACGCCGCCTGGGTCGCTTGCCTTTGGTTGCAATGCGGAAAACTTCGCGCATTAAGAAATTGTCCATCAAGATTCTAGATGATTTTACCGGCCGTCGGTGCTCCCCGGCCCATCTGGAGTGCCGCGAATGGCTGAAATCACGACCTCTCCCCGCCCCATCCCTGTCCGCGCCATGGCGTCCCGGCTTTCGCTTGCTGCCAAGCTGTATGCGATCTTTGCACTGTTCGCGGTGCTGACCGCGGCCATCACCTTCCTGTCCGACTACAACAGCCGCCGGAACGCGGAGCTCACGGAGGCTGTGGAGACGGCAAGCCACGCGGCGCTGAACGTCGAGCGGGTCAATTCGCTCGTCTATGCGGTGGTGATGGAATCCCGCGGCATCTACATGTCGACGGATCCGGCCACGGTGAAGAAATACGGCGATGGGCTGCTCAAGTTCAACGAGCGCATCCTCGCCGTGGTCAAGAACTGGGAGCAGATCGTCCGGGCCGACGATGCCGAGCAGTTCGCCAAATTCAAGAAGCGCATCGAGCAGTTCGTTGATTTCCGCAAGGAGCTCGTGCGCCGCGGCGTCGAGATCGGCGCCGCCGCGGGCCGCGAATGGGGTGACAACGACGCCAATCGCGACGTGCGCACGGCGCTGAACAAGGATCTGGAGGCGCTGTCGAAGGTCTATGCCGAGCGCAGCAAGAAGCTGGCGCAGGAGACCGACACCAACCGCACCCTGGCGCTCGTCCTGACCGGCCTCGGCGGCCTGGCGCTGGTTCTGGTGGTGCTCGGCGTGCTGATCATCTCGCGCTCGGTCGCCCGCCCGCTGTCCGCGATCACCACCACGATCAGGCAGGTCGCGGAAGGCGAGGAGAACGTCGCGGTTCCTCACACTGGGCGCGGCGACGAGATCGGCGCGCTGGCGCGCGCAATCGAGATCTTCCGGGAGGCGATGCAGCGCAACCGCAACCTCAATTCACAGGTGCTGCAGGAATCGAAGGCACGCGACGAGCGCACCAGGCACATCGAAGCCTCGGTGGAAGCATTCCGCGAGGCGATCGGCGCGGTGCTGCGCGCGGTCAACGACAATGCGGCCTCGATGCGCGATACCGCGCAGGCCATTGCCAGCGTGGCATCCGATGCCAGCGATCGCGCGGTGACGGCCGCCGGCGCCACCACGCAGGCCGCCGATAATGTCTCCGCCGTCGCCAGCGCGGCCGAAGAACTCTCGGCCTCGGTGCAGGAGATCGGCCGCCAGATCCGCCAGTCCGCCGGCGCGGTCGAAGAGGCCGGCCAGCGCACCGACAGGTCGGTCGCCGAGATCGAAGGGCTTGCCGCCGCGACCCAGCGCATCGACGGCGTGCTCACGCTGATCCGGGCCATCGCCGAGCAGACCAACCTGCTCGCGCTCAACGCCACCATCGAGGCCGCGCGCGCCGGTGACGCCGGCCGCGGCTTTGCGGTCGTCGCCCATGAGGTCAAGGCGCTGGCGGAGCAGACCGCGAAAGCCACCGTCGACATCGGCGAGAATATCGGCACGATCCAGGCCTCGACGCGCAATTCGGTCGAAGCAGTGCGCGAGATCGGCAACGCCGTGCGCGAGATCAACGTGGTGACATCGAATATCGCAAGCGCAGTCGGCGAGCAGGATGCCGCGACGCGCGAGATCTCGATCAATGCGCAGGCGGCCGCGCAAGGCAATGACACGCTGGTGGTCAATATCGGCTCACTCAGCGACGCGATGGGCAAGACATCCGTCGCCGCGGAATCCGTGCTTGCCGCGTCCGGCGAATTGACTGCGACGGCGGAGACGCTATCGCGCGAGGTCGAGAAGTTTTTCGGTAATTTGCGCGCCGATCCGATTGAGGGCGCGCGGAAGAGCGCGTGATCAGTCCGCGCTTCGGTGCGCGCTCTGCTCGCCCACGATCCTGGGCAACAGCAGTTGAACGCGCGTGCCGCTGCCGGGCTCGCTATCCAGCCTGATGCGCCCTCCCAGGCGCTCGGTTACGATGTTGTGGACGATATGCAGACCGAGACCGGTCGCGCCTTCATGGCGGCGGGTCGTGAAGAAGGGATCGAACGCCCGACGCCTGGTCTCGGCACTCATCCCTGAACCGTTGTCGGCAAACACCACCTCGATATGATCGGGCCCTGCGCCGCGCACGGTCAGGTCGACGGCACCGCGGCGGTCGTCCGGAAACGCGTGCGCGATGACATTGAACGCCAGATTGGTCAGGACCTGACCATAAGGGCCAGGATAGCTGTTCATCCGAAGATTTGGCTCACACCATCCATTCAACGTGATGCCGCGCTCCTGAAACTCGGGACGCAGGTTGAGGAGGATCCGTCCGGTCAATTCGCCAACATCAAATTCTCGCCGCTCGGATTGATCGTCGTCGGCTGCGACCTGCTTGAACGCGCTCACCAGTTCGGCCGCGCGATTGAGGTTCGTCACGAGTTGGTTCGATGCATCGTTGATCGCGGCGACGAACTCGGTCAGCGTCGACCGGCGGAGCCCGCCGCGCGCGGCTTCGGCCGCAAAGCGCTCGGTCCTGCGCTGAAGTGACGAGGCAACCGTCAGGCTGATGCCGACGGGATTGTTGACCTCATGGGCAACGCCCGCGACCATCCGTCCAAGCGCGGCAAGCTTCTCGGCTTCAACCAGCGACGCCTGGGCCTCACGCAGATCTTGCAGCGCGGCCTCGGCAGCATCGCGGGCCTGGCGAAGCGCCTGCTCGCTGCGCTTCCGTTCGGTGATCTCCTCCGCCGCGACATTGATGGCAACGATCTGGCCGCTTGGGGCGCGCAACGGGTGCCAATACGTTACCCAGAAACGCTCATCGACCCGATCGGCCCGTTGACCGGCGACTTCAACGCCGATCACCGGTTCGCCGGTCTCCATGATCGACCGCACGATCTGCTCGACCGAGTCGGCCAGCGCCGGCACGCAATCCCTGACGGAGCGTCCGAGATGGTACTCGACGGACAATCCGCATATCTCGGTAAGACGTTGATTGATCTGCAGATACCGGCAGTCTGGAGACAGGCATGCGAGCCCGATCGGCGCTGTGTCATAGACCAGTTGCAGCGCCGGCTGCGGGAACAACATGACGGCCGCTGGTTCGCCCCCCGGCCTCGCATTCGCAGTATTCGACACCACGCCTCCCCTGCTGCCGAGTGGGCTAATTGCCGGAAGCACAGACTTGTTCCCATCATCGGAACCGATTCAATGACGCTTTCCTAGCTCGGTAGCACGTTCAGCGGTGTGCAACCAGCAGGATGACCGCGCATCATGAATGGTGGCGAGATGGAGAAACGGGTGAGCGCAACACGCACCGGAAGCCGACATGGCTCGTCGAGGCATCAACCGCCTCCGCGTGCCGCGCGGCGGGACGATAGCGGCGGCTGTAGTTCGGCGCAGAGAGATGCGAACCGCCCTTGAGCACCTTGCGTGGAATGCGAGCCCGCGGTCGCGCCGGATCGTAGCTGGCCTCCTTGCGGCCGCCGACGGGATTATGCGGGACGCCGTGCTGCGCGTCGGCCTCGTGGCGTGCCGACCACCAATCGGTCGTCCACTCCCAGACGTTGCCGATCATGTCGGAGACGCCATAGCCGTTCGGCGGGAACGCCGTCACCGGCGAGGTGCGGTCATAGCCGTCCTCGCAGAGATTCTGGACCGGGAAATTGCCCTGCCAGGTATTGGCCATGTGGACGCCGCCGGGCATCAAGGCGTTGCCCCAGGCGTATTCCTCATCCTCGAGCCCGCCGCGCGCAGCGAATTCCCACTCCGCTTCCGTCGGCAATTCCTTTCCGACCCATTTCGCGTAAGCCAATGCGTCAGCGTAAGTGATGTGCACGACCGGATGACTGCCGAGCACATTGATGTGGGTCTTGGGGCCATATGGATGGCGCCAGTTGGCGCCGGGCGTGAACGTCCACCACTGGCTTGTGTCGCGCAAATCGCGCACCCGCCGCGGCGCGGTGAAGACGAGCGAGCCGGCTTGGCGCATGTCCGGCGGCGCGTCCGGATCGTTCGCGGGACTGGGCGGGATCTCCGCCGCGGTGATGTGGCCGGTGGCGAGGACGAACTCGCGGAACTGCCAATTGGTGACGGGTGTTCGGTCGATCCAGAAACCGTCGACCGTCACGCGATGCGCTGGCGCTTCTTCGGGGTAGTGATGGTCCGATCCCATCCGGAACGCGCCGCCAGGAATCCAGACCATGTCCTCGGTCCTGATATCATCCGGCTGATAGCTGCTGCACTCGGTTTCTGCCCGAAACATGGCGCCAACTTTGCGCGGTGTCGCGCCCCTTCCGGTTCAAGCGCCGCCAGCCCAGCGGCAACAACAGGTTAGCCCCTCTATCTTGCCGTGTGCGCAGGCTGCGATAAGCGCAGCCACTCCCGCGGCGCGTGACGCGGTCCAATACGACCTGATCACGTGCCTGCTCCGGTTGAGGACCGAACGATAGACCAACTCCGCAGGCCTGTGATGTGCAGAGTGTGCCAATTTTCGGCAAGCTTGCTCACAGCCGTCGCGCGAATGCACCGGATGTGGTCGATCCCTCGGGGAGTTGCGAAGGCTTTGACGAAAATTCAGGGACAATTGCTGCCGCACGCGCGCCATCACGAAACCCGAATCGCTGCAACAAATCGGTGTCATGGTGTGGCAGGAACTTCACCGTCCCCGACTTGTTGTCGGGACCGGCACTGCCCCACCGTGCGTGGGGGAGGCGAAGATGGCGCAACGTCTTTCGGTCAACATCTCCAACCTCGATGGCTTCGAGGGCATGCATCAGGGCGTCAAGGGCAGCCATGTCGACGTCATGCAGATCGGACGTGGCAGGCTGCGCGGGACCCTGTCTCATGTCGGCATCGGGGATTTCTCGCTGAGCATCGGCTCGTTCAGTCTCGGCCTGCGCACGCAGCGTATTTCGACCGATGACCGGCTGATCGTCGGCATGCTGCTGGATGCCGAAGATCGTGTCACGCACTGGTCGTTCGACATGCGTCCGTCCGACGTCCTGGTGATCCCGCCGCTGGTCGAGCATGATGGGATCTTCCACGGCGCGTCCACTTATGCAGCGGTCCGGCTCGATCTCGCTCATCTCGGCTCCGTGTTCGGCGGCGACGCGCGGCTCAGCGATCCCGCCCATTGGCTGGAAAAGAGTTACTATCGCACAGACGATGCGATCGGCATGGTCGCAGCCCGCCGCCTGCCCCAGATCATTTCAGGTCTCGCACGACACGAGTCGGTGCTTTCGGACGATGCGGCGGAATTCTGGAAGCGCGCCATCGTCGACTGCATGACGGGTACGATCGTCAATTCGCTGCCGCCCGATGACCGCGGCCATCTGCCATCGGCGATGAAGCTCGTTCGCCGCGTCGAGGACTATCTCGATAGAGTGGGCCCGAGGCCGGTACATATCTCCGAGATCTGCGCCGAATTCAGCCTGTCGCGGCGCGGACTTCACCGTGCCTTTCAGGAAGTGTTCGGCATCGGCCCCGTAACATTCCTACGCCACAAACGCCTTTGCGCCATCCATTCCATGCTGAGGGAAAGCGTGCCCGGAGAGGTCACCGTCGGCGAAATCGCGATGCAGCAGGGCTTCATCGAACTCGGACGGTTCGCCCAATATTACAGAAACCTGTTCGGCGAGTACCCGTCCGAGACGCTGCGCGGCAAGCGCGCGGGCGGACTGCCGCCGTCCGCCGCCGCATTTCGCTGAGCCATCGGCAGTAAATCCGTAGCCCGGGTGGAGCGCAGCGCAACCCGGGACAAGCGGATCAACATCTGGCGCGGACCCGGGTTACGCTGACGCTTCACCCGGGCTACGGCAGGATGTGCGCGACGGCGTCACTCCACCAGCAGCACGTCGACGGCGACGTTCAGCTTCTGCTTGCGCGAGCCGACGATGATGCCGTCGACCGGCGAGACGTCGGAGAAATCGCGGCCCACCGCGAGGATAATGTGATCGTTCTCGACCAGGAGATCGTTGGTCGGATCGAAACCGATCCATCCGAGCTCGGCGCCGCACCACACTGAGACCCAGGCGTGGGTCGCGTCAGCCCCTTGCAAGCGCGGCTGTCCCGGCGGCGGGATGGTGCGCAAATAGCCGCTGACATAGGCGGCCGGCAGGCCGAGGCCGCGGAGCCCTGCGATCATCACATGGGCAAAGTCCTGGCAGACGCCGTGGCGTTTCTCGAACACTTCCGTTAGCGGCGTCGAGATCACGGTGGCCTTGGAATCGTACCTGAAGTCGCTGCGGATGCGGCGCATCAGGTCGGCGGCACCGGCAAGGATGCCGCCTCCTCGCGGAAAGCTTGCGGACGCGTAGGCCGTAAGCGGCCCGAGCACCGGCACCAGCGCGCTCGCGAAGACATAGCCGACCGGCGATGATGGTCCGAGACTCGTCGCCTCGAACGCAACGTCGCGCACGCTCTCCCAGGGCGGGCTCGGCGAGCTGCGGCCGGGCGCATGGCGCGAGACCGCGACGCGCGAGCGCGAGTCGACGCGCAGATTACGGTGCGCGGTCTCGATCAGGACGCTTTCGGTCAAGGTGCCGAAGAAGTCGCGCCGCGCCGTGCGCTCTGCTGGCCGCGGCCTGATCTCGACGCTGTGGGAGATCAGCTCCTGCCCGTCGCCGCTTTGCGGCTCCAGCCGTAGCGAGCATCGCGCGAAACTCACGGGGCTTTCGTAGGAGTAGGTCGTGACGTGCCTGATATCGTAGATCACGCGAGGCCTGTTAGCTTCTCCGGCCGGCTCGCATTGGGCCCGTGCGGGAAATAATGCAGCCCGATAGCGTCGGCGAGATTGAGCAGGTCCTGCTCCAGCGAGAACAACGTCTTGACATCAAGAGTTTCCGCTTCCGCCGTCGCCAGCATCGCCTGCAGCGCAACCGCGAGCCGCTGCGGGCGCTCGATCATCCCGTATTCCTTCAGGCTCGGCAGTGCCGCGATGTGTTCGTTGAGGCTTTCGACCTGGAACGCGACCGAGCGCGGGTTGTAAGGGTCGAGCACCGCGAGATCGCGCACCGGCGCAAGGATAGGCGTCACCAGATAGCGGGAACGATAGGTGATCTGGCAATCGACGAGCGTCAGCAGGATGTCGAGATCTTCATCACCAGCCTCGTCAAAAGCGAACTGCCGCGCGAAGCGGGTGGTGTTGATGGCGCGCTCGGCGCGGCGGCCCATGTCAAGAAAGCGCCAGCCCGCGGCGCGGTTCATGTTCTCCTGCGCAAGTCCCGCAAAGCTCGCCAGCTCCTGCAGCGTCAATTCGGCCGCGCTGATGACGCCATCGTCATCCTCGACCTCCTCGCCGAGCCGGTCCACTATCTCGGTGATGACCTGCCACGCGTCCGGCGACAGCCTCTCGCGCAGCGAGGTGGCGGTGCGCTGTGCCGAGCGCACCAGCGAGAGCGCCGAACCGAAACGTTCCTCGCTCTGCAACGCTTCGGCGACGACCTTGGCCGGGTTCGCCCGCGCCGTCTGCGAGGTCGCGCCCCAGGCCACCAGCATGCGCTGGATGCGCTCGACCGAATGCAGGTTGGACGCGCCGCTCGCATTCGACCTCGCGGGATCGCGCATCGGCGAGCCGAGCGCGCGGATCAATCGCAGCGTCGCTTCGGCACGTTCGAGATAGCGGCCGAGCCAGAACAGATTGTCGGCGGCGCGGCTCGGCAACACGCCGGCGATGCGGCGGATGCGCACGGTATCGCCGGCGGGCAACAGGCTCGCGGTCGAGACTGCTTTTTCCGACACCACCCAGACATCCGCGGCGCGTGCGCCGTCGCCCATCGACACCGCGCGGGCATCCGCCTGTTCGGCGATTCGGCAGAAGCCGCCGGGCAGGATCGTCCAGCCGTGCGGCGTGGCCGCGGCGAAAACGCGCAGCACAAAGGGGCGCGGCGTGAGCTGGCCGTTCTCCCACACCGGCGTGGTCGACAGCCGCACCAATTCCTGGCCGACAAAGTCGATGCCACGCTCGGTGATGGCAATCTTCAGCCGCTCGCGTTCGCTCGGCGACAACTCGCCCGCGAGCACGGGACCATGGCTGGCAAAGCCCGGGACACCCCGGCCATAGGCGCTTTCGATCGCGAAATCATCGAGCCGCGACAATACCTGTTCGCGCGCGGCCTTCTGACCGCACCACCAGGTCGCGATATGCGGCATTTCCAGTTCTTCGCCGAGCAGCCGTCGGCACAGGCTCGGCAGGAAGCCGAGCAGCGCCCGCGCTTCCAGCACGCCCGAACCGGGCATGTTGGCGATGACGACACCGCTCTTGCGCAGCACCTCGATCAGGCCGGGCACGCCGAGATGCGAGGAGGCGTTGAGCTCCAGCGGATCGAGCCAATTGGAATCGACCCGGCGCAGCAGCACGTCGAGCCGCTTCAGCCCGGCAACTGTGCGAATGTGGACGCGGTCGCCGCTGACGGCGAGATCGTCGCCTTCGACCAGCAGGAAGCCGAGATAGCGCGCCAGCGTCGCGTGCTCGAAATAGGTCTCGTTGAACGAGCCCGGGGTCAACAGACCAATGCGCGGCTCGTCGCGGTCGGCGCTGGCGCGTAAGGCGTCGCGGAACGCTTCGAAGAACGGCGCAACGCGCTCGACATTCATCGACTTGTAGAGGCCGGCGAACGCGCGCGAGAGCACCAGGCGGTTTTCCAGCGCGTAGCCCGCGCCCGAGGGCGCCTGCGTGCGATCGCCGAGCACCCACCAGCGGCCGTCAGGGCCGCGGCCGACATCGGCGGCATAAAGGTGGAGGTAGCGCCCGCCCGGCGGCTTGATGCCGCTGACGGCGCGCAGATATTCGCTGCTGCCGGCGATCGCGGCGGCGGGGATCGCGCCATCAGTGACAAGGCGACCATCGCCATAGATGTCGCGCAGGATCATTTCGAGCAGTTGCGCGCGCTGCGTGATGCCGGAAACAAGCTGCTGCCAGTCGGCGTCATCGATGATCAGCGGCAGGTGGCTCAGCGGCCACAGCCGGTCGGAAGTCTCGCCGGGCGCACGATAGGTGACGCCGGCGTCGCGCAAATGCCGGTCGGCGGCGGCGAAGCGACGCTCGATCTCCGCCGGCGATAGGGCGGAAAACGCATCGAAGAAGCGGGTCCAGACCGGGCGCGGGGTGCCGTCCGGGCCGATATATTCATCGGGAATGCCGGGCAGCCGCGCATAGTCGCGCGACCACTGCGCCATGCGGCGCTGGCCCGGGCGGGCCTTGTTCTCCTGGCTGTGTTCCTGGCCGGTCGCCATTCCGCTTCCCGAAACGAGATGCGTATCAATGCAGGAGCGGCGTCCGCAAGTCGAGGGTCAGCGGGAATTCAATTGTGCGTTCTTCCGGCGGCGGCTCGATCCTGCCGGGGGTATGGCCGTGGTCCTGGAAGCGGGCCAGCCGCCGCGCCTCGGCCTCGTAGGAATTGACCGGCTTGGTCTCGTAGTTGCGGCCGCCGGGATGGGCGACATGGTAGACGCAGCCGCCGAGCGAGCGGCCGTTCCAGGTGTCGATCAGGTCAAAGGTCAGTGGCGCATGCACCGGGATGGTCGGATGCAGGCCGGAAGCCGGCTGCCAGGCCTTGAAGCGGACGCCCGCGACCGCCTCCCCCGAACGTCCGGTCCCCGTCATCGGCATCCGCCTGCCATTGCAGGTGATGACGTGGCGGCCCTCGACAAAGCTTGATGCCTTGACCTGGAGCCGCTCAACCGAAGAATCGACATAGCGGACCGTGCCGCCGGCAGATCCCTCCTCGCCCAGCACATGCCATGGCTCGAGCGCTTGCCGCAGTTCCAGCGCGACGCCGCCATGGTGGACATGGCCGAACATCGGGAAACGGAATTCGAGCTGCGCCGTGTACCACTCCGGCGAGAAATCGTAGCCGGACAGCCTGAGGTCGGCGAGCACGTCCAAAAAGTCTTCCCAGAGGAAATGCGGCAGCATGAAGCGGTCATGCAGCGTCGTACCCCAGCGCACGAACTTGCCCTGCTGCGGCTCGCGCCAGAATTTTGCGATCAGCGCGCGGATCAGGAGCTGCTGCGCCAGCGACATCCTGGGATCGGGCGGCATTTCGAGCGCGCGGAATTCGACCAGGCCGAGCCGGCCGGTCGGGCCATCGGGCGAGTAGAGCTTGTCGATACAGATTTCGGCGCGATGGGTATTGCCGGTGATATCGACCAGGATGTGCCGGAACAGTCGGTCCGCCAGCCACAGCGGCGCTTCGACGCCCGCAGGCGGCACATGGGCGAGCGCGATCTCGAGTTCATAGAGCCCGTCATGGCGCGCTTCATCGATCCGCGGCGCCTGGCTGGTCGGGCCGATGAACATGCCGGAGAACAGATAGGACAGCGACGGATGCCGTTGCCAATACAGCACGAGGCTCTTCAACAGATCGGGACGGCGCAGGAACGGCGAATCCTGCGGATTGCTGCCGCCGACCACAACGTGGTTGCCGCCGCCGGTGCCGGTGTGGCGACCATCGATCAGGAAACGGTTGGCGCCGAGGCGCACTTTCGCGGCGTCCTCGTAGAGGCCGAAAGTGATATCGACCGCCTCGCGCCAGCTTTGCGCCGGCTGGATGTTGATCTCGATCACGCCGGGATCGGGCGTGACCTTGATGACCTCGATGCGGGGATCGAACGGTGGCGCATAGCCCTCGACATGCACAGGCATCTGCAAGTCTTCGGCTGTCGCCTCGATCGCCGCCACCAGTTCGAGATAGTCTTCGGCCTTCTCGACCGGCGGCATGAAGGCGCACAAGGTGCCGTCCCGGATTTCGATCGACATCGCCGTGCGCACCGGCGGCGGCTCTGGGAGGTCCTCAAGCAGCCGCTTCAATTCCTCGTCGAAATCCGGCAGGCCGCTGCGCGGCGCCATCGGATCGGTCTCGATGATGTAGGGATAATCTTCCGGCGGGACGTATTCGAGCGAGGAGATCGGCAACCGCAGTCCCAGCGGAGAATCGCCCGGCGACAGGAACAGGTGGCTGCGCCGGATCTTCCAGTGCTCGCTACGCCAGCGGGCGGGAACGCGGCCGGCAAGTGGGGTGAAGCGTTGGATCGGCAGCACATAGCCCTTCGGCGTCGTCAGCCCGTGGTCGAACACCCGCGCGAGACGCGAGCGCTCTTCCGGATCGGATAGTTTGGAATTCTCAGGGCTGACATTGGCCGGAAGCGCGGCTTCGCGCTGGAGCCAGTAGGCGGGATCCTCGAAGGCCGGCATGACGTAGTCGGCCGCCAGCTCGAGCTTCTGCGCCATGGTCACGGCGAAGCGCTCGGCGTCTTTGATCTCTGCCTTGTACGGGTTTTCGATCTTCGCGATCAGATCGGCATTCTTCCAGATCGGCACGCCGTCCTTGCGCCAGTAGAGGCCGAAGGCCCAGCGCGGCAGGCTTTCGCCCGGATACCATTTGCCCTGGCCGTAGTGCAGTAAACCGCCGGGCGCAAAACGATCGCGCAGGCGGCGGATCAGATCATCGGCGAGCGCACGCTTCGTCGGACCGACGGCGGCGATGTTCCATTCCGGCGCTTCGAGATCATCGACCGACACGAAGGTCGGCTCGCCGCCCATGGTGAGCCGCACGTCTTCCGTCTTCAAATCGGCGTCGACCTGCTCGCCGAGCGCGTCGAGCCGCGCCCAGGATTCATCCGAGAACGGACGCGTGATCCGCGGCGCCTCGCGGATGCGCTTGACGCTCATCTCGAAGGCAAAATCGACATTGGCGAAGCCGGCAGTGCCGGAGATCGGCGCTGCCGAGCGGTAGTGCGGCGTGGCTGCAACGGGGATGTGCCCCTCGCCCGTCAGCATGCCCGAGGTGACGTCGAAGCCGATCCACCCCGCACCGGGCAAATAGACTTCGGCCCAGGCATGCAGGTCGGTGAAGTCGTTATCGACCTCGCGCGGGCCCTCGACCGGATCGATATCGGGACGAAGCTGGATCAGATAGCCGGAGACGAAGCGTGCGGCGAAACCGAGATGGCGCAGAATTTGGATCAACAGCCATGCCGAGTCACGGCAGGAGCCCGCGCCGGCGGCCAGCGTCTGCTCCGGCGTCTGCACGCCGGGCTCCATGCGGATGACGTAGCGGATTTTCTCGCGCAGCTTTGCGTTGAGGTCGACCAGGAAATTGACGGTGCCGTCTGCCTCGCGCGGAATCTCTTTCAGATAGTCGGCAAACAGCGGGCCCGGCTCGATGGTTGCGAGATAAGGCGCGAGCTCGTTCTTGAGATCGCTCGTGTATTGGAACGGATAGGAGGTGGCGTATGACTCGACGAAGAAGTCGAACGGATTGATCACGGTCATCTGCGCCGTGAAATCGACTTCGATCTTGAGCTCGGTTGCCTTCTCCGGAAACACCAGGCGCGCCAGCCAGTTGCCCTGAGGGTCCTGCTGCCAGTTCACGAAATGATTGGCTGGCGTGACCTTGAGCGAATAGCTCAGGATCGGCGTGCGCGTATGCGGCGCCGGACGCAGGCGAACGGTCTGGGGCCCGAGGTCGATCGGTCGGTCGTACTTGTAATGCGTGACGTGATGCAGTGCGACGAAGATCGACACGGATGGCGGACTCCAGCAGCTTTTTTGAGCAGAACACTGGTTCCGGCCGACGGCAAGCACTAACAACGGGCACGCCTGCCTAGCAGGCGGGCGAGTGGCGAATAGCGAGTGGCAAATAGAACGGAACGGCCCTATTCGCTACTCGCCACTCACCATTCGCCTTCTCACATCGTCGCGCCGAGCACCCACGGCGCGAACTCGGCGCCGCCGAAATCGAAGCTCTCGCTCTTGGTGGGCTGGCCGGATGCCGTCTTCAGCATGAGATCAAAAATGCGCTGGCCGCATTCCTGCACGCTCTCCTCGCCGTCGAGGATGGTGCCGCAATTGACGTCCATGTCGTCTTCCATGCGCTTGTACATGGGTGTGTTGGTGGCGAGCTTGATCGAGGGCGCGGGCTTGCAGCCGAACACGCTGCCGCGTCCCGTGGTGAAGCAGACCAGATTGGCGCCACCCGCGACCTGCCCGGTCGCCGCAACCGGATCGTAGCCGGGCGTGTCCATGAACACGAAGCCGCGCTTGGTCACCGGCTCGGCGTAGTGCAGCACGTCAACGAGATTGGTGCTGCCGGCCTTCGCCATCGCGCCAAGCGATTTCTCGAGGATCGTGGTGAGGCCGCCGGCCTTGTTGCCGGGGCTCGGATTGGCGTTCATCTCGGCGCCTTCGCGCTGCGTGTATTCTTCCCACCAGCGCATCAGGCCGACCAGCTTCTCGCCGACCTCGCGGCTGACGGCGCGGCGTGTCAGCAGATGCTCGGCGCCATAGGTCTCCGGAGTCTCGGACAAGATCACGGTGCCGCCGTGCCGCACGAGGAGATCGCTGGCGGCGCCGAGCGCGGGATTGGCGGAGACGCCGGAATAGCCGTCGGAGCCGCCGCATTGCAGCGCCACCGTGAGCTCGCTCGCCGCGACCTTCTCGCGCTTGACCTTGTTGGCGTCGGCGAGTGCTTCGCGCACGAAGGCGACGCCGGCTTCCACGGTCTTGCGGGTGCCGCCGACTTCCTGGATGTCCATCGCGCGCAGGCGTCCGGCGAGCTTCTGCTCCTGCATCAGGCCGCCGATCTGGTTCACTTCGCAGCCGAGGCCGAGCACGATCACCGCAGAGAAATTCGCGTGCCGCGCATAGCCGCCGAGCGTGCGGCGAAGCAGCGCCAATGGCTCGTCCTGCGTCATGCCGCAGCCGGTCTTGTGGGTCAGCGCGACGACGCCGTCGACATTCGGAAAATCGGCCAGCGGATTGTCGCCGGTGAACGGATTCTTCTTGAAGACGTCGGCGACGAGGCTAGCGACATGGGCGCTGCAGTTCACCGAGGTGAGGATGCCGATATAGTTGCGCGTCGCGACGCGGCCATCGGGACGGCGGATGCCGTCGAAGGTCGCGGGCAGATCGAAATTCGGCACCGGCTTCACGTCGACGCCGTAGGCGTAGTCCTTGGCGAAATCGCCCATGCCGCAATTCTGGGTGTGGACATGCTGGCCCGGCGCGATCGGCGCTGTGGCAAAGCCGATGATCTGGCCATAGCGCCTGATCGGCTCGCCCTCCGCGATCGGCTTGATCGCGACCTTGTGGCCGGCCGGAATGCGGTCAACCGTGGTGACGCCGTTGGCGACCTCAAGCCCCGGCGGCAGGCTGGCGCGCGCGATCAGCACGCTGTCATCGGGATGCAGGCGGATCACGGGTGCCGGGGCCATGGGGGTCTCCTTTGGGGCGAATGGCTGCGAGGGGCGAATAGCGAATGGCGAGTAGCGAATAGGATTGCTGCGCTCGCTATCCCTATTCGCCATTCCCTACTCGCTATTCGCTTCTCACGCTTTTCCGCCAGACTCTTTGCGGGTCTGGTTCACCTGCATTTTGGCGTAGGTCATCATTAAGCCGCTCTCGTTCGAGAGCGTGACGAGCTTGAAGCCCATGTTGATCGCACGGACCGCGCCTTCGGCGCCGCTGCAGTGGATGCCGGGGTTGAGGCCGCGCTTGCCGCATTCCTTGACGATCTTCTCGTAGATCTTGAGGATCTCCGGCTCGTCGCGATCGAGCTTCGGCACCAGGCCGTAGGAGAAGCCGAGGTCGGACGGACCGATATAGACGCCGTCGATGCCCTCGACGTCGAGGATCGCTTCCATGTTCTCGACTGCGGTCCTGGTTTCCATCATCGGCAACAGCACGATCTCATCATTGGCGGTCTGCTGATAGGTGCCGGCCGAGCCGTACATGCCAGAGCGGATCGGGCCGTTGGAGCGCGTGCCCTTCGGCGGATACTTCGCATAAGAGACGAGGTTCTTGGCTTCCTCGGGCGTGTTGACCATCGGACAGATCACGCCATAGGCGCCGCCGTCGAGCACCTTGCCGATGATGCCGGGCTCGTTCCAGGGCACGCGCACCATCGGCGTCACCGGGTGGCCGTTCATTGCCTGGAAGCATTGCACCATCGAGAGATAATCCTGCACGCCGTGCTGCATGTCGACGGTGACGCTGTCGAAACCGCATTGCGCGATCACCTCGGCCGAAAAGCCCGACGGGATCGCCAGCCACGCGTTGACAACCGCTCTGCCCGACGCCCAGATTTGCTTGACCTTGTTATTTGCCACTTTGCCGTCCTTCCCTTGTTCTCACCGTCATGGCCATGCCGTCATTGCGAGGAGCGATAGCGACGAAGCAATCCATACTTCGCTTGTGACGACATGGATTGCCTCACTCCGCTCGCGATGATGGGTGCTCGTTAGCCTGTTGCCCGCTGGATGCTGACTTCGCTGACGCCGACTTCGCGCGCGGTATTCACTATCGCCGCCCAGGTGTCGTCAGGCAAGGGGATGCCGTTCCTGGTGCGCTCGGCGCGGGTCTTTCTTTCGGGATCGCCCGGGATCAGCACGTTATCGGTACCGGCAATCGGCTTGGTCTCGCGGATGAAGTCAACATAGCGCGAGATTTCGCCGTCGAAGAAATTGGCGGGATCGACCACCTTGGGATCGATGTAGAAGGCCAGCATGCCGTTGGCGAACCGCCGGTCCGGCGTGGTCGCGCCCGTTCCGGTCAGCGCGCCGCCGAGCAGTTCGCAGATGAATGCCAGGCCTGAGCCCTTGTGCTCGCCGAACGCACGGATCGCGCCGGTGCCCTTGGTGTGATCGCGCGGCCCGTCCGGCGTGTATGGCCCATACAGCACGTGCGGATCTTCACTCAAGGTACCGTCGAAATCGACCAGCGCGCCAACAGGCAGTTTCTTGCCGCCGCGGCTTGCGACCAGCACCTTGCCCTCGGCGACGATCGAGGTGGCGAAATCGAGCACGATCGGGTCCTGGCCTTCGCGCGGAATGCCGACGCAATAGGGCGCGGTCGACAGCCGTTTCTCGACGCCGCCGAACGGCGCAACCAGGAGCGAACCCGCGGCATTGACGAAATGCACCGACACCAGCCCTTCGGCGGCGGCCATCTCCGCCCAATCGCCGACGCGGCCGATATGGCCGGCATTGCGCAGCGCAACTGCGGCAAGTCCTGCCTTCTTGCACTTTTCGATGCCGATCTTGACGGCGACCGGCGCGACCGTCTGCCCGTAACCGAACTTGCCGTCGACGACGGCTAGCGAGGGCGTATCGACCACGACCTCGGCGGTCTGGTTCGGAACCACGGAGCCCATCTTCTTCCAGCGGATATAGACGGGTACGCGGATCACGCCGTGGCTGTCGTGCCCGGTGAGATTGGCGGTCGTCAAATATGTTGCAATGCGACGGGCTTCTTCGGGCGAGGATTCGGCGTGGGAGAAGACTTCAGCAACAAAATTGATGAGATTGTCGACCTTGATCGTCACCATGGATATGTCACTCGCTCCTTGGTTTGCAGCATGATCCTTCCGGGAAACCGGCACCTCGGGATCATGCTTCTTTAAGCGCTGGCCTTGGCGTGACCACCGAGATAGGCCGCGGCGATGGCCTCATTGCCCCACAATTCGTCGGGCTTGCCGCCAAGCACAATCCGCCCCGTTTCCAGGACGAAGCCGTGATCGGCGACCGAAAGTCCCATGCGCGCATTTTGCTCAACAAGCAAGACCGTGGTGTCTTTCCTGATCTGCGAAATGATGCGGAACACCGCCTGCACGATGACGGGCGCCAGTCCCAACGAAGGCTCGTCCAGCAAGAGCAGCCGCGGCTTCGCCATCAATCCACGAGCAACGGCGACCATCTGCAACTGGCCACCGGACAGCGTCCAGCCCAGCGCATCGGCGAAGGCGCGAATGTCCGGGAACAGGTCGAACATCGCATCCGCCTCGCGCGAGATCTGCGCCGACGAAGCTTTTCGGTTCGACGCGCCGAGCATGATGTTTTCCTTGACCGTGAGGCCCGGGAACACCCGCCTGCCCTCCGGCACATGCGAGATGCCGAGCCGGACGATCGCTTCCGGCCCAAGGCCGGCGATCGACTCGCCGTCGAACAGGATTTCGCCGGACGTGGGCTTGGCGAGCCCCGAGATGGCGCGGAGCGTGGTGGACTTGCCGGCGCCGTTGGCGCCGAGCAAAGTCACCACCTGCCCCGCCTCGACGGCGATGGTGACGCCGCGCAGCGCCTCGATCTCGCCGTAGCGGACCACGAGATTGCGGATTTCGAGCAGCGGCATCATTCGCTCCCGAGATAGGCGGAGACGACATCGGGATGGCGCAGCACCGCCATGGATTCGCCGTCCGCGATGCGGCGACCGAAATTGAGCACGGTGATGTGCTGGGCGGCTTCGGAGACGAGCGTCATGTCGTGATCGATGATGAGGATGGTGAGGCCCTGCGCCGCGATGCGCTTGAGCAGTTCATGCAGTTCGAGCTTCTCGGTCGAATTCAATCCCGCGGCCGGCTCGTCGAGCAGCAACAGCGTCGGATTGGCGGCCAGCGCGCGCGCAATCTCGATCAGGCGCTGGTGGCCGTAGGAGAAGCTCGAGATCAGCTCGTTGGCGCGGTGGCCGAGGCCGACGAAGTTCAGTGCTTCCATCGCCCGTTCGGTCAGCGCGTCCTCGCCCTTCCCGATCATCGTGTTGCCGGGCCGCTCGGCGCCGATCTCGACATTCTCGAGCGCCGTCATCGAACGGAACAGACGGATGTTCTGGAAGGTGCGGCCGAGTCCCGCGGCCGTGCGCTGATGCGGCGGCATGCGGGTGATGTCGGTGCCGTCGAGCACGATCTTGCCCGAGGTCGCCTCGTAGAGGCCGGAGAGTACGTTTAGCGTCGTGGTCTTGCCGGAGCCGTTCGGCCCGATCAGCGCGTGGACGCCGCCGCGCCTCACCGCGATGTCGACGCCATCGACGGCTTTGAGGCCGCCGAAATGCTTCGACAGGCCGGTCACCTCAAGCACGAACTCGCCGCCGACGGTCGCAGGCTTCAACTGCAGCGCAGCCGCCACAGGCGGCGCCTTGATGTGCGCGCGCCAGCGGCTGAAGGCATCGGCGACGAAGCCCCAGATGCCGTCTGGCATGAAGCGAATGATCAGGATCACGAACAGGCCGTAAATGGCGAGATAAAGCCCGGGCACGCTCTTGAGGAAACGCAGCCATTCCGGAATCAGGATCAGAAGCCCGGTGCCGATCGCCGAGCCGATCGGCGAAGCGACGCCGCCAAGCAGCGACATCGTCAGGAACACGATCGATTCCGCGAACGAGAATTGATCGGGGCTGACATAGGCAAAGCCGCCGGCGAACAGCCCGCCCGCCAGGCCGCCGAGCAGCGCACAGAGCGCGAAGGCGTAGATCTTGGTGCGGAACACGTCGATGCCGTTGACGCCGGCCGCGAGTTCGTTGTCGCGCACGGCCCGCATTGCGCGGCCGAGCTTGGTGTCGGAGAGATGCCAGACCAGATAGCCGACGATCGCGAGCATGGCGACGCAGAAGGCGAGATAGCTCTGCGACGTCTGGAACAGTTCGGGACGGCGGATATTGGAGACGCCGTCGGGGCCATGCGTCAGCCAGATCGCGTTGATCATGACAAGCGTAACGATCTGCTGGAACGAGATCGTCACCATCGCGAGGTAATGCCCGCCGAGCCGCAAGGTCGACATCCCCAGGAGCGCGCCGGCAAGCAGCGCGACCACGCAGCCACCGACAAGGCACAGCCAGAAGCTGAGATGCAGGTCGTTCGTTCCGAGGCCGACCGCATAGGCGCCGAGCCCGAAGAACGCCGCCTGCGCCAGATTGATCTGCCCGCACAGGCCGAGCACGACCGACAGGCCGAACACTGCAATCGAGAACGTCGTCGCTTGCAGCAGGATGTTGAGGATGTAGCCGTCGAACCGCAATCCTGCGGCAAGCGCCACCAGGATCGCCGCGCCAATGAAGTACGGCAGATGGCGGAGCAGAAGCGGTCTCGAGCGGACGGCGGGTGCCGGAATCGGCATGTTGTCGCTGGGTGCGCTCATGCTTTCTCCGCCACACGTTCGCCGAAGATGCCCTGCGGCCGGAAGATCAGGAAAGCGACCAGGACCAGGAAAGCGAAACCATCCTTGTAGGGAACCGAAATGTAGGCCGCGCCAAAAGTCTCGATGACGCCGAGCGCGAGCCCGCCGATGATGGCGCCGGCGACGTCGCCGAAGCCGCCGATGATGGTGGCTGCGAATGCCTTGAGCGCGATCGTCGAGCCCATCTGGATCGAGACGAACAGCACCGGTGCGACCAGGATGCCGGCCAAGCCGCCGAGCACGGCGGAATAAATGAAGGTGATCATGATCATGGTGGAGACGGAAATGCCGAGCAGCGAGGCCATTTCCTTGTCCTGCGAGGTCGCCTGCAGCTTCTTGCCGAGCAGCGTCTTCTCGAAGAACCAATAGTTGAAGATCACGAGCGCGATCGTCACCGCGATGATCAGGAGATACTGGCTATCGAGATAAACAGGACCGAGCTGGATGCCGGGTGTCTCAAACCATCCCTGCAGCACCTGCGGCTGCGGGCCGTAGATCGCCAGCACCGAATTCGACAGCAGGATCGAGGCGCCGATGGTGGCGATGATGACCGGCAGGAACGTGCGGTGGCGCAGCGGATAATAGACGCCGAGATTGAAGATGACGCCGAGCAGCGCCATGCCGCCGAGCGCGATCAGGAATGACAGCCAGTAGGGCCAGCCGTGATCGACGGCGAACACCACCATCAGATAGGCCGCGACCATGGAGAATTCGCCTTGCGCGAAATTCACCACATTGGTGGCGCGGAAGATCAGCACGAAACCGAGCGCGACCAGCGCGTAGACGGCGCCGATGCCGATGCCGGTAAACAGCAGTTGAAGGACGAGATCCATGACAAGCTTCGGTTAGGAGGAGAGCTGAGGAATTCGCCGAAAGGTTTTCGGCCTCTTCGTGGAGAACGAAGAGGCCGAAAAAGTGGTCAATCGTTGAATTCAATGTGCTTGTCGAAGACGATATTGCCCTTGTCGTTTTTCACGATGTTGTAGCCGTGGAGCCCGTCGCCGTTCTGGTCGAAATTATACTCGCCTTCGGCCCCGGGGAATTTCTTGATCGACAGGATCGCCTCACGGATTTTTGCAGGCTCGGTCGAGCCGGCTTTGTTGATCGCCGCCGCCAGCACGGTGACCGCGTCATAAGGCCAAGAGCTCTGGTTATCCGGCGCGACCTTGACCGCATCACGATAGAGCTTGCCGAACGCCTTGGAGGCTTCGCTGGAATCTTCCGCGTAGTCCGCGACACCATAGGTGTTGTACAGCGCAGGCCCGGCGAGTTTCAGCGCGGTGATATTGACGATCGAGGGAGAACCGACCCAGGGAATGTTGACGCCGAGCTGGCGCAACTGCCGGGCAAAGATGCCGAGGTCGTTCTCGAAGGTGAAGTAGGAGCCAAGAATGTCTGCGCCGGACTGCTTGATCGCGAGCACGACCGGGGTGAAGTCCTGACTCTGGTTGGCATAACCCTGGTCGAGCACGGGCGCACAGCCGAGCTTTTCCAACGCAGCGGTCAGGGCCTTGCCGCCTGCGGTGCCGAACGCGTCGGTCGAATGCAGCACGGCCCATTTCTTCTTGCCGAGCGTGTTGACCCCATACTCGGCGATGACGCGCCCGGAATAGCTGTCATTCGGACGGAAGCGGAACAGCCACTGATTGCCCATGTGAGTGAGGTTCGGATCGGTTCCCCCGATCATCACGGGCTTGCCGAGCTTGAGCACGTCGGGCGCCATGGCGTGCACCTGGGTCGACCGGATCGAACCAAGGAAACCGACGATGTCGGATTGCGCGGCGAGCTTGGAGAATGCCAGCACGATGCCGGGATTGGTGGTCTGATCGTCTTCGATGATCAACTCGGCCTGCTTGCCGAGGATGCCGCCAGCCTTGTTGACGGCTTCGAGTGCAAGCTTCGCACCCTGGATGGCGTAGCGGCCGGATTCGGCGGCGGGACCGGTGACCGGCGCGCACATGCCGATCTTGATCGTGGCGCCCTGCGCTCTCGCGCTCGTAATGATGTGGGGGGCGGCAAGGCCGGCGACGACGCCAGCCGCGAAATCGCGTCTCGTCAGTTTCATTGGTTTCTCCCTGAGGCCGGGCGTCTTCGTCGGCCCTTCTTGCTGTTGGCGATCCCCGACGGGGCGCGAACCGCATGCGTACTTACGGACTCTCCGTCTCGGAGTAAATTGATATTGCGGTGTTTTCGACTAACGATGGAGATGCATCGTTATCCGCGCGCATCAAGAAAGATTAATGCCGACGAGATCATGACTATTCCGGCAGATTCCGTGGGCCTACCAATTCCTTTGTGCTCAAACGATGTGCAGGAAAGGCGAGCTATGCATCCCAGCACATATCATCATGCAAATTTTGCATTTACTCATCGACCTCGACCGTTTCCCCTTCCGCGCCTGACAAGCTCGCAAGGCTTTCTTCGAGCGCGCCCAGCATCGCCTGCAGTTCAGCAAGCTTGCGCGCGCCGTAACGTTTTGTAATGGCGGCGTAGATCGCTTCCGATGTCGGCGCGACCGCTTCGATCAGCTTCAATCCCTTCGGCGAGATCGACACCACGGCGCGCCGCAGGTCCGCCTCCGCCGAACGGCGCTCGATCAGCCCGCGCGCCTCGAGGTCACGCAGGATGCGCGACAGGCTCGGCCCGAGCAGGAAGGCGAGCCGCGCGAGATCGGTGACCTCGATCGCCTCCACCGACGTCAGCGCGCGCAGGATGCGCCATTGCTGCTCGGTCAGCCCGTGATAGCGCAGGGAGGGACGGAACTGCCGCATCACGGCCTCACGCGCACGCAAGAGCGACATCGGCAACGAGCGGGAAAATTCACGCATCGGCCCACGCCGCCTCGTCTCTGCCGCCGCGCGCGGCCGCGAACCGTTCAATGATGATTTCTTACCCGCCATCGCCAATCTTTTGCGGCGCAACAAAGCGCAAATCAATTTACGCCGATACACTTAACATGTTAATCATTCCAGCGCACCATGAGTGATCCGCCATGCCGCATTTCACCATCGAATATTCGGCCAACCTGGATTCCCACCTCGACATGGGCGAAGTCGTCGAACTCGTGCGCAAGGCGGCGGTCGAGACCGGCATCTTCCCGCTCGGCGGCATCCGCGTTCGCGCCATCAGATGCGAGCACTACGCGATCGCCGACGGACGAAACGTTTACGGCTTTCTCGACATGGTGCTGCGGCTCGGCGAAGGCCGCGATCTCGCAACCCGCAAGAAGGCGGGAGAACATATCTTCAGAGCGCTATCGACTTATCTCGACCCGGTATTCGCGAGCAGCAAATTTGCGCTGTCGTTCGACATGCAGATCAACGACAAGGAGACGAGCTGGAAGCGCAACAATATCCACGATGCGCTGAAGGTGGAGACTGTCCATGGATAAAGCGAGGCCGAAATCGGCCGAATTATTCCAGGCCAACCGCGACCGCGCCGCGCCGCTGCTGGCGAAGCTGAAGGCGGAGGGAATCGGCCACATGATCGACGGCAAGACGGTGCCGTCGATCTCCGGCCAGACATTTGAGACGAAGTCGCCGATCGACGGCGCCGTGCTGGCAACCGTCGCGCGCGGCAATGCCGAGGACATCGATCGCGCCGCGACCGCGGCCGCCCTCGCCTTCAAATCCTGGCGCGACATGTCGGCCTCGATGCGGCGCAAGCTGCTCAATCGCGTGGCCGATGCGATCGAGGATCATGCCGACGATATCGCCGCGCTCGAATGCATCGATACCGGCCAGGCACATCGCTTCATGGCGAAAGCCGCGATCCGCGCGGCCGAGAACTTCCGCTTCTTTGCCGACAAATGCGCCGAGGCCAGAGACGGCCTCAACATGCCGAGCGAAGAGCACTGGAACATCTCCACGCGGGTGCCGATCGGTCCGGTCGGCGTGATCACGCCGTGGAACACGCCGTTCATGCTGTCGACCTGGAAGATCGCGCCCGCGCTCGCCGCCGGCTGCACGGTGGTGCACAAGCCCGCGGAATGGTCGCCGGTGACGGCTGATCTATTGGCGAAGCTGGTGAAGCAGGCGGGCGTGCCCGACGGCGTGCTCAACACCGTGCACGGTTTCGGCGAGGAGGCCGGCAAGGCGCTGACCGAGCATCCCGCGATCAAGGCTATCGGCTTCGTCGGCGAGAGCGCGACCGGGTCCGCGATCATGGCCCAGGGCGCGCCGACGCTGAAGCGTGTACATTTCGAACTCGGCGGCAAGAACCCGGTGATCGTGTTCGAGGACGCCGATCTCGAGCGCGCGCTCGATGCCGTCGTGTTCATGATCTACTCGCTAAACGGCGAGCGCTGCACCTCCTCGAGCCGTCTCCTGGTGCAAGAGAGCATCGCGGAGAAGTTCATCGAGAAGCTCACCGCGCGGGTCAAGGCGCTGAAGGTCGGCCATCCCCTCGATCCCGCAACCGAGATCGGACCGCTGATCCATGAGCGGCATCTGGCAAAGGTCTGCTCCTATTTCGACGTGGCGCGGCAGGAAGGCGCGACGATCGCGGTCGGCGGCAAACCGCATGACGGGCCAGGCGGCGGACATTATGTGCAACCGACGCTCGTCACGGCTGCGCATTCCAAGATGCGGGTGGCGCAGGAAGAGGTGTTCGGGCCGTTCCTCACCGTCATCCCGTTCCGCGACGAGACCGACGCCGTCGAGATCGCAAACGGCGTGCAGTATGGCCTCACCGGCTATGTCTGGACCGGTGACATGGGCCGTGCCCTGCGAGTGGCGGATGCGCTCGAAGCCGGCATGATCTGGCTCAACTCGGAAAACGTCCGGCACCTGCCAACGCCATTCGGCGGGATGAAATCGTCAGGCATCGGCCGCGACGGCGGCGATTATTCGTTCGACTTCTACATGGAAACCAAGCACGTCTCGCTGGCACGCGGGACGCATAAGATACAGAGACTGGGAGTGTAGTACGCCGTCATTCCGGGGCGATGCGAAGCATCGAGCCCGGAATTTCGAGATTCCGGGTTCAGCCCTGCGGGCTGCCCCGGAATGACGACCTCAAGCAGGGAAACATCGATGCCTGTTCCGCAGCACGTCTTTGATCCGCCGTTCAACATCATCCGCTGCAGCCACGTCGTGCTCGACGTGACCGACCTCGCCGCCAGCCGCGCGTTCTATGAGGCCACCGTTGGGCTACATGTCGAGGACGCGGACGACAAGACGGTTTATCTGCGCGGCTCCGAAGAGCATCAGCATCACTCGCTGGTGCTGCGCAAGGCGCCTGTAGCAGCCTGCAGCCGGCTCGGCTTCAAAGTCGGCAATGATGCTGACCTCGACAAGGCGGCGGCGTTCTTCTCCGAGCACGGCATCGACTATCGCTTCGTCGACCAGCCGTTCCAGGGCCGCGCCTTGCAGTTCTCCGATCCATTCGGCTTCCAGCTCGAGCTCTATGCGACGATGGACAAGCGCCCGCACCTCTTGCGCCGTTACGACCTCTACAAGGGCTGTCATCCGCAACGGCTCGACCATTTCAATATCTTCGCCGCCGAGCTGCAGGACACCATCGATTTCTATGCACGGCTCGGCTTTCGTCTCACCGAATATGGCGAGGAAGACGGCCCGAACGGACGCATCGCCGCGGCATGGATGCATCGCAAGGGCAATGTGCACGACCTCGCCTTCACCAACGGCAAAGGCCCTCGCCTGCACCATTTCGCCTATTGGGTGCCGACTGCAATGAACGTCCTGCATCTCTGCGACGTGATGGCCTCCAGCGGCTTCCTGAAGAACATGGAACGCGGCCCCGGCCGCCACGGCATTTCCAATGCGTTCTTTCTCTATGTCAGGGATCCCGACGGCCATCGGCTCGAGCTTTACACCAGCGACTATTTCACGGGAGATCACGACCATGAGCCACTGCGTTGGTCGCTGAAGGACCCGCGGCGGCAGACGTTGTGGGGCGCGCCCGCCCCGCGTTCCTGGTTCGAGCAGGGCTCGCCGTTCACCGGACAGACGGTGCGCGAGCCGCTGTTCATTGCCGACGTGACGATTGCGGATTGAGCGAGCCGATGTCTCCGCCTCGTCTGGAGATCGAGGCCGAAGCCGTCGGCGTGTTGCGCAACGCCGTTGTCGACGAAGCATAAGAAGCAGATGGATAGCAAGATGAGTTCAGCCAGCGGCGGCGAAGCGATCGTCAACGGCCTCGTCGCCCACGGCGTCGACACGGTGTTCGGCCTGCCCGGCGCGCAAATCTATGGCCTGTTCGACGCCTTCCATCAGGCGCAGCTCAAGATGATCGGCGCGCGGCACGAGCAGGCCTGCGGCTACATGGCCTTCGGCTATGCGCGTTCGAGCGGCCGCCCGGGCGTGTTCAGCGTGGTGCCCGGCCCCGGCGTGCTCAACGCCAGCGCGGCGCTGCTCACCGCCTTCGGCTGCAACGAGCCGGTGCTCTGCCTCACCGGGCAGGTGCCGACCGCGTTCCTCGGCAAGGGCCGCGGCCATCTGCACGAGATGCCGGACCAGCTCGCGACGCTGCGCACCTTCGTGAAATGGGCCGATCGGATCGAATATCCCGATGCGGCGCCGGCGATGGTGTCGCGCGCATTCCAGGAAATGCTGTCGGGCCGGCGTGGACCGGCGTCGCTCGAGATGCCCTGGGACGTCTTCACCCAGCGTGCCGCAGTCGCGCCATCAAAGCCGTTCGAGCCGTTTCCGTCGCCACTGCCCGACCCTGACCGGATCAAGGCGGCGGCCGCGCTGATCGCGGCGAGCAAGACGCCGATGATCTTCGTCGGCAGCGGCGCGATCGAGGCGGGAGAGGAAATCCTCGAGCTGGCAGAAATGATCGATGCGCCCGTCGTCGCCTTCCGCAGCGGCCGCGGCATCGTCTCCAATGCGCATGAGCTCGGGCTGACCATGGCGGCCGCTTACAAATTGTGGCCGACGACCGATCTGATGATCGGGATCGGCACCCGCATGGAATTGCCGGCCTCAGGATTCCGCTGGCCGTACCAGCCCGACGGCATCAAATCGATCCGCATCGACATCGATCCGGTCGAAATGCGTCGGCTCACGGCTGATGCCGCCATCGTGAGCGACGCCAAAGCCGGCAGCGCCGAGTTGCTGGCGGCCCTACGCAAGACTGGTCTTGGCAAGAGCAGCGGCCGACGCGCGGCAATCCGCGAAGCGACCGCGGCGGCCGCGCGCGAAATCCAGCGCATCCAGCCGCAGATGGCTTACCTGAAGATTCTCCGCGAGGTGCTGCCTTCGAACGCTGTTGTCACCGACGAGCTCTCACAGGTCGGTTTCGCCTCCTGGTATGGCTTTCCCGTCTACGAACCGCGCACCTTCATCACCTCGGGCTATCAGGGCACACTCGGCTCCGGCTTTCCGACCGCGCTCGGCGCCAAAGTCGCCAATCCCGACAAGCCGGTGGTGGCGATCACGGGCGACGGCGGTTTCATGTTCGGTGTGCAAGAGCTTTCCACCGCCGTACAGTGTCGCATCGGCGTGGTGACGCTAGTGTTCAACAACAACTCTTACGGTAATGTGCGGCGCGACCAGCGCGAGCGTTTTGACGGCCGCGTGGTGGCGTCGGACCTCGTCAATCCGGATTTCGTCAAGCTCGCGGAGTCCTTTGGTGCCGGAGCTGCGCGCGTCACCTCGCCCGATCATTTCCGTCCCGCGCTGGAAAAGGCGCTGGCCGACGGCGGGCCCTATGTGATCGCGATCGAGGTGCCGACGGATTCGGAAGTGAGCCCGTGGGCGTTTATTCATCCGGCCAAACCCTGACACTGTCATTCCGGGATGCGCCGAAGGCGCAGGCCCGGAATCCATGGCGCCACCGGGTAACGCGGTGAAATGGATTCCGGGCTCGCGCTACGCGCGCCCCGGAATGACGGGGGAAGCTATCGCGTCTTGCGAAAGGTGAGATTGATCCGCTGCCGACCGAGCACCGCGTGCTCACCGTCGGCGAGCGGCGCGACGCCGTGGAAGAACAATCGCGATGGCCCGCCCCACACCACGACATCCCCATGCGTCAGCCGATACCGAGCCGTCTTGTCGCTGCGCTTTGGCCCACCAAACAGGAAGATCGCGGGAAGGCCAAGCGACACCGAGACGATCGGCGCCGCGAAATCCGTCTCGTCCTTGTCCTGGTGCAGCGACAGTCTTGCGCCTGGTTCGTAACGATTGACCAGGCAGGCATCCGGCGCAAAACCGCCAAAGCCGCCTTCCGCCGCCGCCTCGCGCGCCAGGCGCACGAGCACCGGCGGCATTGCGGGCCACTGCTTTCCGGATTCCGGATCAATGCTGTCGTAACGATAGCCGCTGCGATCGGTGACCCAGCCGACCGCGCCGCAATTGGTCATCGCCACCGACATCTGATAACCGCCGGGCGTAAACATGCGCCGAAACGGCGCCTGCGCGAGGATCTCGCGCAACGCCGGGATCAGCTCGGCTTCGACGGCATGCGCAAATCCGCGCACGATCATCGCGCCTTCCGCGATCACCTCCCGCGCCGGACGCTCGGCAACGCTATCGAATAAATCAGCGGTCAAACCACAACACTCGCGTTGGTCCCGAGGTGGTGGCGGATCCGCGCACAATCAACCACCCGATTTCCGATATTGCGGCGTCATTGCGAGCGCAGCAAAGCAATCCATCTCTCCGCCCGCTGCGGCATGGATTGCTTCGCTGCGCTCGCAATGACGATGGGGCGACTATCTACCCCCGCACCGGCAGCGTCACCACGTCATAGGCGTGGCGGATCGTTCGCTTCAGCACCGGATCCTCCAGCTCGAACTCGAACCGGCTCGCCGGGCGGATGCCGCCCTTGGCGGCGAAAGTGCCGCCGAACATGGCGCAGCCGTCGGGCAGGCCTTTGTCGCCGAAGCCGCGCGCGATCAGTTCCTTCACCGGCAGCATGCCGTCGAGCGTGCCTTCCTGGTAGAGCACGCGCTCGCCATCGATCCAGGCCCAGGAGCGCAGGATCATCTGGTCCCAGTGGTCGATGACGTCTTCGAGCTCCCAGAGTTCGGAGCCGATCGGCTTGTCGCACATCTGTTTTGAGACGGTGACGCTGTAGCTCTCGACTTTGCGGTCGGTGTGATCGGAGCCGCAGCCGACGAAGATGCGGCCCTGCCAGCCGATCAGCACGAACTCGACCTCGCCGCTGGAATCTTCGCCGCAGACTTCGATCGTGTCCTCGGTGGTCAGCCGCCGCGCTGAGCAGCGGTAATAGATCGGCGTCGTGGCCGGCCTTGCAATTCCGATCGCTTCAAGCTCGGCGATATGCTTGTCGCGCGCCACCGGATCGCGGCCGGTCCAGCCGGCGATCAGCCTGGTCGATGGCGAGCGTCAGTGGCGTCGCCATGCCCTTGTCGTCGAGGGTGAAAGCGAGGTCATACACGGATGATGGTCTCCATTGCGGCCGCGATCTCGAAGATGCGGCGATCCGATCCGCCTGCGGCGGCGACCATCAGACCTACCGGCACATCATCTTCACGATGGGCCGGCAGCGAGATGGCGCAGCCGTCGAGCACGTTGATCAACGTGCAGTTACGCAACGCGCGCAGATTCTCCGCGGTGAACGCCTTGTCGTCATCGAGGTCGGCGATCTTCGGCGGCGCATTGGCCGTGGTCGGCAGCAGCAGCGCATCATAGGGCGCGATGCGCTTCTCGGTGCGTGCGATGAAGGATTTTCGCGCATTGAGCAGATCGATGTAGTCGGCGGCCAGATATCCCTCGCCGCGCATGATGCGCGTGGCGACGCGGGGGTCATAGATGTCGCCCTTGCTGGCGAGCAGATAGCGATGCCAGGCATAACTCTCGGAAGCCGCGAAGCCGCCCTTGGCGTTCATGATGCCGACATCGAGGAATTCCGGCACCTCGATCTTCTCGATCAGCGCGCCCGCCTTCGACAGCGCCGACAGCGCACTGTCGAACGTTTTTGCCACGGCATCATCGAGGTCATCGAGGGCAACCGTGGTCGGCACCGCGAACCGCAGACCTTTCACCGGCCGCGGCTGCAGCGGCGTCACCGGCTCGCTCGCGAGCACGGTGTCGAGCGTTGCGCAGCAGGCGACGGAATTGGCGAGCGGCCCGTAGCTGTCGAGCGAGAACGACAGCGGCACACCGCCATCGAGCGGGATACGCCGCTGCGTCGGCTTGTAGCCAACGATGCCGTTGAAGGCCGCAGGGATCCGGCAGGAGCCGCCGGTATCGGTGCCAAGCGCGGCAAAGGCCATGCCGTCGGCGATCGAGACCGCCGCACCCGACGACGAGCCGCCGGGCACATGGCCGACACTGCGGTTGTAAGCGCTCTTCGGTGTGCCGTAATGCGGATTGATGCCGATGCCGGAATAGGCAAATTCGGTCATGTTGGTGCGGCCGATCACGACAAAGCCGGCCGCGCGAAGCCGCGCCACCACCGGCGCGTCGGCTTCCGCCGGCGCGGAATCCTCCAGCGCGCGGGAGCCGGCGCGGGTCACCTGCCCCTTGATGTCGAAGAGGTCCTTGATCGAGACGGGAATGCCGGCAAAGGGCGACGGCGCCGCATGCGCCTTGCGCAGGCGGTCCATCGCATCGGCAGCCTCGAGCGCGGCCTCCTTGTCGACGTGGATGAAGGCGCGCTGCCCCTCGCCCGCGGGATCGGCGATCTTGGCGAGGCACTGCTCAACCAGTTGGCGGGCCGTGAGGCGGCCGCTCTCGAGGTCTGCGGCGAGTGAGGCAAGGGTCGGATTGTCAGGCATGGCTTTCGATTTCAGGTCTCTTCTGGCGTCGAACGTTGTTTGAGGCGCGGCGCGGCGGATTTGCCGCGTGGCGGACTATTGCCTGAGACAGGCTGGCATACAAGCGCGCTGTCGTCTTCGGAATACCGCCATGCGATTGCAAACGCTGGACCGTTGACGACGGATAGTCAATTGTCGCATCACGTTTTTGAACGAGGCCTGACGGCCTGATCCAGGGAGGATGCCGAATGGCCGAAGCTGCACGCGCAAAACCGAAACCGACGCCGGAAACCCAGCATTTCTGGGATGGCACGCAGGTCGGCGAATTGCGCCTGCAGCGCTGCGACGCCTGCTCGCATGTCTACTTCCCGCCGCGCCCGTTCTGCCCGTCCTGCGCCTCGCGCAAGGTCAGCATGTTCAAGGCGAGCGGCAAAGGCACACTCTACAGCTACGTCATCAACCACCGTCCCGCCGCGCCCGGCTTCACGCCGCCTTACGCCATTGCGGTGGTCGAACTCGACGAGGGTCCGCGCATGATGAGCAACATCATCGACTGCCCGCAGACGCCGGAAGCGCTCGAGCTCGACATGAAGCTGGAGGTCGCGTTCGAGAAGCTCGACGACAAGATCACGCTTCCTTTGTTCCGTCCGGCGAAGGGTTAAAGAGATGCGCAGGAACCAGGTTGCCGTCGTCGGCGCGGCCGAGACCACCGAGCTCGGCGTCATCCCCAATATGTCGCAGCTCCAGTTGCACGCGGATGCGGCGCTCAATGCCATCGCCGATGCGGGGCTGAAGCTCTCCGACATCGACGGTTTCGCCACCGCGGTCGAGACGCCACAGCAGGTCTGCCACTATCTCGGCATCAAGCCGACCTGGGTCGACGGCACCTCGGTCGGCGGCTGCTCGTTCATGCTGCATGTCCGCCATGCCGCGGCCGCGATCGAGGCCGGCCTGTGCAAGACCGTGCTGATCACGCACGCCGAGAGCGGCAAGTCGATGATCGGCAAGCAGCCGCGCTCCACGCCGCCGGACAGCCTCAACGGCCAGTTCGAGGCGCCGTTCGGCGTGTACGGGCCGCCGAGCATGTTCCCGATCCCGGTACTGCGCTTCATGAAGACCTACGGCATCACCCATGAGCAGATCGCCATGGTCGCCGTCGTGCAGCGCGAATGGGCCGCGAAGAATCCGCGCGCGACCATGAAGGACCCGATCACGGTTGCCGACGTCCTGAACTCGCGGATGATCGCCTATCCGTTCCGCCTCCTGCAGTGCTGCCTCGTCACAGATGGCGGCGGCGCGCTCATCCTGACATCAGCCGATCGGGCCAAGGATTTCCCGCAGAAGCCGGTCTACATCCTCGGCACCGGCGAGAGCGTGGAAACGCCGATGGTCAGCCAGATGGAGACCTTCAACTCCTCGCGCGCCTTCAAGGTCGCAGGCCCCCTCGCCTTCAAGGAGGCCGGCATCACCCACAAGGACGTCGACCATCTCATGATCTACGACGCCTTTGCGCACCTGCCGCTCTTTGGCCTCGGCGATCTCGGCTTCATGCCGCACGAGGAGACCGGCAAGTTCATCGCGGACGGCAACACGCGCCCCGGCGGCAAGCTGCCGCTCAACACCAATGGCGGCGGCCTCTCCTACATGCATTCGGGCATGTACGGCATGTACGCGCTCCAGGAGAGCGTGCGCCAGATGCGCGGGATTGCGCCGGCGCAGGTCAAGGACGCGAAGATCTCGGTCTGCCATGGCGTCGGCGGCATGTTCGCGGCATCAGGCACGATCATCTTCACGAACGAGAAGTAACAGCCCGTCATTCCGGGATGCGCCGATAGGCGCAGGCCCGGAATCCATCGCGCGGCAAAATGGATTCCGGGTTCGCGCTTCGCGCGCCCCGGAATGACGGCTTGAAGCGAAACAGAGAGCGGAGAACCCACATGACAAAATCACTGCAGGACAAGGTCATCATCGTCACCGGCGCGGGCCGGGGCATCGGGCGCGAGATCGCGCTGCTCTGCGCCGCTGAAGGCGCCAAGGTCGTGGTCAACGATCCCGGCGGCACGTCCGACGGCGCGGGATCGAGCGCCGCCCCAGCCGAGGAGGTGGTCGAGGAAATCAAGAAGCGCGGTGGCACCGCGGTCGCCAATTTCGAGTCGGTTGCGGAAGCGATCCCGGCCAGCAAGATCGTGAAGACCGCGACCGATCATTTCGGCCGGCTCGACGGCGTCGTCAACAATGCCGGCATCCTGCGCGACATGATCTTCCACCGCATGAGCGTGGAAGCGTTCGAGGCCGTCATCAAGGTCCATCTGATGGGCTCTTTCTACGTCAGCCACGCCGCGGCGCGGCTGTTCCGCGAGCAGGAGAGCGGCTCCTTCGTGCACTTCACCTCGACCTCGGGCCTGATCGGCAATTTTGGCCAGGCCAACTACGCCGCCGCCAAGCTCGGTATCGTCGGCCTGTCGAAGTCGATCGCGCTCGACATGAGCCGCTTCAACGTGCGCTCCAACTGCGTCTCCCCGTTCGCCTGGACCCGCATGATCGGCACCATTCCAACCGAGACCGACGCCGAGAAGGCGCGCGTGGAGAGGATGAAGCAGATGGGGCCGGAGAAGGTCGCACCGGTCTGCGCCTATTTGCTCAGCGACGCCGCCAAGGAGGTCACCGGGCAGATCTTTGCGGTCCGCATGAACGAGATCTTCCTGATGGGCCAGTCGCGGCCGCTGCGCTCGGTGCACCGCGGCGAAGGCTGGACGCCGCAGACCATCGCCGAACACGGCATGCCGGCGCTCAAGGGCTCGTTCTACGAGCTCGACCGCTCCGCCGACATCTTCGGCTGGGACCCGATCTGAAGCTTGGGTAAGACGCAGGGTGGGCAAAGCGAAGCGTGCCCACCATTCCGAGCACGCCGTTAGATGGTGGGCACGCTTCGCTTTGCCCACCCCTACCGGCTGCCGCCTACGCTGATACTTTCATGACAACGTCGTCCCGGCTCGCTGCCGGGACGACGCCTATCTCTGGTTGATCCATCACGGCTGCCCGCATTATGCCGGATTGCGGGCGCATGAGTTCCTACCCAACAACAGAAAAGCCTGGGAGGACATCATGAACAATCCAAACAATTCACCCAACCTGCAGGACGGCGGCTCGATCGGGCTCGACCGCCGGACGCTTTTGCGCAGTGCAACGGCGATTGCTGCAACTGCGGCGGTGGCGCCGGAAGCCTTCGCCCGCGATTTCGGTCGCAATGCGGAGCCGCAGCGCTATCCCGACCCTGATATCGTCGTGATCGATCCGAAGCGCTTCAAAGCCAAGGTCGGCAACACCGCGATCAAGCGTCTCTATACGGGCTGCCTGTGGGCCGAGGGGCCCGCCTGGAACGCGCAGGGGCAATATCTGGTCTGGAGCGACATCCCCGCCAACCGGCAGCTTCGCTATCTCGACGACGACGGCCACATCTCCGAGCAATTCCGCAAACCGTCGAACGAGGCCAACGGCAACTCCTTCGATTTCGAGGGACGGCAGATTTCGGCCGAACGCACGCGGCTGGTGCGTTTCGAGCACAACGGCACGGTGACGGTGCTGGCCCAGGAAGCCAACGGCAAGCCGCTGAACGGGCCGAACGACATGGTGGCTCACCCCAACGACAAGTCGATCTGGTTCACCGATCCCGGCTATGGCGCGATCTCGATCTACGAGGGGCAGCGCGCCAACACCAATTCGGTGCAGCCCTACCAGAAGGAGGCGGTGTACCGGGTCGACGGCCAGTCCGGTCAGATCACCAAGGTTGCCGACGAGCCGTTCAAGCCGAACGGCATCGCCTTCAGCCATGACTACAAGAAGCTCTATGTCTGCGATACCGGCATCACGCACTATCCGAATGCCAACAACGTGGTCTGGAGCTACGACATCAATGGCGACAAGCTGTCCAATCCGAAGCAATTGATCGACATGAAGCTCGACGGCAAGTCAGGCTTCCCCGACGGCCTGCGGGTCGACATCGACGGCAACATCTGGGTCGGCGCCGGCTGGGTCGGTCCGGGCTATGACGGTGTGCAGGTGTTCGCGCCCGACGGCACTCGCATCGGCCAGATCCTGCTGCCGGAGACCTGCGCCAACGTCTGCTTCGGCGGCAAGAAGCGCAACCGCCTGTTCATGACCGCGAGCCAGTCGCTCTATGCGGTCTATGTGGAGACGCAAGGCGCGCATAACTGCTGACGCAGTCGGCGAATAGGGAGTGGCGAATAGCGAATAGGAGACGTCTATTCGCTACTCGCCATTCGCTATTCGCCCTTCCCTACCCGCTATTCCTCAACCCCGCGGATATCCCGTTGATCGTGAGCTGGATGCCGCGCAGCACCTGCTCGTCCGGGTTCTGCGCGCGATGCTCCTTCAACAGCTCCACCTGTACGTGGTTGAGCGGGTCGAGATAGGGGAAGCGGTTGCGGATCGAGCGTTCGAGCAGCGGGTTGCCCTGCAACAGCCGCTCATGGCCCATGATGTCCAGCAGCGTCTCGATCGAGAGATGCCATTCGCGGCGGATGCGGCCGAAAATCTTCTCACGCAATTCGGCATCCGGCACCAGTTCGGCGTAGCGCGAGGCGATCGCGATCGAGCTCTTTGCCAGCACCATGTCCATGTTGGAGAGCAGCGTGCGAAAGAACGGCCACTCCCGGTAGAGCTCCTGCAGGAACGGCATGCCCTGCTCCGGATGCTCCGCGATCCAGGCCTCAACCGCGCTGCCGAAGCCATACCAGCCCGGCAGCATCAGCCGGCACTGGGCCCAGGAGAACACCCAGGGAATGGCGCGGAGGTCCTCGATCTCGCGGGTCTTCTTGCGCGACGCCGGTCGGCTGCCGATGTTGAGCGTCGCGATCTCGTTGATGACCGTCGAGCCCCAAAAATAATTGGCAAAGCCATCGGTCTCGTAGACCAGACCGCGGTAGGCCTTGAAGGCAAGCGCCGAAAGCTGCTCCATCGCCTTCAGATATTCGGCGCGCGGCGCGCTTTGCCTGGGCTGCAGCAGGCTGGTCTCGAGCGTCGCGGCGGCAAGGATCTCCAGATTGTTGCGGCCGACTTCGGCGTTGGAATATTTGCTCGATATGATCTCGCCCTGCTCGGTGATCCTGATCTGGCCGTTCACGGCGCCGCCGGGCTGGGCGATGATGGCGTCATAGCTCGGGCCGCCGCCGCGGCCGACCGAGCCGCCGCGGCCATGGAACAGGCGCAGGCGCACGTGATGGCGCTCAAATACCTCGACGAGGCCGATTTCCGCCTTGTAGAGCTCCCAGCCGGAAGTGACGAACCCGCCGTCCTTGTTGCTGTCGGAATAGCCGAGCATCACCTCCTGCACGCCGCCGCGGCTGTCCACCAATCGGCGATAATCGTGCAGCGCCAGCATGCGGTCCATGATGCCGCTGGAGGCCTGCAGATCCTCGATGGTCTCGAACAGCGGCACGATGTTGATGGCGCTGCGGCCGGAGGGGTTGATGAGCCCGACCTCCTTCAGCAGCACGGCGACCTCAAGCATGTCGGACATGCCTTTGCACATCGAGATGATGCATTGGGAAATCGCCTCCGAGCCGAAGGTCGCATGCGCTTCGGCGGCTGCCCGGAACACGGCGAGCTCGCCGTGCGTCTCCTCGCTGTATTTCACGAAGGGCGACGACAGCGGACGCGCGCTGCGAAGCTCGCCGAGCAACAGGTTGATGCGGGCGTCCTCGCTGAGCGCCATGTAGGACATGCCGGGGATCGCGGTATCGAGCAGTTCGGCGACGGTGCGCTCATGCACCGCGGAGTTTTGCCTGATGTCGAGGCGGGCGAGATGGAAACCGAAGCAATCCACCGCGCGCCGCAGCAGCCGCAAGCGTCCGCGCGCGATGACGGCGGAGTTGTTTGCGATCAGCGAACGGTCGAGCACGTCGAGATCGGCCTTGATCTCGTTGACGTTTGTATAGGGCTCGGCCCTGCCGACCGGCCGGCGCGTGATCTCGACCTGCAGCTTCTCGGCGGTCGCGGTCAGCCGGGCGTAGATGCCGGATACCGCGAGCCGATACGGCTCGCCGCTCCGGTGCGGCGAAGGATCGGGCGAGCGCTCGGCGAGCACACGCAGTTCGTCAGAAACATCGGCGAGGTTCTTGGCCAACGACAATTCGGCGCCGAGTACGTGCAGCTCTTCCAGATAGAAGCTCAATATCCGGCTCGACTGCAGCCGCAGCGTGCCGCGCATGACGTCGGCGGTGACGAACGGGTTGCCGTCGCGGTCGCCGCCGATCCAGCTTCCCATCCTCAGGAAGGATGCGAGTTCGCCGGGCTCGCCGCCTTCCTTGTTGAGCCGGTCCTCCAGCGCGCAATGCAGCCGCGGCACCTCGTGGAGGAACGTGTAGTCGTAGAACGACAATCCGTTGGTGACCTCGTCCAGCACCGTAAGCTTGGTCCGGCGCAACAGATTGGTCTGCCATAGCGTCACCACGGCGCGGCGAAGCTGCTCGTCGCTGGCCTCGCTCTCTTCCGGCGTCATCTGCAACCGCTCGCGCCGGTCGAGCAGGCGTGCAACTTCCATCTCGCGGTCCATCGTGCTCTTGCGCCGGACCTCGGTCGGATGAGCGGTCAGAACGGGGCTGACCAGGGCACCCTTGAAGAAGCGGCGCAAATCGTCCGGGCTGAAGCCGGCCCGCTGCGCATGGTCCACGGCCTGCGCCAGCAGGCTCGGACGCGGCGCGGCTGCTCCCCGCCCCCGCATCTGGCGAATGTTGTTCTGGTCCTCGGCGATGTTGGCGAGGTGGGAGAAATAGCTGAAGGCGCGGACGATCCGCACCGTTTCCGAGATCGACATGCTGTCGAGGATGGTTTCCAGTTCCCCCCGCGCCTGCCGGTCTTCATCCCGATGGAACCGGATCGAGGTCTGCCGGATGCGTTCGACCAGGTCGAAGACATTGGCGCCCTCCTGGTCGCGCACGGTGTCGCCAAGGACGCGCCCGAGCAGGCGGATGTCATTGCGCAGTCGCGCATCCTCCTCGATCGCCTGGCTGTCCTCAGCGCGATTGGCGCGGACATCGGTCTCGGAAGACGTGGTCTGGGGAGACATTGGCTGATCGCTCCAGCAACTGCCCGGCAGGTGCGGAGTGTGCAACTTTTTTGCCGCAGCGCAAGACGAAGTTGGGGGCGGCGCACACGAGATGTTGCGCCGCCCGCCCCATCTCCATCCTCATCCTGAGGAGCCGCGTAAGCGGCGTCTCGAAGGATGGGCCGCGGGTACGATCGTGGCCTCATGGTTCCAGACGGCGCTGCGCGCCTCCTCACCATGAGGGTCGGGAGGGTCAAGCCCGGGACGACGGAAAGTCAAATCCTCCTGCCTGCCTGTTCCCAATAGGGATCGCGGAGGCGGCGCTTGAAGATCTTTCCGGAATCCTCGCGCGGCAGGTTGGTCGCGATTTCGATGTGCTTGGGCACCTTGTAATCGGCGAGCGACGCCTTGAGCTGGGCGCGGACCGAGGCGACGTCCAGCTTGGCCCCCTGTTTGCGGCTCGACCACCGCCATCAGCGCCTCGCCGAATTCGGCATCGGGGATGCCGAACACCGCGCAATCATGCACGCCGGGAACGGCATGCAGCACCGCCTCGATCTCTGCCGGATAGATGTTGACCCCGCCCGAGATCACCATGTCGCGCTTGCGGTCGCAGATGAAGACGTAACCGTCCTCGTCGATATAGCCGACGTCGCCTGATGTGACGAACCCGTCGCGGTCGATCTCGACGCGCTTGTCCGGCTTGTTGTGGTAGGTGAAGTCCGGATTGCCCGCGATGCGCGAATAGATCTCGCCGATCTCGCCCGGCGGCAGCACCTTTCCGTCCTCGCCGATGAAGCGCAGCTCGGCACCGGGCGAGATCTTGCCGACGGTGCCGGGCTTGTTCAGCGCGTCCTCGGAATTCGCGAATGTCACCGCACCTGATTCGGTCGAGCCGTAGAACTCATAGATCACCGGCCCCCACCACTCGATCATCGCGCGCTTGATATCGGCCGGACAGGGCGCCGCGGCATGGATGACATGGCGCAGCGAGGATACGTCATATTTCCTGCGCACCTTCTCGGGCAGCTTCATCAGGCGGATGAACATGGTCGGCACCATGAAGACGGTGTCGACCCGCTGCTCCTCGACCAGAGCCAGGAAATCTTCCGCATCGAAGCGCGGCATCATCAGCAGCGCGCCGCCGAGCCGACCGGAACGGAGGCCGAAGGAATTCGGCGCGGAATGATAGAGCGGACCCGGCAGCAGCGCGCGGACGCCAGGCCTGAGGCCATAGATCATGGCGCGCATCGCTTCCGCATTGGCCGCCTGCTCCGGTGTCGGCGCGAAGCGGCGCACGCCCTTGGGATGGCCTGTCGTGCCCGAGGTGTAGATCATGTTCTGCGGCTGCGGCACCACCGGGCCGTCATAGCGCGGGTGCTTCGCGAGCCAGGGCTCGAAATCAATAGCGAAATCCGGCACGCCGAGATGATCGGGATTGATCTTGTAATTCGCCAGGATTTCCGGCGGCGTCGGCACGCTCAGCACGGTGACGCCGGCAGGGATAGCATCCCGCAGCGGATGCAGCATATCGGCATGCGCGATCAGCACCTTCGTGCCGGAATCCGTCAGCACGTAATTGATCTCTTCCGGCTTGAAATGCCAGTTGATCGGCACGCCATAGGCTCCGAGCCGCATTGCGGCATAGGCGGCCTCGATGAAGGCGATGTCGTTGCGCATCAACATGCACACGCTGTTGCCCTCGCGGACGCCGAGCTTCCGCAAGCCGCTGGCGATGCGCTCAGTGCGCTCGGCGACTTCCTGATGCGTGCGCCTATGATCGCCGCTGATGATGCCGAGGAAGAGTTGGGAGGTTTCGCTCATTGTTATTGTTCTTTGCTGCGTGCTTGTGTCGACTTGCTCCGACGATGACCCCTCATGGTGAGGAGGCGCGCAGCGCCGTCTCGAACCATGAGGCCCCGGATGTCCCACCCGCGGCCCATCCCTCGAGACGCCGCTTGCGCGGCTCCTCGGGATGAGGGCGGTGCGTGGCGGCTCACGCATCCACAAAGCGCGGCGGGCGCTTGTCGATGTTGGCCCGGACCGCTTCCGTCTGGTTCGGGCTGCCCAACAGCTTCTGCTGCTCGACGGACTCGGCGAGTAGCGCAGGACCCGGATCGACCGACAGTTTGTTCAGCAGGCGCTTGGCCGCGCGGACCGCATCCGGGCTCTTGCCGGCGATCTCACGCGCGACATCGAAGGCCGCGGCGCGCGGATCGTCGCACACCCGGGTCGCAAGTCCATAGCTCAGCGCCTCCTGGGCCGAGAAGATGCGCCCCGTATAGGTGAGCTCGCGCAAGATGTCGTCGCGCACCAGCGTGGCGAGGATCGGCGTGCCCGCCATGTCGGGCACCAGGCCCCATTTGATCTCCATGATCGACATCCGCGCATCAGCGCTGAGGAACCGCATGTCGGCGCCGAGCGCGAGCTGGAAGCCGCCGCCGAAGGCTACGCCGTGAACCGCGGCGATGACCGGCACCGGGAGCTGCCGCCAGCCCCACACCGCCTGTTGCGGGAAATTGGCCTCGCCGTGGGTCCGGACGGTCAGGTCGCGCGTTTCGCCGCCGGCGATCCCGTTGCCGCCCTTCTCCTTCATCGCGGCGAAACGTCCCATGTCGAGGCCGGCGCAGAACGCCCGCCCCTCCCCGGACAATACTACCACCCGGACGCCTTTTTCGGTCGAAAGGCGCTCGGTCGCGGCCACCAGCGCCTCGAACATCGGGGCATCCAGCGCATTCATCTTGTCCGCGCGCACCAGCCGGACATCGGCGATCCCGTCGGAAACCGAGATCGTGACGCGTTGCTCCATGGAATTGTCCTCCGCTGTTCTTGATGGCGCTTTACAGAAGGGCCGTTGCCGGTTTTAGTCAATCGACCAATTGACTGACAATCCCCTTTGGGTGGAAACCATGTTCACAGATCAGCTTCTCGCCGGACGGCGTATCCTCGTGACCGGGGGTGGTACCGGTCTCGGCAAGTCCATGGCCGCCAAATTCCTGCAGTTGGGGGCCGAAGTGCATATCTGCGGCCGCCGCAAGATCGTCTGCGACGAGACCGCGACCGAGTTGATGGACCAGTATGGCGGGCGCGTGGTCAGCCACGGCGTCGATATCCGCAATGCACTGGCCGTCGACGAGATGGTCGAGGCGATCTGGACGACCAGCGGCCCCCTCACCGACCTCATCAACAACGCCGCCGGCAATTTCATCTCGCGCTCCGAAGAGCTCTCGCCGCGCGGCTTCGATGCGGTCGCCAATATCGTGATGCACGGCACGTTCTACGTCACCCATGCGGTCGGGCGACGCTGGATCGCCGGCAAGCAGCGCGGCAATGTGGTGTCGATCAGCGTCACTTGGGTGCGCAACGGCTCGCCCTATGTGGTGCCGTCGGCGATGAGCAAGTCTGCGATCCACGCCATGACCATGTCGCTTGCGATCGAATGGGGCAAACACGGCATCCGCCTCAACACCATCGCGCCCGGCGAGATCCCGACCGAAGGCATGAGCAAGCGCATCAAGCCGGGCGACGAAGCCGGCGCGCGGACCAAAGCGATGAACCCGATGGGCCGCGTCGGCACCATGGAGGAATTGCAGAACCTCGCCGTGTTCCTGATCTCCGGCGGCTGCGACTGGATCAACGGCGAGACCATCGCAATGGACGGCGCCCAGGCGCTCGCCATGGGCGGCAATTTCTATCAGCTCCGCGAATGGAGCGACGACGACTGGACCACGGCGCGCGACTCGATCAAGGCGCAGAACGAGAAGGATCGCGCGGCGCGGGGGTGACCCGCGCGGTGGCCGTCGTCCCCGGGCAAGCGAAGCGCGACCCGGGA